>DATFRS010000114.1:0-7323 GCA_035263065.1 Rhodanobacteraceae bacterium
GTGACTTCGGTGCCGTCGCGCACGGCGTTGCGGCCGATCGTGATGACGCGCTCGCCGTCCTTCAAGCCGTCGCGCACTTCGACGCGATCGCTCTCGGCGTAGCCGGTCTTGACGACGCGGCGCTTGGCGACGAAGAGCGGCGCGTCGGGCTTCTTCTCGGCCGCGACGGCCTCGCCCGCCTTCGCCTTCGGCTTGTCCTTTTCCTTCGCCTTGTCGTCGACCTTCTTCGGCGGCGCGGGCTCGATCACGAACACGGCGCTCTCGCCGTCTTCCTCGACGAGTGCCGAGCGCGGCACGACGAGCGCGTCGTGGCGCTGGTCGTAGACGACGTCGATGCGACCGAACATGCCGGGCTTCAGCGTCGCGGTCGTGTCGCGGAATTCGCAGGTCGCGCGGAACGTGCCGCTGGTCGCATCGACGACCGGCGCGACGCGCGCGACGAGACCGTCGAACGTGCGCTCGGGCAGCGCATCGACGCGAAGATGCACGGGCTGGCCGGGCTTGAGCGTATCGAGATCGCGCTCGGGCACGTTCAGGACAGCCTGCAGCGGATCCATGTCGACGATCTGGAACAGCGACTGGTTCGCCTGCACGAGGTTGCCGACCTTGACCGAGCGCTTGGCGATCACGCCCGAGATCGGCGCGACGATGCGGGTGTACGAGAGATCGATCTTGGCGCCTTCGACGATCGCGCGCTGCGTCTCGAGGTCGAACTTGTCGCGGTCGTAGTCGGCGCGCGGCACGAGGCTCTTCGCGATGCCCTTCTCGGACTTGTCGAACGCGGCTTCGGCCTTCTTCAGCGTCGCTTCGGCCTGCGCGAGCTTGTTGCGCGCGGCGTCGTCGTCGAGCTGCGCGAGGAGCTGGCCCTTCTCGACGCGGGCGCCCTCCTCGACCATCAGCTTCAGGATGATGCCGGTCGTCTTGGTGACGACCTGGGCGTCGCCGACGGCCTCGAGGGTTGCCGTGCCCGAGTAGTTGGCGGTCACCGCCTGGTGCGAGGCCGGAGCGACCTCGACCGGAATGGCGGCCTGGGCATTGGCGTCCTTGCCGGGCTCGTTGCCGCCTCCGCAACCCGCGGAAAGCGCGATAAAGAGGGCCAGGGCCAGCGTGCCGGCAGCACGACGGACCCGGAGGGGGCGGATCGAAGAGGAGTTCGGGAGCATGGCAGTCGGCCTGGTGGGTTGACCTAGTGTTATACTAGACTACATCACTAGTGAACCGCAAGAGGGGAAGGCAAGATTTTTTTGTTGCAGCGAAGCATGAGCTTCCGGCCCCCTTCCGTCCTGAGCCGGTAGTCACGCGCGGGTTGTCAGATGCGCCGAGAGGGCGTTTGGTTGCGTCAGTTTGCCGCACGAAAAAACCGGCGCCGCGCACGGCGGCCACTGCACACTCCGCGCTCGTCGTTGTTACGTAGCTCGCCGGTGCGAACGGACACGATATACTTTCGCGGTTTTGACGCCTGCGTTTCGCAAGCCCGCGTTTTTCAAGAATCGGAATCGACAATGACCCGAGCGCTGCTGCTAGCCACTGCCCTCTCGTTCGCCCTGCCCACCGTCGCCGCCGAAAAAGGCGATGCCACGGCCGGAAAACTCAAGGTCTACACCTGCGCCGGCTGTCACGGCATTCCGGGCTGGAAGAATCCGTACCCGAACTATCACGTGCCGAAGATCGGCGGCCAGAACTACGAGTACCTCGTCGCCGCGTTGACCGAATACAAGAAGGGCGAGCGTGCGCATCCGACGATGCGCGCCCAGGGCGAGAGCCTGTCCGAGCAGGACATCAAGGACATCGCCACGTATCTGTCGAGCCTCGCCCCATGATCGAATCGATGAGGAAGTCCGCGATGACGTTTCGTAGCTTCGTTCCGCTGGCGCTTGCGATGCTGGTCGCCTCCACGTCCGCATTCGCGAAGGGCGACGCCGAAGCCGGCAAGACCAAGTCGGTTCCGTGCCAGGCCTGCCATTCCGCCGACGGCAACGCGACGGTCGATCCGCAGTACCCGCGCCTCGCCGGCCAGTACCGCGACTACCTCGTCAAGGCGCTGCACGAGTACAAGCAGGGCGAGCGCAAGAATCCGATCATGGCCGGCTTCGCCGCCACGCTGTCGGATCAGGACATCGAGGATCTCGCCGAGCACTTCTCGTCGCTGGACGGCGGCAAGCTCACCGACCTGCACGGGAAGGTGTCGCAGTAACCGACGCCTTCAGGCGCGGCGTCGCATGTAGGGATTCGTGCCGGTCGAATGATCGGTCGCGTCCGCGACGCCGGTGACGCCCGGCACGCGTTGCTTCAACGTGCGCTCGACGCCGCCGCGCAGCGTCGCGTCGACCATGCCGCAGCCGTGGCAGCCGCCACCGAACTGCAGCACGACGATGCCTTCGCCGGTGACTTCGCGAAGGCTCACGCGCCCGCCGTGCGAGGCGAGCTGCGGGTTGATCTCGGTTTCGATCACGTAGCGCACGCGCTCGACGATGCTCGCGTCCTCGCCGGGCGGCGTGCCGCGCAGGCCCGGCGCACGGATCGTCAGCGCGCCGCCGGTCGGCGACTTGTCGAAGTCGATCGTCGCGCCGTCGAGATACGGACGGCTCGCCGAATCGACGTACAGCGAGAACTCGCGGCACTCGATTTCCCACTCGGTGCCGTCGAGATCGGCGGGCTCGCAGAACTCGAGATGGCAGTCGCCCTTCGGCGTGCCGGCATCGACGGCGCGCAGGCGAATGCCGAGCCCGTCGATGCCCTGCTGCGCGACGAGCTTGGCGAAGTGTTCCTGCGCGGTGTCGGAGAGCGTGATCATGTGAGGCTTCGCTGAATCAGGACCATTCTAGTCCTGAATCGACGTGGGGTCACGCGTCTATACTTTCCAGCGAGGATCGACTTAAGGCACGCCATGAGCATCGAATCGCTGCGCGCGCAGCACTGCCGCCCGCTCAAGGGCAAGGACGCCGGCCTCGGCGCCGACGCGATCGCGGGCTACCTCAAGGAACTGCCGGGCTGGACCAAGGGCGCGGACGGCGGCTCGATCGCGAAGACCTTCAAGTTCGCCGACTACTTCCACACGATGGCGTTCGTCAACGCGGTCGCGTCGATCGCGCATCGCGAGGATCATCATCCGGATCTCGAAGTGCACTACAACCGGTGCGTCGTGAGCTATTCGACGCACGATGTCGGCGGGCTTTCGCTCAACGATTTCATTTCGGCGGCGAAGGTCGAGGACATCGTTACCGGCGCGAAGTAACAAACCCTCGTCATTCCCGCGAAAGCGGGAACCTAGCGCCTTTGCCTCTTGTGAGAGACGACGGAAGGCGCTGGGTCCCCGCTTTCGCGGGGATGACGGGAGTTGGACGACCCGAGCGCATCCAGCACGCGCTTCAAGTCATCGGGTAGCGGCGCGCTGAAGCCGTACGCGCGTTCCCCGATCGAAAACTCGAACCGCGCCGCATGCAGGAACAGGCGCTTCAACCCCTTCTCGCGCACCGCGCGATTGAACTCGCGATCGCCGTACTTCTCGTCGCCGGCGACCGGATGTCCGATGTGCGCCGAATGCACGCGGATCTGATGCGTGCGTCCCGTCTCGATCGCGATCTCGGCGAGCGTCGCCGACGCGAACCGCTCGACTTCGGCGAAGCGCGAGCGCGACGGCTTTCCTTCCTCGTCGATGCGCACCATGCGCTCGCCGCCTTGCAGCACTGACTTCCGCAGTGGCGCGTCGACCGTGAGCCGCTGCTGCGGCAGCGCGCCGGCGAGCAGCGCAAGATAGCGCTTCTCGACGCGCCCCTCGCGGATCTCGGCCTGCAGCGCCGTCAGCGCGGAGCGCTTCTTCGCGAGCACGAGCACGCCGCTCGTGTCGCGGTCGAGCCGGTGCACGAGCTCGAGCGTGTCGCGCGGGCGCGAGGCGCGCAGGAGCTCGATCGCGCCGAAGCTGACGCCGCTGCCGCCGTGGCTCGCGATGCCGGCCGGCTTGTCGAGCACGAGGAACTCGCGGTCCTCGGACAGGATCGCGGCCTCGATACGGGCAGTCTGGCTGCTCGGCGCGACCCCGGGGTCGGCCTTCTCGGCGGTCCGGACGGGCGGGATCCGGACCGCGTCCCCGGCCGAAAGCCGCAGGTCGGGCTTGGCCCGCTTGCCGTTCACCCTCACCTGCCCCGTACGCAGCAGCCTATAGACGAGGCTTTTCGGAACCCCTTTGAGCCGCGCAGTCAGGAAGTTGTCGACGCGCTGCCCGTCGCGGTCCTCGGGCACCTCGACGGTTTCGACGCGCGGAGCGGAGGCGGGATCGCGAAAACCCGCCGAAGTCTGTGTCTTCATTGAAAAAATCTATCCGGAACTGATATGCTGCAAGTGCGTATCGCGCGGTTCCCCGGCCTCGTCCGCGGGAGTTGGGGAACAGAACAAGAGCGCACTCGCCCCGTCACGTCCTCACGGCTCCCGCCCTCGGTAACTCCGTCGGAGCGTGGTGCAGGACCTGAGTCATCGTAACGGTTCGAGTCGGTGACTGCTTGCCGTCGGAAAGACGGCCGGAGTCTGCGGGCACGCGACAACCCCATAACGCCGGCGCGCGGATGCGCTGGCAGAGAAAACGGCAGGCGCTCCTGCCGCCGTCCGCCCGCAGCGCGTCACCCGCGCAGCGCGCGACGGCAGTCGAGCGCCGGCCTAAGGAAACACGACAATGAAACGCATGTTGATCAACGCAACTCAGCGTGAAGAGTAGCGGGTGGCCATCGTTGAAGGCCAGACGCTTTACGATCTCGACATCGAGATCCCCTCCAAGGAACAGAAGAAGGCGAACATCTACAAAGGGCGCATCACGCGCGTCGAGCCTTCGCTGGAAGCCTGCTTCGTCGACTACGGCGCCGAGCGTCACGGCTTCCTTCCGCTCAAGGAAATCTCCCGCCTCTACTTCGCCTCCGGCGTCGACCATAACAAGGCCGGCATCCGCGAGCTCCTGAAGGAAGGCCAGGACGTCGTCGTCCAGGTCGACAAGGAAGAACGCGGCACGAAGGGCGCGGCGCTGACCACGTTCATCAGCCTCGCCGGCCGCTACCTCGTCCTGATGCCGAACAATCCCCGCGCCGGCGGCGTGTCGCGCCGCATCGAGGGCGAGGACCGGCAGAACCTCAAGGACGCGCTCGATCACCTGAACCTTCCCGAGGACATGGGCCTCATCGTGCGCACCGCCGGCATGGGCCGCGACGCCGAAGAGCTCCAGTGGGACCTCGATTACCTCCTGCAGCTCTGGAAGGCGATCTCCGAGGCCGCCGAGTCGCGCCCGGGTCCGTTCCTGATCTACCAGGAATCCAAGCTCATCATCCGCGCGCTGCGCGATTACCTGCGCGGCGACATCGGCGAGATCCTGATCGACCACGACGAGCTCTACAACGACGCGCGCGAGTTCATGCAGCAGGTGATGCCGAACAACCTGCGCAAGCTCAAGCTCTACAAGGACACCACCCCGCTCTTCTCGCGCTTCCAGATCGAAACGCAGATCGAAAACGCGTTCGAACGCCAGGTGCGCCTGCCGTCCGGCGGCTCGATCGTCATCGACCACACCGAGGCGCTCACCTCGATCGACATCAACTCGTCGAAGGCGACCAAAGGCGGCGACATTGAAGAGACCGCGTTCAACACGAACTGCGAGGCGGCCGTCGAGATCGCGCGCCAGCTGCGCATCCGCGACGCCGGCGGCCTCATCGTCATCGACTTCATCGACATGGACTCGCCGCGCCACCAGCGCGACGTCGAGGAAAAGCTCCGCGATGCGCTCAAGCTCGACCGTGCGCGCGTGCAGATCGGGCGCATCTCGCGCTTCGGTCTCCTCGAGATGTCGCGCCAGCGCCTGCGTCCGAGCCTCGGCGAGGCGACGCAAATTGTTTGTCCGCGCTGCGAAGGCCACGGCCGCATCCGCGGCGTCGAGTCGCTGTCGCTGTCGGCGCTGCGTCTCGTCGAAGAGCACGCGATGAAGGAGAACACCGGGCAGGTGCTCGTGCAGGCGCCGCCGATGGTCGCGAACTTCCTGCTCAACGAGAAGCGCAAGCAGCTCACCGAGATCGAGATCCGCCACGACGTCGCCGTGATCGTCGTCGCCGACGACAAGCTCGAGACCCCGCACCTCGAGATCCAGCGCCTGCGCATGGCCGACCTCGGCGAAGAAACCAAGCCGAGTTACCAGCGCACGACGCCCGTGCAGCCGACCGCGCTGCCGCAGATGGCGCGCCCGAGCGAGGAACCCGAGGCGCCGGCCGTCGCCGGCGTGGTCCGCGCGACGCCCGCACCGGAACGTCCGGAGCCCGTTGCACCCGCGCCCGTCGCCGCTGCGGCGCCCGCGGCTGCTCCCGTACACGCGAGCAACGGCGGTGGCTTCCTCACGCGCCTGTTCGGCTTCTTCCGCAGCGAGCCGACGCCGGTCGCGCCACCGGTCGCCGCGAAGCCGGCTGCGCCGCGTCCGGCCGCGCAACGTCCGCAGCAACCCGCACGCGACAACGCGCAGCGCGGCAGTCAGCAGAACCGACCCGCGCAGCAGCAGCGCCAGCAACGTCAGGAACAGCAGGCGCCGGCGAATCGCCGCGAGGGACGCCAGCAGAATCAGCCGCAGAAGCAGCAGCAGCGCGGCAACCCGCAGCAGAAGCGCGACGAGCGGCCCGGCCGCACGACCGGCGAGCAGCCGGCCGTCCAGCAGCAGCCGCGCCAGCAGCAACCCGCGCCGCGTCCGCCCGCCGAGCCGAAGCCGCAGCCGCCTGCCGCGGCGGCACCGCCGGTCGCGTCGACGCCTGCCCTTCCGTCCGCAACCGCCGCCGCAGCAACGGAGCCGGCGAAGCCCGCGCTTCCCGCACCGACGCTCGATCCCGCATCGGTCGAAGGCTCGCCGCGCGACGAAATGCGTTCGCGCCGTCGCGGTCGCCGCGGTGGCCGTCGTCGTCGCAAGGGCGCGGCCGGGCTCGAAGGCGGCGCGGAAGCGCCGTCGCAGAACAGCGCGGGCGGCGGCGATTTCGATGACGAAGACCGGAGTCGCGAAGCGCGTCACGCCACGGCAGAGCGTCCAGCTCCCGCGGCACCCGCGGGCGAACCGCGCGCCGCAGAGCCGCCGGCGCCGAAGCCGGAGTCGCGCGCACACTTCGTGATCGGCGATGGCCCTGCGCCTGCCGAGCCTGCGAAGGTCGTCCGCGAAACGCCGCGGCCGCAGCTCGTCGAGACGCCCGCCAGCGAACCCGCTCCGGTTGCGAGCGCACCGGCGCCGACACCCGCACCCGTGAATCCGTATCCGGTGTACGAGCGCACGCCGACGTCCGAGCTGCCGCGCGTCGCGGAGCCGACGCCGGCACCTTACGT
>DATFRS010000115.1:0-5831 GCA_035263065.1 Rhodanobacteraceae bacterium
ATCCGCGCGAGGACCTCGCCGGCACCGACGTCGCGCGCAAGCTCGTCATCCTCGCGCGCGAAGCCGGCGGCGCGCTCGGGCTCGACGACGTCGAGGTCGAAAGCCTCGTGCCGCCGTCGTTGCGCGACGTCGATGCCGCGACGTTCCTCGCGCGCCTCGACGCGCTCGACGCGCCCATCGCCGAGCGCCACGCGAGCGCGCGACGCGACGGCCGCGTGCTGCGCTACGTCGCGCGCCTCGATCGCGAAGGCCGCGCGCACGTCGGCCTGGTCGAGCTCGCCGAGGATCATGCGTTCGCGCATCTTCGCCTGACGGACAACATCGTGCAGTTCACGACGCACCGCTACCGCGACAATCCGCTGGTCGTGCAGGGTCCGGGCGCCGGTCCCGAAGTGACCGCCGCCGGCGTCTTCGCCGACGTCCTGCGTGTCGCCTCGGCGCTCGGAGCGCGGCTGTGAGGTCGCAGGCGGCAGCGTTCGCGCCCGCGAGCGTCGGCAACGTCGGCGTCGGCTTCGACATCCTCGGGCACACGATCCATGGGCCGGGCGATCGCGTGATCGTGCGCCGCGTCGACGCGCCCGGCGTGCGCATCGTCGCCGTCCGCGGCGGCGCATCGCTGCCGACCGAGGCCGAGCGCAACACGGCCGGCGCGGCACTGATCGCGCTGCAGCGCGCGATCGATCCCGCCTTCGGCTTCGAGATCGAGATCGACAAGGGCATCGCCTACGGCTCCGGCATGGGCGGCTCGGCGGCGTCGGCGGTCGCGGCGCTCGTCGCGGCGAACTCGCTGCTCGACGTGCCGCTCGCGCGCGAGGAGCTCTACCCGTTCGCGCTCGACGGCGAGGCCGTCGCGAGCGGCAGCCACCACGGCGACAACGTCGGTGCGATGCTGCTCGGCGGGCTCGTGCTCGCGACGAGCGACCGGCTCGTACCCATTCCGGTGCCGGGCGCGCTGCAGTGCGTGCTCGTGCATCCGCATGCGGTGCTCGAGACGCGCGCCGCGCGCGCCGTACTCGAAGGCGATTACGAGCTCGCGACGTTCGTCGAGCAGAGCGCGAATCTCGCGCAGCTCCTCGCGGGCTGCTTCCGCAACGATGTGAGCCTGATCGGCTCCGCGCTGAGCGACGTGCTCGTCGAACCGCGCCGCAGCGCGCTGATTCCGGGGTTCGATGCGGTCAAGCATGCGGCGCTCGACGCCGGTGCGCTCGGCGCGAGCATCTCGGGCGCCGGCCCGAGCGTGTTCGCCTGGTGCGAGAATGCGGCGATCGCGCGCAACGCGTCGACGGCGATGCGCGACGCGTTCGGGCGGGCGGGGCTCGACAGCGACGCGTGGATCTCGCCGGTCGCGGGCCCGAGAACGGAGGTCGTTGCATGCGCTACCTGAGCACACGCGGGGACACGAAGCCGGTCACGCTGGGCGCTGCGCTCGCGGCCGGCCTCGCGGCGGACGGCGGCCTGTTCGTGCCGGAGGCGCTGCCGCTGTTCCGTACCGATGCGTTCAGCGGGCGCGAGCCGCTGCCGACGCTCGCCGCCGCGCTGCTCGAGCGGTTCTTCCTCGGCGATCCGCTCGCCCCAGAACTCCCGTCCATCGCGGCGGAGGCGCTCGACATCCCGCTGCCGATGCGCGCGATGGCGCCGCGGACCTGGCTGCTCGAGCTGTTCCACGGCCCGACCGCCGCGTTCAAGGATTTCGGCGCGCGGTTCCTCGCCGCGTGCCTCGCGCGACTGCACGCGCCGGGCGCAGCGCCGACGACCGTGCTCGCCGCGACGTCCGGCGACACCGGCGCGGCCGTCGCCGCCGCGTTCCACCAGCGGCCCGGCTTTCGCGTCGTCATCCTGTATCCCGACCACCGCGTCTCGCCGCGGCAGGCGCATCAGCTGGGTTGCTTCGGCGACAACGTGGTGACGCTGCGCGTCGACGGCTCGTTCGACGACTGCCAGGCGCTCGCCAAGCGCGCGCTCGCCGACGAGACGCTGAAGCGCACGGTGCCGCTGACGTCCGCGAACAGCATCAGCCTCGGCCGACTGCTGCCGCAGATGGCGTACTACGCGCATGCGGCGCTGGCGCACTGGCTGCTGCACGGGCGGCGGCTCAACTTCGTCGTGCCGACCGGCAATCTCGGCAATGCGCTTGCCTGCGTGCTGGCGCGCGCGACGGGTCTTCCGGTCGGCGACATCACGCTCGCGACGAACGCGAACCGCGTGCTGCCGGACTACTTCGCCGGCGGCACGTACGAGCCGCAGCCGAGCGTCGCGACGATCGCCAACGCAATGGACGTCGGCGCGCCGAGCAATTTCGAGCGCCTGCGCTGGCTCTATTCCGACGACGCGACGCTGCGCCGCGCGCTGGCCGCCGAGAGCGTCGCCGACGACGAGATCCGCGACGAGATCCGCACGAGCCGCGCCCGCTACGGCACGCTGATCTGCCCGCACACGGCGACGGCGGCGCGCGTGCTGGCGCGGCTGCGCCAGCGCGGCGACACCCGCGACTACGCCGTCGTCGCGACGGCGCATCCGGCGAAGTTCGAGACGGTCATCGAGCCGCTGATCGGCGGTCCGGTCGAGGTGCCGCCGGCGCTGAAGGCGCTGCTGGACCGGCCGTCGAGAAGCGAGCCGATCGCGGTCGACTACGGCGCTCTTCGCGAGCGCCTCACCGCCTGAGCCGGTATCCCTGGGATCCGCGTAACAACGAATGACTTGGTGTTCCGCGACTTAGACGCTATGATGCGCGCCCTCGTGTGGGGCGGTAGCTCAGCTGGGAGAGCGTCGCGTTCGCAATGCGAAGGTCGGGAGTTCGATCCTCCTCCGCTCCACCAGAAAATCAACGAGTTACCAGACGCCGGCCCCGTGCCGGCGTTTTCATGATGACCTGGCGTGCTCCGGGGCGGAATCGACTTCCGTGAACCGGATCGGCGCGTGACGCGTGCGGTCTACGACCAGGTCGAAGACGTCGAATCGGTTGTAGCCGGCGACGACGTCGTGGAAGCGCTTCGGCTCCACGCAGAGGGAGAGATCCAGCTCGGCGTAGGCAATCCCTTCGTCGAGTCGCTCCTCACCGATGAGCGCTCCGGTCGGATCGAGGAAGTAGCTTCCAGCCATCGAGGTCTGCTCCAGCACCGCGGCGGCGGCCTTGCTGTCGGCGGCCATGTCTCTGCGGGCGGCCTCGTCGAGGCAGCCGGCCACGACGATGCCGAAACACTTGGCCTCGAAGCAGTGCGCGGCGGAACGGATGCGATTGGCGGCGCGATTGTCGTAGTTGCCGCCGGCCGCAGGCGGGCGCGTAGGCCAGGCGGGAGGAAAACTGCTGACGTGGACTTGTTCGCCCTGAGCCATCAGGGCGAAACGCGCGAGCGGATTCGTGTTCTCGCCGCAGATCAATGCACCGATGCGGCCGAGCGCGGTGTCCGCGACGCGCAGGCCGGCGCCATCGCCCGGATTCCACGCCAGCTTTTCGTAGAACGTCGGCACGAGCTTGCGGTGATGGACAAGCACTTCACCGTTCGCGCCAATCAGCAGGTTGCCGTTCCACAGTCCGCCTACGCTGGCAGGATTGCGTTCCGAGAAACCCAAAGAGACGTGGACGCCCGCCCGAGCCGCCGCCTGGCGTATGCGCGCGATCTCCGGGCCATCGGCGAAAACCGACGCGCGGACGAAGCCCCCGAAATGCGCATGCGTGTCGATGGGCGCATGCAGCGCCGCCCACAGCGGGTATCCCGGCAGGAAGCTTTCCGAGAAAACGACCAGCGATGCCCCGTTGCGAGCCGCTTCCGCGATGACCGACGAGGCCTTCGCAGCCGTGGCCGCCGGATCGAAGTATACGGGGGCGATGTGCGCGGCGGCGGCTTTGAACACTGGAAAGGCTGACATCGAGGTCTTCGAGTTTGAAAGTCCGTGCAGTATCGATTCTCCGATCGTGCCGCTCTGTACCAGATGTTCCGTAGGTGCGACTGGCTCGATCGGCGCGCCGCGGCATCTCGCCGCCGACGCCCATTGCCGACGCCCGACGTTCCGGCGTCGGCCGCTCGCGAGCCACGGTAGTTTTACGGAAGGCCCACGTTCGCGGCGGTGCTAGCCTCTCGATCACTCCGCGGTGCAGCAAGCCGGCAGGCTTCCGAGAGAACGCGCATGACCCACTTTCGCCTTCTGAAACGCACGCGCCAGACCACCGAATATTCGTGCGGCGCTTCCGCCCTGCAGTCCGTCCTCGCCTACTGGGGCAATGACGTCGACGAGGACGAGCTCATGCGGCTCATGGGCACGACCGAAGAGGAAGGCACGTATCCGGAAAAGATCGCGCAGGCGGCGCGCGCGCTCGGGTTCGAAGCCGAGGTCAAGCAAGGCCTTTCGCTCGACGAGGTGCAGGCGCTGACCGCCGACGGCGATCCGATGATCGCGCTCGCGCAGGTCTGGCGCGGGTCGCAGTCGGGGAAGCTCGGCGAGGACTTCAACGCGGGCCACTACATCTCGGTGCTCGGCGTCGACGCGGACAACGTGTATTTCCAGGACCCCTACGTGCGCAACTGCAAGGCGTTCGTGCCGCGCGGCATGTTCGAGGCGAGCTGGCAGCACGTCATGGGCAACGACCGCAAACGCAATCCGAAGCTCGAGCACCTTGGCATCGTCATCCGCGGCAAGCAGCGCGCGGCGACGAACCTCGCCGAGGAGGTGAAGCTCGCGTCGCTCGATTTCGCGAAGTTCGGCTCGATCAACCTGCTCGTCGCGAAGTTCAGCGGCAACGTCTTCCCGATCGACGTGCTCGAAGACGTCAAGCGCCTGCTCGACCCGAAGAGCGTGCGACCGGACGCGTTCCTCTTCGTGCGCAAGGGGCCGGACGGAAAAGTCGCCGGCGTGGAAGGCAGCGGCCTCGAGGACGCGGCCGATGTCGCCGAGTTCAACGCGATCATCACCGCGGTCACGAGCCGCATCATCGAGCACCGTCCGGCCGCGTCGACCGCAGCCGCGATCAAGGCGGCCGCGCAGGCGGCTGCCGAAGGCGACTTCGGCCTTTCCGCCGAGGCGCTGCAGGCGGTCGCCGACAAGCTGCAGCCGAACGAGTCGGCGCTCGTCGTCTTCTTCGAGAACCTCTGGGAACGCAAGTTCAAGGAAATCGCCGGCAAGTACGGCGGCGAGATCGTCAGCCAGCGCATGGTCACGCCGCGCGCGCTCGCCGAAGCGGCGCAGAGGCTCGTTGCGGCAGCCGGACAGGAGCGACGCGCATGAAGATGGTCAAGGACTCGAAGATTCCGGGCGTCGTGCGCATCACGACCGACGCGAATGGTCCGCGCGTCGTCATGTTCAGCGGCGTGCACGGCGACGAGATCAGCGGCATCCACGCCGTCGACAAGCTGCTGTTCGACTTCTTCACCGGCGCGCGCACGCTGCTCAAGGGCTCGCTGACGCTCGCGCGCGGCAACGCCGAGGCGATCGCCGCGGAGCGGCGCTACCTCAAGTACAACCTCAACCGCATGTACAAGGACGAGTACGCGCCCGACGTCGATCGCACGGCGTACGAGTACCGGCGCGCGCAGGAGCTGAAATCGATCCTGCGCGAGTGCGACTACTTCCTCGACCTGCACTCGGCGCCGATCGCGCAGGATCCGTTCCTGATCGCCGAGAAGCATGCGATCGAATTCTTCTCCAGGCTCGGCCTGCCGCACATCATCATGGGCTGGAACAAGTTCTCCGGTGGCACCACCGGCGGCGACGGCGAGAACTATGCGAACCTGCACGGCGCGATCGCGGCCACGCTGGAATCCGGCAGCCATTTCGAGAAGCGCTCGAACGACGTCGCTTTCCGCACGGTGATCACGATGCTGTCGCTGCTCGGCATG
>DATFRS010000116.1:0-10040 GCA_035263065.1 Rhodanobacteraceae bacterium
ATCTCTTCTCGCGCCAGAAGGTCGAGCAGTCCTCGGACGCGATCTCGGCCGTGCTCGCGAACATCGGCTACGCGTTCGCCGAGGTGAACCCGATCCCGACGATCGACCGCGAGAAGCGCGAGGTCGGCCTCAACTTCTTCGTCAATCCCGGCAAGCGCGTGTACGTGCGCAACATCGTCTTCAAGGGCAACGTGCATACCGAAGACGAAGTCATCCGCCGCGAGATGCGCCAGCTCGAAGGCGCGTGGTACTCGCAGGCCGCGATCGACCGCTCGAAGATCCGCCTGCAGCGCCTCGGCTACTTCAAGACCGTCCAGATCGACACGCCCAAGGTGCCCGGCACCGAGGACCAGGTCGACATCGTCGTCTCGCTCGAGGAGCAGAACTCCGGCAGCTTCACGTTCGGCCTCGGCTACTCGCAGGTGCAGGGCCTCATCGCCAGCATCGCGGTCACGCAGAACAACTTCTTCGGCACCGGCGACAAGGTCGGCATCACGGCGCAGCAGTCCTCGTTCCTCAAGCGCTACGAGTTCTCGTACTACGAGCCGTACCTCACGACCGACGGCATCGGCATCGGCTACGACTTCCACCACACCGAATTCGACGCCGGCGAGGACAACCTCGCGAGCTACCTGACCAACAGCGACGCGTTCGACACGTACCTCAGCATCCCGATCACCGAATCGGACACGGTCACCGCGCAGCTCGGCGTCAGCAAGACCGGCGTCACCACCGAAGTCGGCCTGACGCCGCAGGAATTCATCGACTACATCGACAACATCGGCAACCACACCTTCCATACCTGGGAGACGCTGTTCTCCTGGGCGCACGACACGCGCAACCGGTACTGGAACCCGACGCGCGGCTCGCTGCAGCAGGTGCAGTTCGATTTCGTGCTGCCGGGATCGACCGTCGAGTACTACACGCTGTTCTACCGCTACGGCCAGTACATGCCGATCACGCGGAACCTGACCTTCTACGGCCACCTGACGGTCGGTTACGGCGACACGTGGCGCACGCCGGACAGCGTGTTGCCGCCGGATCATCCGCGCTTCATCTCCGACCTGTCGGGCCTGCCGTTCTTCAAGAACTTCTTCGCCGGCGGCGTCAACGACGTGCGCGGCTTCCGCGACAACACGCTCGGCCCGTTCGCCGTCACCAACGAGCTGACCTGTCCCTCGACGAACACGCATTGCCGCCTGCCGATCGGCGGCGAGTTCAAGACCGTGGGCTCGGCCGAAATCATCTTCCCGACGCCGTTCGTCAAGGAAGACAACGACTCGACGCGCCTGTCGTGGTTCCTCGACGTCGGCAACGTGTTCAAGGACTACCAGTCGTGGGACGCGAGCGAGCTGCGCGCCTCGACCGGCCTTTCGTTCCAGTGGCGCGCGCCGGTCGGCCCGATCGTGATCAACATCGCCAAGCCGATCCGGAGCAAGGACGGCGACGACACCGAGACGATCCAGTTTTCGTTCGGCAACACGTTCTAGACTCGAGGAGCGGACCGGAGCGGCTAGCCGAGGAGAGCGAAGTGACGAGGCGGGCACAAGCACGTGAGCTGATCGCGCTGGTGCTCGGCCTCGCGCTGATGCCGGGTCTCGCGCTGACCCTCGCCGCGCCCGCGGCGGCGCAGGCGCCCGCGCCGGCGCGCATCGGCTACGTCGACATGAAGCGCCTGCTCGACAACGCGCCGCAGGTCGTCGCCGGCCGCCAGAAGCTCGAGCGCGAGTTCGCACCGCGCGACACCCAGCTCAAGGCCGACGAGAAACGCCTCGCCGATCTGCGCGACCGGCAGACGAAAGAAAGCGCGACGATGGCGACCGGCGACGCCGACGCCCTGAAGCGCGAGATCGACGCGCTCGACCGCTCGATCAAGCGCAACCGCGAGTCGATGCGCAACGACCTCAAGTCGCGCAGCGACCAGGAGCTCGACCGCAGCTGGCGCGAGATCAACGACGCCGTCGTCGAGTTCGCGCGCGAGCAGGGCTACGACCTCATCGTGCCGAGCCCGGTCGTGTTCGCGAGCCCGCGCGTCGACGTCACCGACCAGGTGCTCGAGCGCCTCAAGAAGCAGTTCCGCGCCCGCGCCGGCACCGAGCCATGAGCGCACACACGCTCGGCGAGATCGCGACGCGGTTTGGGCTCGAGCTCCGCGGCGACGCGGCGACGCCGATCGACGGCGTCGGCACGCTCGCCGACGCCGGCGCGGGACAGCTCACGTTCCTCGCCAATCCGAAGTATCGGGCGCAGCTCGCGACGACGTCCGCCGACGCGGTCGTCGTGCGCGCGGCCGACGCCGATGCCTGCCCGCGCGCCGCGCTCGTCGCGCCGGATCCGTACGTCGCGTTCGCGCGCATCGCGGCGCTGTTCGAGAAGCTGCCTGCCGCGGCGCCCGGCGCGCATCCGAGCGCGGTCGTCGGCGCCGGCGCGCGCGTCGCCGCGTCGGCGTCGATCGGCCCGTTCTGCGTCGTCGACGCGGACGCCGAGATCGGCGACGGCGCCGTGCTCGGACCGCATTGCATCGTCGGGCGCGGCTGCCGCGTCGGCGCGCAGTCGCGGCTGGTCGCGCGCGTGACGCTGGTCCAGGACGTGAAGCTCGGGAAGCGCGTGCTGATCCACGCCGGCGCCGTGATCGGCGCCGACGGGTTCGGCATCGCGTTCGCGAAGGACCATTGGGAGAAAGTCCCGCAGCTCGGCGGCGTTTCGATCGGCGACGACGCCGAGATCGGCGCCAACACGACGATCGACCGCGGCGCGCTCGGCGACACCGTGATCGAGGAGGACGTCCGCCTCGACAACCAGATCCAGATCGCGCACAACGTCTTCATCGGCGCCCACACGGCGATGGCCGGCTGCTCGGCGGTCGCCGGCAGCGCGCGCATCGGCCGTTACTGCCTGATCGGCGGCGGCGCTGGCATACTGGGCCATCTGGAGATCGCCGACCGCGTCACCGTGACCGCGATGAGCCTGGTCACGCACAGCCTGCGCGAGGCCGGCGAGTATTCGTCGGGCACGCCGATCCAGGACAACCGGCGCTGGCGCCGCAACGCGGCGCGCTTCAAGCATCTTGACGATTTCGTGCGGCGCATCGACGCCGCCAGGAGGGAACCCGAATCATGACCCACAAGGAGCATGGCGGCGTGGAGCTGCCGATCGACGTCGAGCGCATCACGAAGATGCTGCCGCATCGCTATCCGTTCCTCCTGATCGACCGCGTCACCGCGTTCGAGCACGGCAAGCGCCTGACCGCGATCAAGAACGTCACGATCAACGAGCCGTTCTTCCAGGGCCACTTCCCCGGCCATCCGGTCATGCCGGGCGTCCTGATCATCGAGGCGATGGCGCAGGCGTGCGGCGTGCTGATCAAGCTCTCGGTGCCGCACGATCCGACCGTGCCGGTCGTTTTCTATCTCGTCAAGGTCGACAAGGCGCGCTTCAACCGCGTCGTCGTGCCGGGCGACCAGCTCGTGCTCGAGGTCGAGCACAAGCGGACGATGCGCAACATGAGCCTCTTCTGGTGCCAGGCGCTGGTCGACGGCAAGGTCGCCGCCGAGGCCGAGATGCTCTGCGCCGAGGTCGCCGCCTGATGATCCACGCGACCGCGATCGTCGATCCGGCCGCGCGCATCGGCGCCAACGTCACGATCGGCGCGTACAGCGTCATCGGTCCCGGCGTCGAGATCGGCGCCGGTACGACGATCGGCCCGCACGTCGTCATCGAGGGCCTGACCCGCATCGGCCGCGACAACCGCATCTTCCAGTTCGCCTCGATCGGCGCGATCCCGCAGGACAAGAAGTTCGGCGGCGAGGACAGCGCGCTCGTGATCGGCGACCGCAACCTGATCCGCGAGTTCGTCACGCTGAACCGCGGCACCGGCGAGGGCGGCGGCGTCACGCGCATCGGCCACGACAACTGGATCATGGCCTACGTGCACGTCGCGCACGACTGCGTCGTCGGCAATCACACGGTGTTCTCGAACAACGCGACGCTGGCCGGGCACGTCGCGATCGGCGATCACGTGATCCTGTCGGGCTTCTCCGGCGTGCACCAGTTCTGCCGGATCGGCGCGCACGCGTTCGTCGGCATGGGCTGCCTCATCAACGGCGACGTGCCGCCGTTCGTGATGGTCGCCGCCGACTACGGCCGCCCGCGCGGCATCAATGCCGAGGGCCTGAAGCGCCGCGGCTTCGACGCCGACCGCATCGCCGCGATCAAGCGCGCCTACCGCACGCTCTACATGGGCGGCCGTTCGCTCGACGACGCGCGCCGCGAGCTCGCCGAGCAGGCCGCCGACAGCACCGACGTCGCGACGATGCTCGAGTTCATCGCGAGCAGCGAACGCGCGTTGATGAGGTAAGCCGTGAGCGGCACCCGCCCGCCCCGCTTCGCCCTCGTCGCCGGCGAGGCCTCCGGCGACCTGCTCGGCGCGGGTCTCATCGCGGCGCTGCGCGAGCGCTATCCCGACGCGACGTTCGCCGGCGTCGGCGGTCCGCGCATGCAGGCCGCCGGATTCGACGCGTGGCACGCGGCCGACGAGCTCGCGGTGATGGGCCTCGCCGAAGTCGTCAGGCACCTGCCGCGGCTCCTCGCGCTGCGCCGCGACGTGCGCAAGCGCGCGCTCGCGTTCGAACCGGATGCGTTCATCGGCATCGACGCGCCCGATTTCAATTTCGGCCTCGAGCGCAGGCTCAAGGCCCGCGGCATCCGCACAGTGCACTTCGTCAGCCCGTCGATCTGGGCCTGGCGCGCGAAGCGCGCGCGCACGATCGGACAGAGCGCCGATCTCGTGCTCTGCCTGTTTCCGTTCGAGCCCGACATCTACGCGCAGCACGGCGTCAACGCGACGTTCGTCGGGCATCCGCTCGCCGATGCGTTTCCGCTCGATCCGGCGAAGGCGCCGGCGCGCGCCGCGCTCGGCGTGCCCGACGGCGTGCCGGTGCTCGCGCTGCTGCCCGGCAGCCGGCTCGGCGAGATCCGGCGGCTCGCGAAGGATTTCATCGGTGCCGCGCGGCTGTTACGCGAGCGGCTGCCTGACCTGCATGTCGTCGCGCCGATGGCGAACGCGGCGTGCCGGCAGGCCTTCGAGGCAGCCTTCGACGGGACGGAAACCGGCTGCTTCCACGTCGTCGACAATCACGCGCACGAAGCGATGATCGCCGCCGACGCGATCCTGCTCGCTTCGGGCACCGCCGCGCTCGAAGCGATGCTCGCGAAGCGGCCGATGGCGGTCGCGTATCGCGTGTCGCCGCTGACGTATCGCATCGTCAAGGGCTTTGGCCTCCTCAAGACATCGCGCTACTCGCTGCCGAACGTGCTCGCCGGACGCGATCTCGTGCCCGAGCTGATGCAGGACGCCTGCACGCCGGAGGCGCTCGCCGACGCGCTCGAGCCCGCGCTCCGCGAGCGTCAGACGTCGCTGCCGCTGCTCGCCGAGTACCGGCACCTCCATCTCGAGCTGCGCCGCGACGCCAGCCGCTCGGCGGCGGCCGCGATCGCCGCGCTGATCGACGCGCCGCGCGGAGATCGCACGCCTTGACCGCGCTGCACTGCGCATTGACGCGCCGATGCCGCGTCCGCACGATGATTCGGTGACGAGCCCCGCATGCTGACCCCGATCGAGCCGACCTCGCGCCGCGTGCGCGCGCTCCGGATCTTCGCGCTGGTCGCGTTCGCGGCGCTGCTCGCGTTCGGCCCGCTGACCGAGCACACCTGGCCGGAGAAGGCGTTCACGGCGACGCTGGTGCTGCTGACCGGGCTCCTGATCTCGTTCGCGACGGCGCGTTTCGCGCTCGCGATGCTGGTCGCGGCGCTCGTGTTCGGCGCGATCGAGGTCGCCGGCACGCTGAAGTTCATTTACCTGCAGACGCCGGTGCTCGCGCCGGATCTCCAGTACTTCATCAACCGCGACACGATCGACGTCATCGCGCGCTATCCGACGCTGGCCGGCGCCAGCCTTGCCGCGGTGGTGCTGATCCCGGTGCTGCTGCTCGTCGCCTTCTTCGGCGAGCATCCTTCGCTGCTGCGCCATCGCCCGAAGAGCGTGCGCGCGCTGGTCCGCGTGCTCGGCACGGCAGCGGTGGCGGCGCTGCTGCTGGTGAGCCTGTCGCCCGACGGCCCGTTCTGGGCCGTCTACAACAAGCCGATGTGGATCACGATCAACGACCGGAGCTTCCTCACCGACTTCTTCACCTCGTTCAACGACACGGTCGTCACGCGCCCCGCGATCACCGGCAAGATCGACCGCAAGACGAGCTGGAAGCTCGAGCGCCCGCTGCAGGCGCCGGCGACGAAGCCCGATGTCGTCGCGATCCTCGAGGAATCGACGTTCGATCCGCGCATCCTCAAGGCCTGCACGCTGCCGGTCTGCAAGCGCAGGATGTTCGACGCGGACAAGTCGACGCGCGCGAAAGGCCTACTCACCGTGCACACGTTCGGCGGCGGCACCTGGACCAGCGAATTCGCCGTGCTGACCGGCCTCGCCCATACGCTGTTCGGCGCGGCCGGACTCTACGCGCCGTACAACCTCGCGCCGCGCGTCGACCACACGCTGCCGCGCACGTTCCGCGCCGCCGGCTATCGCGCGATCGCGATCTACCCGATGACCGGCGATTTCCTCAACGCGCGCAACGCCTACGACTACTACGGCTTCGACGCGTTCTACGACGGCACCGAGTACGGCCTCGGCTGGGAGGCGACCGATGCCGATCTCCTGAAGGTCTTCGAGCGCATCTACGCCGACGAGAAGCGCGTGCATCCGGACCAGCCGCTGTTCGTGTTCATGCTGACGCTGCACCAGCACGGCCCGCACATGACGCCGCTGAAGGAATTGCCGGCGCCGTACGACAAGCCTCTCTTCGCCGGCAAGTTCCCGCCGAAGGAGCTCGACGACTGGCTGAACCTGAATCTCGGCAACTACCTCGAGCGCCTGCAGCAGTCCGACGCGATGCTGACCGAGCTCGAGAAGTTCTTCCTCGGCGGCGAGCATCCGGCCGTGCTGATGCACTTCGGCGACCACCAGCCGTCGTTCGACGGCGCGATCCACGCGATCCCGAAGGAGGTCCCGAAGGAAGCCGGGCCGAACTCGAGCATGGTCACCTACTACAGCATCAAGTCGAACTTCCCGGTGAAGCGCAAGTTCGACTACCCTGTGCTCGACATCGCGTTCCTCGGCGCGCTGGTCCTCGACGTCGCCGGCGTGCCGAAGGATGCGTTCTACCAGGCCAACACGCTGCTCCGCGAGCGCTGCAAGGGTCGCTACCTCGACTGCAAGGACATGAACCTCGTCGCCTCGTACCACGACTACGTGTTCAACAAGCTGCAGGACCTGCGCGAATGAACGCGGCCCTGCCGCTCGTCGCGCCGACGACCGTGCGCGTGCGCCGCTGGATCGAGCGCCTGCGCAAGAGCGCGCTCCGCCACGGCGCGTGCGACGAGGCGATGCTCGCCGGCGTCGACGAAGCCGGCCGCGGGCCGCTCGCGGGACCGGTCGTCGTCGCGGCGGTGATCCTCGATCCGAGGAAGCCCATCGTCGGGCTCGCAGACTCGAAAGTCCTCTGCGAGAACGAGCGCGACCGCCTTGCCGTGCTGGTGCGCGAGCGCGCGCTCGCGTTCGCGGTCGTCGCCGTCGACGTCGACGAGATCGACCGCTTCAACATCTTCCGCGCGACGATGCTCGGCATGCAGCGTGCGCTCGCCGCGCTCGCGATGGCGCCGGCCTACGCGCTCGTCGACGGCAACCAGCTGCCGAAGCCGATGCCCTGCCCCGCCCGCGCCGTCGTCGACGGCGACGCGAAGGAGCCGTCGATCAGCGCCGCGTCGATCATCGCCAAGACCGTGCGCGACCGCATGATGTGCGAGCTCGACGCCGTGCATCCCGGCTACGGCTTCGCGCGCCACAAGGGCTACTCGACGCCGGAGCACTTCGAGGCGCTCGAGCGGCTCGGGCCGTGCCCGATCCATCGCCGGAGCTTCGCACCGGTCTACGCGAAGGTGACGAGCGGCGATCTCTTCGAAACGGCGCCGCCGGTCGACTGACCGCTACAGCCGCCCGTGCTCCAGTGGGCGCTCGCGGTGCATCAACGTCCATTCCGCGTGCTCGGCCAGCGCCGCCTCGCCGAGCGCGCGCAGGATCTCGCGCTGCTCGCCGGGATCGCGCGTCTTGTCGAGCGCGCTGCGCGCCGCGATGAAGATGCGGCGCATGAAGCGGTATTGCTTGATGAGCTCCTTGTCGGCCTTGCGGTACGCGTAGGCTTCGCGCACCGCGGCGACGATCGACACCGCGGCCATGACCGCGACCAGCACGGTCTTCACGTCCTGCGAAAGATGCAGGAAGAACACCGCGAGGAACACGCTGATCGCGATGCCGAGCCAGAGGCTGACGGCGCCGAGCGTCTCGGTGATGCGATGGAGCCGCGTGCGCTGCGCGATGCGGCGCTCGTAGTAGGCGAGCTGGCCGGGTGTCGCCGAATCACCGACCCATTCCGAGATCACGCGCGCCAGCGCATCGTGCTCGCGCGGCCGCGGCGCGAGCTCGTCGTCGAGGCCCGCCGAGCGCATCACGTTGCGGATCCAGCCGAGCTCGACGTCCTGCTTCTGCAGGAAATTGTCGTGCGCGAACTCCGAATCGGCCGTCACCGAAAGCCCCGCGCGGCGCCAGTACGCCTGCACGCGCAAGCCTTCGGCGAGCGCGCGATAGTCGAGATACTTGCGATGCCAGCCGCGCCGCTGCGCGAGCACGCTGAGCGACACGCCGAACGCGAACAGCGCGAGGAACACGAAGATCATGTAGTCCTGCGCCGGCAGGTCCGAGTAGCACATGAACGCGATGCCCATCAGCGCGGCGAGCGTGTAGATCGTGCGCATCGCGAACAGCACGCGTCGCTGGAAGTGCAGCGCGAGCCAGTCCG
The DNA here is from genome assembly GCA_035263065.1 of Rhodanobacteraceae bacterium. Lineage (GTDB taxonomy): Bacteria > Pseudomonadota > Gammaproteobacteria > Xanthomonadales > Rhodanobacteraceae > Dokdonella_A. The sequence goes on from DATFRS010000116.1 coordinate 8,907, forward strand.
CGGCCTGGAACAGCCGCTCCATCGGGCTCATCGCCGCCGCGCCGCCGGCCTGCGCGTGGCGCAGCGCCGTCTTCTGGTCGATCTCGGCGCGGTACTTGTTCCAGTCCGCGTTGAACTCGCCCATGTGCGCGAACGTCGCGCGGAACTCCGCGGGCATCGGGCCGGTGCCCGGCGTCGCCTGCTCGCCGACGCGCCAGTACGTCTGGAGCGGCTTCAGCGGCGCGGCCGGCGCGCCTTCCGCGGTGTCGCGCGAGGCGACGATGTGATACGCGAGCCGCTCGATGTCGTTGCCGAGCGGCCCGTAGCCTTCGCGCGTGCGACGCCGTTCGATTGCCGGCGGCCGGGTGCCGTTGAGATGGTAGGCGACGATCTGCGCGGTGCCGCCGAGGCGATCGCTCTTCTTGCCGTCCCAGATCGCGAGCAGCACGTGGCAATGGCTCGAGATGTAGATGCCGGCCTGCGCGTAGTGGCGGTCGCGCTCCGCACCCGTCGGCCCGCCGGCGCTGCGATCGAGCGTGTTGCCGGCGAGCGACGGCAGCTCGATCACCTCGGCGCGCTCGCACAGCGCCTCGAACCGCGCATGCTCGGCCGCGCCGCGGAAATCCTGCGCGTACTGCGCGCGCTCCATCGGCAGCACGGCGACGAGGCGCGCGCCGGCCGTCAGCGCTTCCTCGGCGACGAGCTGGTCGCCGCCTTCGGCGAGTGCGGAGACGACCGTGACCGGCAGATCAGGCCAGGCGCTGCGCTGCGTCTCGAGAAAAGCGCGGACGAGCGCGCGCACGCCCGCCTCCTCGGCGGGCGCGATGTTGCGATGGCTCGTCACGCCGATCGTCAACGAGGTGCGGACGACGCGATCGGACATCGGGCGCACGGAGCGTTCCCGTTCGCTCAGATGTCCGGACGCCGCAACGGCTGTGCCTGCCGCCGCCACAGCAGGTAGATCGCGATCGCGAGAATCGCGAAGCCGGCGACGTAGACGTAGGGCGGAATCGTACGGTGCGGGTCGTTGCGGATCACCGGCTTGCCGCTGTCGATGGTATAGGCCGTCCGCGTCGCATTCTGGGCGGTCACCACCATGTTGAGGCTGGCCTTCTCGTTGATGTTCTTGTAGAAGGCCGACAGCGTCACGGCGGA
>DATFRS010000117.1:0-4992 GCA_035263065.1 Rhodanobacteraceae bacterium
ATACGCGCACCGAAGCGGTGCCGGCGCCGATCACGCCGCGCTCGCGGTCGGCCTGCTCGCGGCGCGTCCGCTCGCGGCCGATCCGCGGCTCGAATACGACGCGCGCTTCGACGGCGCGGGTCGCGTCGTCTACGTGCGCTCCGATCGCGACAGCGACGCCAGCGAGCTGGTCCTCATCGACACCGCGAGCCTCGCCGAGCGCGTGCTGTGGCGCGATGCCGGCGCGCTGAGCGATCCGGCACCGTCGCCGGACGGTCGCGAAGTCGCCGTCATGCGCCGCGACGCACAAGGTTGCGACGTGTGGAGCGTCGCGCTCGTCGATCTCCATCGAACGCGTCTTGTCGCGTGCACGCCGTCGGGCGCCGGCGGGCTCGAATGGGCCGACGGCGGCAGGACGCTGCTGTTCACGGGCGCGGCCGTCGATGCCGGTCACGCGCCCGGACTCGTGGTGCTCGATCGCGCGCACGGCACGGAACGCGCGCTGACGACACCCGAGATCGGTGAGGGCGCGCACACGAGTCCGCGCCTGTCGCGCGACGGCGCGCGGCTGGTCTACGCGAGCGTGCGCGACGGCGAAGCGCAGCTCTGGGAGACCGACTGGCCGAAGCTGCAACGACGCACTACGCTCCTGAATCGCCCCGAGCCGCTCTACGGTCATGCGTTCGATCCGGACGATGCGCTGTGGGTCGCGGGTGATCTCACGCTGTACCGCGCGCTGCACCGCCTGCGTGCCGGCGGCGAACCCGAGCTGATCGGCGGACGCGGCGCGATCTCGATCGACCTCGCGCCCGACGGCGCCGCGGTCTGGTCCGAAGCGAAGTACGACGCCGACATCTGGCTGCGCGCGAGCTCCGACGGCCCATGGACGGCGATAGCGCGCTCGAACGGATACGAAGGGCAGCCCGAGTTCTCCGCCGACGGATCGAAGGTCGCGCTGGTCAGCAATCGCAACGGCGTGGAATCGATCTTCCTCTACGACCGTCGCGACGACAGCACGCGTCCGTTGCCGCTCGATGCGACGTTCCGCTGGGTCCGGCCGAGCTGGTCGGCGCGCGACCAGTCGCTGATCGTCACGGCCTACGAAGCGCGCACGACGCGCCTCTACCGCTATCGACTCGACGAAGACCGCCCACGCGCCGTGTCGCACGTCGAGCCGGGCGCGTTCGCCGGGATCGAGCTCGAGCACGATCTCCTCTACATGACCGGCAACGGCAGCGGACGCGGCACGTTGATGCGTCTGCGCGACGGGCAGACGCAACCCGAGGATGTCGGTCTCGGATCGGTCAGCGCGTTTCGCGCGTCGCGCGACTGGCTCGTCTGGCGCAGCGAGAGCTCGCCGACGCTGCACGCGGCGCCGTGGCCGGCGCTCCGTCCCGTGCGCGACATCGCGATCGCGAATCGCGGCGAAGACTTCGCCGTGACCGGGAACGCGCTTTACTACGTCGACGGCGGCGCGCTGCGCCGGCTGACGTTGCCCGACGGACAGCCGGCCGACGTCGCGACGGAACGACTCCCGGGCGGCAGCGGTCCGACGCTCGCGGCGTCGGCCGACGGCGCACTCGCCGTCGTATCGCTCGTCTCGATGAACATCGACCTGATGATCGCGGATCGCGTCCGCTAGGAAACCGGCTCCATGAGCTCGATCCGGTTGCCGAACGGATCGTCGACGTACACGCGGTGGTAGCCTTCGAGCGGCTCGTCGTCGCGCACCGCGTAACGCTGCGCGCGCAGCGTGTCGATCAGCGTAGCGAGGTCCTCGACGATCAGCGCCGGATGCGCCTTGCGCGCGGGACGGAACTCCGCCTCGACGCCGAGGTGGATCCTGAGATCGCCGCGCTCGAACCAGCAGCCGCCGCGCCGGGCGAGCTCGGGCGGCTTCGGCGTCTCGGGAATGCCGAGCACGTCGCGATAGAACGCGCGGGCCCGCTCTTCGCCGCCTGCGGGCATTGCCAACTGCACGTGGTCAAGACGCTTGACGAGCATTTCTGACGGACAGGTGCTTGCCGGACGCATCAGGGACTCGACTCAGCCGCCGATCGTCGCGATGACTACGTTGCTTCAAGCGGCTAGATGCAACGCGCGTCGCGCGGCATCCGAGAGTTCGATCGGCATGAACAACTCCGACGGATAGAGGTAGTCGTCGCCGGACTCGTCGATGACGCGCAAAAGTCCCTTGGCGCGTGCAGCGGGGTCGTCGATGACGGCGTAAAGCTTGCGCGGCTCGAGACTTGCGGCGTAACCCTCATTCGAGCGGCAGACAACGACGTCTCTTTGCATGGTCATTCCAAAAAGCGCTTAATCTTGAACTCAAAACGTCCGCCGCCGTGGGCCTCGTACCAGTGTAGCTCGACTCGTCCGATCCGGCCATCGACATCAATCACGGCGACGCCTTTTCGTTTGCGCCAGCGTAGATATCCGTAGGCTTTGATCAGGCGCGCTCTCTCGCGAATGCCTCGCCCTTCAGCGATTGTTTCCGCCTGCTCGATGGCTCCGACGATTCGGAAATACCGCGCAATCACGTCCCTGTGCCGCCTCACGCGAAGACTTGTCGCAGCCGGCGTCTTTCGACCGGCAAGAAAGGATCGGGCACAGTGCGATTTCGTGCGACCGCCATATGGCGTCGCGCCGTGTACGAAGATCGCTTGACCGAGCAGAAGCGCGAACGGGTTGTCGCGGTCGAGCCGTGTCAGCCGGTCGCCGACTTCGGCGGTTGCAGCGATTCGTCGATCGCGTCGGCGACGCGGCGCTGCTCGGCCTTGAGCTTCACCGGCATGCGCGCACCGAACGAGTCGAGATACTTGCCGATGTCGGCGATCTCGTCGCGCCAGCCTTCGGGATCGACGTCGAGCAGCGTGTCGAGCGCGCGGTCGGCGAGGCGAAGCCCGTCGACGCGCAGGTCGCGCTTGCGCGGCACGTTGCCGATCGGCGTCTCGAGCGCATCGGCACTGCCTTCACAGCGGCCGATGATCCACTCGAGCACGCGCAGGTTCTCGCCGTAGCCCGGCCACAGGAACTTGCCGTCGGCGCCCTTGCGGAACCAGTTGACGTGGAAGATCTTCGGCAGCTTGGCGCCCGGCTTGTCGAACGAGAGCCAGTGCGCGAAGTAGTCGCCGTAGTTGTAGCCGCAGAACGGCTTCATCGCCATCGAGTCGCGGCGCAGCACGCCGACTGCGCCGGTCGCGGCGGCCGTCGTCTCCGAGCCCATCGACGCGCCGACCAGCACGCCGTGCTTCCAGTCGCGCGATTCGAACACGAGCGGAACGAGCGACGGACGGCGGCCGCCGAAGATGATCGCGGAGATCGGCACGCCCTTCGCGTCCTCGGCGTGCGGCGACCAGCTCGGGCACTGCTTCGCCGACACCGTGAAGCGCGAGTTCGGATGCGCGGCGGGACCGTTCTTCGCGTCGTGCGCGCGGCCCTGCCAGTCGGTGACCGGCGTGCCGGGCAGGCCTTCCCACCACGGCTGGTTGTCTTCGGTCACGGCGACGTTCGTGAAGATCGCATCGTGGCCGGTCGTCGCGAGCGCGTTCGGGTTCGTCGATGCGCTCGTGCCGGGCGCGACTCCGAAATAGCCGGCTTCGGGATTGATCGCCCAGAGGCGGCCGTCGGGTCCCGGCGTCATCCAGCAGATGTCGTCGCCGACGGTCCAGACCTTCCAGCCGGCTTCGCGGTAGCTTTCCGGCGGGATCAGCATCGCGAGGTTCGTCTTGCCGCACGCCGACGGGAAGGCCGCTGCGACATAGTGCGTTTCGCCCTGCGGATTCTCGATGCCGACGATCAGCATGTGCTCGGCGAGCCAGCCTTCGGTGCGCGCCTGCCAGCTCGCGATGCGCAGCGCATGGCATTTCTTGCCGAGCAGCGCGTTGCCGCCGTAGCCGGAGCCGATCGACTTGATCGTGAGCTCCTCGGGGAAGTGCATGATGAAGCGCTTCTCGGGATCGAGCTCGCCGATCGAATGGAGTCCCTTGACGAAGGTGCCCTCGCGCTCGATGCGCGCGAGCGCCGGCGCGCCCATGCGCGTCATGATGCGCATGTTCGCGACGACGTACGGCGAATCGGTGATCTCGACGCCGCAGCGCGCGATCGGCGAATCGATCGGACCCATGCAGTACGGGATCACGTACATCGTGCGGCCGCGCATCGCGCCGTCGAACAGCGCGTCGACCTTCGCGTGCGCGGCGCCCGGATCCATCCAGTTGTTGTTGGGGCCGGCGTCTTCCTTGTCTTTCGTGCAGACGAAGGTCAGGTGCTCGACGCGCGCGACGTCGCTCGGGTTCGAGCGATGCAGCCAGCAGTTCGGGTGGGTCTCGTCGTTCAGCGGGATCAGCGTGCCGTCCTGCTGCATGAGCTCGACGAGCTTTTCGTATTCCTCGTCCGAGCCGTCGCACCAGTGCACGGCATCGGGCTTCGTAAGTCGGGCGACCTCGTCGACCCATCGGTTCAACGCTTGGAGTTTGCTGGACATTTTGGCGGAGGGGGCGCTTCGGGGAGCGCCTCTGAGGCGAAGGGATGACCCGACGTTAGCGGCCGCGGGTGACCATTGCAAGGCGGCCCGCCGCAAGCCGCCGACGGCCTTCAGGGCGGGATCAGCGTCGCGATGACGTGGTCGACGTAAGCCTCGAATTCGTCGTGGCTGAGGCGCGGCAGGCCCATTTGCAAAGACAGCTGCAGGAAGCCCGTATAGGCCGAATACGCGAGCCGCGCGCGGTGCTGGGCCGCGAGGCGGTCGAGGCCCGCCTGGCGGTAGGCCCGCGTCAGCACGTCGAGGCGTCGCTGCGAGACGCGCGTCATCACGGGCCGCACCAGCGGATGGTCGAGCGACTGCATCAACGCTGCGTAGATCACGTGCGACTGCATCTCGCGGCTGACGCGCCGGAACAGCTCGCGCAGGCGCTCGCGCGGATCGGCGATCGGCTCGATCGGCGCCATGACCTCGTCTTCGTCGCGGCGCTCCCAGCGCTCGAGGGCCGCCTTGACGAGCGCCTCGCGCGT
>DATFRS010000118.1:0-6108 GCA_035263065.1 Rhodanobacteraceae bacterium
GCGACCGATCCGGAGTTCCATACGATCGTTGCGTCGGCCGAAGTGACCGAGACGCAATGGACCGTGACGCCGGAACTCGAATCCTCGACGCAGCACTACTGGCGCGTCACGGCGCGGAACGGCTGCGGCGAGAGCACGGGCATTGGCGATGCCGAGACGATCTTCACTGACGGCTTCGACGGCGGCGCGCCGCAGACGACCGGCTCTTCGTTCGCGTTCATGACGCGCGCGCTGCCCGGCGACTGCCCGGCCGGCACGACGCGCGAGGTGCTCTATTCCAACGACCTCGAGACCGACATCACGGGCTGGGGCCTGGGCGGCGATGCGAACGCCGAGCACTGGAACTGGGCACTCAACAACCACCACAGCGGCGTGCGTGCCTTCACGGCCAACAACGTCCGCTTCGTCGGAACGCCGCAGGATCTCCTGTCGCCCGATATCACGCTGCCGGCGAACCTGACGACGGCCGCGCTCTCGTTCTGGAACCAGCAATCGCTGGCGGGATCGAACGGCGGTTGCCTCGACGGCGCGATCCTCTCGGTCTTCCGCAATGGCGACTTCGAGCAGATCACCCAGGGCCTGCTGACGATGCCGTACGACGGCATCATCGGCGGCGGCAACGGCAACGTGCTCGAAGGCCACCCCGGCTGGTGTGGAAACCCGCGCCCCTATACGGATGCGATCGTCGACATCACGCCCTACATCGGCGAGACGGTGAGCTTCCGCTTCACGATGGCCAACATCCAGCGCGACGAGCTCGGTGGTCCGCCGCCGAACCCGGGTTGGGCCATCGACGACGTCCAGGTGATTGGTTGCGCCCCTAACTGACCTCGTCTCTCACTCCGAAGGTCAGTGCACGAGGCCCCGCGAGTCGCGGGGCCTCTTTTTTTGCACGCATGCGCGCGCGCCGCGTCACGCGAACGCGCACGCAAGCGCCGCCGCGCCGGAAGGCGCGATGGGGAAGACGGTACGAGCGGAGGGTTGGGGTTCGATCGATCGGCGGTTCAGGAGCCGCCGGAACTCTGACTCTCGGCTTCTCCGGATCCCGGAGTCGCTTCGCGCTTGATGCGCTGGTAGATCTCTTCGCGGTGGACGGCGACGTCCTTCGGCGCGTTGATCCCTATCCGGACCTGGTTGCCTTTGACGCCGAGCACGGTGACGGTCACCTCGTCGCCGATCATCAGCGTCTCACCGACCCGGCGAGTCAATATCAACATTGTGGTGCTCTCCTTAACACGTAGTCGGGTCAGCCGACATGCCGCTCCGCCACAACACTCACCTCGCGGACGACATGCGATGCCCGGACTCTGGGATCAGCCTCCCTCGCTGACCCCTCCCCTGAAAGGCTCGACGTTCTGTGCCGAATCCCGGGCGAAAGCGCCCGCCGGAATCGGCGCGTCGATACCTCAATTTCACCGATACTAACCAAGCCCCCCGGGACGCGCAACGAACCCGCGGGGAGCGGTGCGCGCGCGGCGCCGTCACGCGGCGCGCGCGGAGATCCAGGCCGGCAAACCCGCGAGTGCAGTATCGAGCGCCGGCGAATCGACGCCGCCGCCCTGGGCCATGTCCGCGCGGCCGCCGCCCTTGCCGCCGATCTGCGCCGCAACATGCGCGACGACGTCGCCGGCCTTGATCTTGGCGAGCGCGGCGCCGTTGACGCCGCCGGCGAGCGCGACCTTGCCCTCGCTCGCCGACGCCAGCAGCACGACGCAGTCGACGAGCTTCTGCTTGAGCCCGTCGACGCCTTCGCGCAGCGCCTTCGCGTCGAGCCCGTCGACGCGCGCGGCGACGACGCGGAACCCGGCGATTTCCTGCGCCTGGCCGGCGAGATCGCTCGTCGCCGAGCTCGCCGCCTTCGCCTTCATCGATTCGAGCTCGCGCTCGAGCCTCTTCTGGCGGTCGAACATCTGGCGCAGCTTGTCGACGACATCGGCACCGCTCGTCGAGAGGAGGTCGCCGATCTGGTCGAGCCGGGCTTCCTCCTCGGCGACGAAGGCGATCGCCGCGGCGCCGGTCAGCGCCTCGATGCGGCGCACGCCGGCCGCGACGCCGCTCTCGGCGACGATCTTGAAGAGGCCGATGTCGCCGGTGCGCGCGACGTGCGTGCCGCCGCAAAGCTCGGTCGAGAAATCGCCCATGCGCAGCACGCGGACTTCGTCGCCGTACTTTTCGCCGAAGAGCGCGAGCGCGCCGAAGTCGAGCGCGGCCTGGTACGCCATCTCGCGCACTTCGGCCTCGGAGTTGCGGCGGACCTCGGCGTTGACGAGATCCTCGATGCGACGAAGCTCCTCCGCCGAGACCGGCTGGAAGTGCGAGAAGTCGAAGCGCAGCCGGTCCGGCGCGACCAGCGAGCCCTTCTGCTGCACGTGCTCGCCGAGCATCTGGCGCAGGGCCGCATGGAGAAGGTGCGTCGCCGAATGATTCAGCACGGTCGCCTGGCGGCGCGCGCCGTCGACCTGCGCGGTCAGCGCAGCGCCGGTCGCGAGCGATGCGCCCGACCAGTGGCCGACGTGACCGTGGAACACGCCGCCGAGCTTGATCGTGTCGCCGACCGTGAAACGGCCGCCCGGCGCGGTCAGCACGCCGGCGTCGCCGACCTGGCCGCCCGATTCCGCGTAGAACGGCGTGCGGTCGAGGATCAGGATCGCGTCCTCGCCGTCGCCGAGCGCGCCGACCGAGCGGCCGCCGCGCACGATGCCGAGCAGCTTGCAGCCTTCGGCTTCGAGCGTCTCGTAGCCGAGAAACCGCGTCGGCAGCAACGCGCTCGCGAGCTCGGCCGGCAGCTGGCCCTTGCTCTCGAACTGGCTCGCTGCGCGCGCGCGTTCGCGCTGCTCTTCCATCGCGGCCTCGAAGCCGGCCATGTCGACCTCGAGCCCGCGCTCGCGCGCGATGTCGGCGGTGAGATCGACCGGGAACCCGTAGGTGTCGTACAGGCGGAACGCGTCGACGCCGGGAATCCGCTTCGAGGCTTTCTTCGCGACGTCCTCGAACACCTTCATGCCCTGCTCGAGCGTCTCGCCGAAGCGCTGCTCCTCGGCGCGGAGCGCCTGCTCGACCGTCGCGCGCTTCTGGCGGAGCTCGGGATACGCCTCGCCCATCTCCTCGACGAGCGGCGCGACCATCTTCCAGAAGAAGTCGCCGCGCACGCCGAGCATCCAGCCGTGACGGAGCGCCCTGCGGATGATCCGGCGCAGGACGTAGCCGCGGCCTTCGTTCGACGGCATGACGCCGTCGACGATGAGGAAGCTGCACGCGCGGATGTGATCGGCGATGACGCGCAGCGACTTGTTCTCGAGATCCTTTGTCTTCGTCAGGTCCGCCGCGACGCGGATCAGGTGCTGGAAGAGATCGATCTCGTAGTTCGAATGCACGTGCTGCAGCACGGCCGCCAGGCGCTCGAGGCCCATGCCGGTATCGACGCACGGCGCCGGCAGCTTCGACAGCGTGCCGTCGGCCGCGCGGTCGAACTGCATGAAGACGAGGTTCCAGATCTCGATGTAGCGGTCGCCGTCCTCGTCGGGCGATCCCGGCGGTCCGCCGGGAATACCGGGACCGTGGTCGTAGAAGATCTCGGTGCAGGGCCCGCACGGACCGGTGTCGGCCATCTGCCAGAAATTGTCCGACGCGAACGGCGCACCCTTGTTGTCACCGATGCGGACGATGCGCTCCTTCGGCACGCCGACGACGTTCGCCCAGATGTCGAACGCCTCGTCGTCGGTGTGGTAGATCGTGACCCAGAGCCGATCCGCCGGCAGCTTGAATACGCCGGTCAGGAGCTCCCACGCCCACTCGATCGCCTCGCGCTTGAAGTAGTCGCCGAACGACCAGTTGCCGAGCATCTCGAAGAACGTGTGATGCCGCGCCGTGTAGCCGACCGAGTCGAGATCGTTGTGCTTGCCGCCCGCGCGCAGGCAGCGCTGCACGTCGGCGGCGCGCACGTACGGCAGCTTTTCCGCGCCGAGGAACACGTTCTTGAACTGCACCATGCCCGAGTTCGTGAACAGCAGCGTCGGATCGTTGCCGGGCACGAGGCTGCTCGACGGCACGATCGTGTGGCCCTTGCCGCGGAAGAACTCGAGGAACGCGGTGCGGATGTCGGAGGTTTTCATGGAGCGGATCGGGACTCGAAAAATGCGCGGACAGGCCAAGGATGCGGTCCGCGATTGGAGTTCTCAATCGAACTCTTCGCCTGGATCGTCCACGTCGGCGCGGGTGACGGCCCGTACTGTCGCCGGATCGAAGCCACGGCGCAAGAGAAACTGGGCTCGGCGGGCGCGCTCCTCGCGGTCCGGCGCGGGTTTCGCGCCGAAACGGCGCTTCAGTTGCCTCGCCGCGAGCGCGGGCCAGTCGGCGTCGGCCGCCGCGATCGCGGCACGGACCGCCGCATCGGCGAGGCCGTGCGACTTCAGCTCCGCGCGGATGCGCGCGGACCCGTAACCCTGCGCGACGCGCGTGCGCGCGAGGCTGATGCCGAAGCGGTCGTCGCTCTGGTAGCGCCGGTCGCGAAGGCGCCCGAGCGCGTTCGCGACGTCGTCCTTCGCGTGACCTTTCCGCGCGAGCTTCGCCTTGAGCTCGCGCGCCGAGTGCTCGCGACGGGTCAGGAGGCCAAGCCCCTTGTCGTACGCGTCGCCGGGAGCGGGCTTGCGCATGCGCGATTCGCGGTCGGCGGACCTCGCGTCAGCTCTTCGGGCGCTTGGCGATGCGGGCGTCGATCTGCGAGGCGATGTCGTCGGCCTTGACGCCGGCCGACTTCAGAGCCGCGACGATCGCGGCCGCGTCCAGACCGCCGGGCCGCGAGGCTTCGGCAAGCGCCCAGACCTGCGCCGCACGATCCGGCGTCTCGGCATAGACGAGCACCGGCTTCGGCATCGTCGCCAGGATCGAGGCGAGCGACTTCGGCGACGTGGCGGGAATCGAGCCCGTCGCCTTCACGGGCATGTAGCCGTAGCCGAGATCCGCCTGCTGCACCGCGCCCTGCATCTGCGCGTACTTCGCCTGATCGGGCGACTCGTCGTCGGGACGCATGTTGACGATCGTCCGGAAGCCTTTTTCCTTCAGCGATTTGACGCTCGCGACCGTGATCTGCCCGCTGACCGACACGTCGTCCGTCAGACGGCGAGGCGCGTTCGGATCGGCGCCGACATGACACGCACCGACAGCCGCAGCGGTGACGGCCACTGCAGCCCAACGAATCCATCGTTTGGTCATCGGCTTACGCTTCTTCGACTTCTGCGGCGCGCGCCGACGACGAGCCCGCCAGCGCACCGCCGTTGAGCAGCTTCGCGCGGAGCTGCGCGTCGATCGCCGCGGCGATTTCCGGGTGCTCCTTGAGGTACAGGCGCGTGTTGTCCTTGCCCTGCCCGATGCGCTCGCCGTTGTAGCTGTACCAGGCGCCGGACTTCTCGACGAGATTGTTGTTGACGCCGAGCTCGATCAGCTCGCCTTCGCGCGAGGAGCCTTCGCCGTACAGGATCTCGAATTCCGCCTGCCGGAACGGCGGCGCGACCTTGTTCTTGACGACCTTGACGCGCGTCTCGGAGCCGACGACTTCCTCGCCGCGCTTGACCGCGCCGATGCGGCGGATGTCGAGGCGCACGGAGGCGTAGAACTTGAGCGCGTTGCCGCCCGTCGTCGTCTCGGGATTGCCGAACATGACGCCGATCTTCATGCGGATCTGGTTGATGAAGATGACCAAAGTGCCTGATTTCTTGATGTTCGCGGTCAGCTTGCGCAGCGCCTGCGACATCAGGCGGGCCTGGAGGCCGACGTGCGAATCGCCCATCTCGCCTTCGATTTCGGCCTTCGGCGTCAGCGCCGCGACCGAGTCGATCACGACGACGTCGACCGCGTTCGAGCGGACCAGCATGTCCGCGATCTCGAGCGCCTGCTCGCCGGTATCGGGCTGCGAGACGAGGAGATCGTCGACGTTGACGCCGAGCTTCTCGGCGTACGAGGGATCGAGCGCGTGCTCGGCGTCGACGAACGCGGCCGTGCCGCCATTGCGCTGGCAGTTCGCGATGACCTGCAGCGTCAGCGTTGTCTTGCCGGACGACTCAGGACCGTAGATTTCGACGACGCGGCCGCGCGGCAGGCCGCCGATGCCGA
>DATFRS010000119.1:0-4311 GCA_035263065.1 Rhodanobacteraceae bacterium
ATCGGTGGGTGCAGGACGGCGGCCTTCGCGACGTCGAAATCTTCAACGCCGATGGCCATCCGGTCCCGTTCGCACGCATCGCAGTCGCGCCGGTCACGACATCGAGCGAGCACAGCGCATCGCTGCCGGTGCTCGAGCTGCCGGCGTCGAAGACGGCCGCATCGAACGACCTGCGCCTCGTGATCGACCGCGACGCGTCGGGACGCCTGCGCCGCATCGACGCCGGCGACAGCGCACCGCCGTCGACGACGTCGCGCGACTGGGTCGCCGACGCGAGCGCGTTCGATCGTCCGATCGAAAGCCTCGTGCTGTCGTGGAGCGAACCCGCGTCCGGCGTCGTCGCGCGCTTCGCGGTCGACGCGAGCGAGGACCTCCAGAACTGGCACAACGCCGCCAGCGCGACGGTGCTGCTGCTCGAGCAGCAAGGCGCCAAGCTCGAGCGCCGCGACATCGCACTCGGCGGGGTCAAGGCGAAATACCTTCGCCTGCGCCGCCTCGACGACGGCGCGGCGATCGGCGGGCTACACGTCGAAGCGCACACGGTCGAGCGCGGCGAAACGGCACCGGCGCGCCTGTGGATCGACGCCGCCGCGGCCGAGACGCCCGCCGATCCGAAGGTCGTCGCGCGCTTCGACTACACGCTGCCCGCCGCGCTGCCGGTCGAGACGGCGCGCATCGAGCTCGCGAGCGACAACGCGCTCGCACCGCTGACGCTGTCCGCGCGTGCCACGGATACGACCGCCGCACCATGGCTTCGCGCCGGCGGCCTCACCGCGTTTCGCCTGCGCCAGGGCGACGAGACGCTGCGCAACGGCGACATCGACGTGCGCGTCGCCGAACGCTTGCGCGCGTTCCGCATCGAATCGACGACGGCGATCGCCGAGCGGCCGCATCTCGCGCTGGCGTACCGGCCGGACAGCCTCGTGTTCCTCGCCGAGGGACGCGGCCCGTACCGGCTCGCGGCCGGCAGCGTGCACGCGCGACATGCGGACTACCCGATCGAGCCCGCGCTCGCGAGCCTGCGTTCGACGCTCGGCAAGGACTGGCAGCCGCCGCTTGCGGCGCTCGGTCGCGGCGCGGCGAGCGGCGGCGATGCGGCGCTGACGACGCCGCCTGCGCCGGTGCCCTGGCGGCGCTGGCTCCTCTGGGCGATCCTCGTCGGCGGCGCGCTCGTGATCGTCGTGATGGCGCTCGGACTCCTGCGCAACGCGAAGCCGCCGGAGTAGTCAGCCGCCGCGCTGGCGGCGGCGCGCTTCGTAGAGCTTGGCGTATTTGAGGAACACATAGAACGCGCCGGTCACCGAGCTCACGAACCCGGCCCAGCCGCTCAGGAAATAGCGCTTCAGGAAATACTGGCGCAGGAAGAAGACCGGCGGATACACGACCATGCGCGCGCCGACGAAGCGCTGCCCGCGCGCGATCTTGTGCGCGACCATGCCGCTCGAATAGCGGTTGATCTTGTCGACGCGCGCGGCGATGTCGGCGTCGCCGTCGTTGACGAAGTCGGCGTCCTCGAGCGTTCGCACCGGCCCGTCGACCTCGACGGCCGCGTGCACCGGCACGTCGTTCATGCGTGCGCGCCGCCGGTCGAACAGGCGCAGGTGGCCGTTCCGCCACGACTTCGGATGCTGCACGGACCAGAACATCCGCTCGCGCCGCGGCAGCCGGAAGCCCGCGACGTCGGGCGCGACGAGCGCCTGTTCGATGACTTCGCGCGTGCCGGGCGAGAGCACTTCGTCCGCGTCGAGGTTGAGGATCCAGTCGTGGCTCGCGGCGTCGATCGCGCGCTGCTTCTGCGGGCCGTAGTCGTCGAACGGATGCGTCGCGATGCGGGCGCGATGGCGCGTCGCGATCTCGATCGTCGCGTCGGTCGAGCCGGAATCGAGCACGACGATCTCGTCGGCCCAGTCGACCGCGGCGAGGCAGCGCTCGAGCGTGTCGGCGTTGTTCCACGTGATGACGACGACCGACAGCTTCTCACGCATCGGCGTCCCCGACGACCGCGGCGCAGTAGTACGCGACGAGCCACCAGAACAGCAGACCCCACCACGCCGAATAGAACGCGAGATGCGTGTTGACCGGAAAGCACATGACCGCGAGCGCAAGGCCCGGCGCGAACGCGCGCGATCGCGTCGCCGCATCGGCGCGCAACCATGCGCGGATCGCGAGCGCGGCGCCGGCGATCCAGAGCAGGAGCCCGATCGCGCCGGTCTCGCTCAGGACTTCGAGGAGGATCTGGTGCGCGTGCGAGGCGCCGGTGTCGCTCGTCGTGTCGACGAACGTGTCGCCTTTCGCCGCGTAGGTCGGATACGCATAGCGGAAGCCGCGCACGCCGACGCCGGTGACCGGATGCGCGCGCCACATCGACGCGGCCGTGCGCCAGATGCTGAGGCGTCCGGCGGACGCGGTGTCGATCGACGTTTCGGTGCCGCCGAACACGAGCAGGCTGCGCTGCACGCGCGCGACGAAGCCTTGCGAATCGCGCAGCGCAAGCGCCGCGACGCCCGCGACGACGACGATCGAGACCGCGATCGCGAACGCGAACGCGCGCTTGCTCCGCGATTCGCGCCACGCCACGGCGAGGCAGACGAGCGCGTACATCAGCCACGCCGCACGGGAACCCGCGAGCAGGATCGGCACGGCGAGCGCAACGAACGCCACCGCAAGGCCGCGCCAGCCGAAGCGCTCGCGTGCCGCGGTCAGCACGAACGGCGACAGCACCGCGAGCACCGGACCGAGCTTGAGATTGCCGGCGCCGAAGATGCCGGACAGCCGCTCGGCTTCGGCGGCGCCGCCAAGGCTATGGCCGGTGACCATCTGCACGTACGCGTCGACGAGCCACAACGCGACGACGACCGCGACGGCCGCCGTCGCCGTCGACCACGCCTGCGCGCGCCGCAATGCCCAGACCGCGAACACCGCGAACGGCAGGAAGCGCAGCGTCGAGCCGACGGTCGACCACGTGCGCGCAGGCGCGACGGGCGCGATGCCGGAGATCAGCGCGGGAATCCAGTAGCACGCGAACAGGAGCGCCACGAGCCGGATCGCCGCGTCATGCCGCCAATCGATGCGACCGGTCGCGATCAGCACGATCGCCGCGACGGCGCCGATTGCGACCGGCAGCTCCGCTCCGCGCCCGACCGGCAGCAGCACGATCGTCGCGAGCACGACGACGAGCGGCCACACCGCGGCACGGGTCGGGGTTAGCTGGATCACGAACGCTCCGGAGAGAACGCCGCGATTCTAGGCGAACGCGCGAGGGGCGCGTCAGCTCGAGGCGACCTCCTCGTACAGCGCCAGCGTCGCTTCCTGCATGTCGGCCAGCCGATAGCGCTGCAGCGGCGTGATCGCCGGTGCGCGGTGCAGGAGCTCGGCGGCGCGCTCGACGAGCCGTGCGCGATCGCCCGGCGCGACGCGGCCGGCGGGATAGAGATCGGCGAGCAGCTCGCCGACGCCGCCGTGGTCGTAGCCGAGCACGGGCCGGCAGAGCGCCAGCGATTCGATCACCGTACGGCCGAACGATTCGGGCTTGTTCGAGAGCTGCAGGATCAGCGCCGAGACCGCGTAGACGTCGCGCACGTCGTCGCGCGGCGCGGAAATCGCTAGCCGGTCGGCGACGCCGCGCACCTCGGCGAGCTGCTGGAGCTCGGCGATGTACGCTTCGCGGCCCGGCTGGTGCGCACCGAGCAACAGCAGCGCGACTTCGATGCCGCGCGCCTTCAGATCGGCGACGAGCTCGATCGCGTCGATGTGACCCTTGAGCCGCGTGCCGCGGCCCGGCAGCGTCAGGAGCGGCACGCCTTCGAGCTGCGGGAACTCGGCGAAGAACCACTCGCGCCACGAGTCGCCCGGCTGGTAGCCGAACACGAATTCGTCGGTGTCGACGCCGCGCGGAATCACGATGAGCCGCGCGGGATCGGTGCGCGGATAGTTGTGCAGGAGATGATCGCGCACCGTGTTCGAGACGCAGATGACGCGCTCGCCGCGCGTCATGATCGCGCTGTACCAGTTCGGCGTGTTGAGGCCGTGCGCGGTCGTCACGAAATGCGGACGCGGCGTGATGCCGCGCAGCGCGAGCCAGCCGAGCCATGCCGGCACGCGCGAGCGCGCATGCACGATGTCGGGACGCTCGCGCTTGAAGAGGGCGCGCAATGCGCCGACCTGGCGCAGCGTGCCGAGCGATTTCTTCGCGACCGGCATCTCGACGTGCTCGCTGCCTTCGGCGACAAGCGGGGCGACGAGGCGTCCGCCGCTCGAAACGACAATGGAGCGATGCCCGGCCGCGACCAGCGCTCGACCGATTTCGAGGGT
>DATFRS010000120.1:0-14486 GCA_035263065.1 Rhodanobacteraceae bacterium
CCACCACCTGAAAGACCGTGCGCAGGCGGCCGGCGCCGAGCGTCGCCGCCGCCTCCTCGATGTCCGCCGGCAGCTCGGCGAGCGCCGGCTGCAAGGTGCGCACGACGAACGGGAGACCCACCAGCACCAGCGCCACCAGCACGCCGAGCGGTATCACGGTCGCGCTGATTTTCGTGAGCCTGCCGTTCCTCGTGCGCAGCGTGCAGCCGGTGCTCGAGCAGCTCGAGCCCGACATCGAGGAAGCCGCCGCGACGCTCGGCGCGGGACGCCTGCGCACGCTCGTCAGCGTGATCCTGCCGACGCTCTGGCCCGCGATCGTCACGGGGTTCTCGCTCGCGTTCGCGCGCGCCGTCGGCGAGTACGGCTCGGTGATCTTCATCGCCGGCAACCTGCCGATGGTGTCGGAAATCGCGCCGCTGCTCATCGTGACGAAGCTCGACGCGTTCGACTACGCCGGCGCAACCGCGATCGCCGTCGTGCTGCTGCTGACGTCGTTCGCGGCGCTGCTGGCGATCAACCTCTTCCAGTTGTGGACCGTGCGGCACCGCACCGCGGAGGCGCGATGAGCCCGGCGCGCAAACCGTCGACGGCGCTGCGCGATCCGGCGTGGCTGCGCATCCTGCTGCTCGCCGTCGCGCTCGCCTTCGTCGCGCTGTTCCTCGTGCTGCCGCTGATCGCGGTGTTCTCGTACGCGTTCGAGAAGGGCGTCGAGACGTTCGTCGCGAGCATCACCGACAGCGACGCGCGCGCGGCGATTCGCCTCACGCTGCTGGTCGCCGTGATCTCGGTGCCGGCGAACACGATCTTCGGCGTCGCCGCGGCGTGGCTGATCACGCGCTTCCGCTTCGCCGGCAAGAATCTCCTGATCAGCCTCATCGACCTGCCGTTCGCGGTGTCGCCGGTCATCGCGGGCCTCATCTACGTGCTGCTGTTCGGCGCACAGGGCTGGCTCGGGCCGTGGCTCGCGGACCATCACGTCAAGATCATCTACGCCGTGCCCGGCATCGTGCTCGCGACCACGTTCGTCACGTTCCCGTTCGTCGCGCGCGAGCTGATCCCGCTGATGCAGGCGCAGGGCAGCGAGCAGGAAGAAGCCGCGCTGACGCTCGGCGCCGGCGGCTGGTCGATGTTCTGGCGCGTCGTCCTGCCGAAGATCGGCTGGGGCCTCGCCTACGGCGTGATCCTCTGCAACGCGCGCGCGATCGGCGAATTCGGCGCCGTGTCGGTCGTCTCGGGCCACATTCGCGGCCTCACGAACACGATGCCGCTGCATGTCGAGATCCTCTACAACGAATACAACCGCACCGCCGCGTTCGCGGTCGCCTCGCTGCTCGCGTTGCTCGCGCTCGCGACGCTCGTGCTGAAGCAGGTCGTCGCCTGGCGCATGCGCCGCGCCGCGCCCGAAAGCGAGGCCGCATGAGCATCGAGCTCGCCGACATCGCCTACCGCTACACCGACGCGGTCGCGCTCGACGGCATCGATCTCTCGATCCAGTCGGGCGAGCTGCTCGCGCTGCTCGGGCCTTCGGGCTGCGGCAAGACGACGCTGCTGCGCGTGATCGCGGGCCTCGAGTTTCCCGACCGCGGCACCGTGCGCTTCGAAGGACGCGACGTCACGCGCGTCGCGGCGCGCAAGCGACATGTCGGCTTCGTGTTCCAGCATTACGCGCTGTTCAATCACCTGACCGTGTTCGAGAACGTGGCGTTTGGCCTGCGCGTTCGGCACTGGTGGAAGCGGCCGCGGCGCGCGGAGCTGAAGCGGCGCGTCGGCGAGCTGCTCGATCTCGTTCAGCTCGGCGCGCATGCGCAACGCTATCCCGCGCAGCTGTCGGGCGGCCAGCGCCAGCGCGTCGCGCTCGCGCGTGCGCTCGCGGTCGAGCCCGAGATCCTGCTGCTCGACGAGCCGTTCGGCGCGCTCGACGCGCGCGTGCGCGGCGACCTGCGTCGCTGGCTGCGCGGCCTGCACGATCGCATCCACGTCACCAGCGTGTTCGTCACGCACGATCAGGAAGAAGCGTTCGATCTCGCCGACCGCATCGCCGTGATGAACCACGGCCGCATCGAGCAGCTCGCCGATCCGCAGACGCTCTACACGCACCCCGCGAGCCCGTTCGTGTGCCGCTTCCTCGGCGACGTGAACGAGCTGCCGCCGGCGCTGCACGCGCGCTGGACCGGATCGCGCGAGGCCGATGCGATCGCGTTCGTGCGCCCGCACGATCTCGAGCTGACGCCGACATACAGCGCTGCTGTTGGCGCCGTCGTCGAAGCCGTGCGCGATCTCGGCGCGACCGTGCGCATCGAGGCGCGTCACGCCGCGCTCGCGGCGCCGCTCGTCGCGGTCTACGAACGCGGCCGCTTCGACGCGGCCGATATCCGGCCGGGCCAGCTCGTCGACGTCGCCGCGCGGCGCTGGGTGATCTTTCCGCGCGACGCGTGACCCCGATTCGTTCGCGCTCTCTTCACGCCGAGGCCACGGAATCGCGAACCGAACTCTGCAATCGTGAGGCGGTTTTCGCCGGAGTTTCGTCATGCGCCGCCGTTTCTTGCTGCTTGCCGTCCTCGTCTTCTCCACCGAAAGCGCCGTCGCGGCGCCTGCGCTGCTCGATCGCGCGAAGCTCGATCGCATCGACAAGCTCGCGGTCGGCGCGAGCCTCACGATCGACCGCTTTCCCGACGGCTTCGGCGGCGAATCGAGCATCCGCTTCGAGCGCATCGACGTCTACGCGCCCGGCGCGCGCCTCTACGTCATCGATGCCGCTGGCCAGCATGAGATTCCGCGCAGCAAGCGCGTCCAGTGGATCGGCGCGAACGCCGACGGCCGCGTGCGCGTCAGCCTGGCCTTCGACCCCGGCGTCGCGAACCTGAAGGGCGTCGGCACGTCGCCGGCCGGCACGTTCATCGTCTCGGCGCAGAAGAGCGCGAGCGGGCTGCGGCTGCGCGCCCAGCCCGTCGAGTCGACGTATCCCGCGGGCGTCGTGCCGCAAGTGCTCGGCACGGACGACGCGCGGCCGAGCGGCCGCGGCATGCCGAGCGCGCTTGAGATGGCGCTCGCCGGTGAAACGCCCGCCGGCACGCTGCGCCGGGCGATCGTCGCCGTCGACACCGACAACGAATTCATGTCCGAGCGCTTCAGCAACAACACGACGGCCGCGACCGCGTGGATCGCCGATCTCTTCGCGACGATGAACGTCATGTACGAGCGCGACCTCGACGTCACGCTGACGCAGGGCACGACGATGTTGCGCACGACGACCGATCCGTACGTGCAGAACAACACGCCGGCGGACGGCGCCGATCTCGACGAGTTCGGCGACTACTGGGCGGCGCACTACAACAACGTGCAGCGCGCGTTCGCGATGCTGCTGTCGGGCAAGGCGAGCAGCGGAAACTCGGCGTCCGGGATTGCGTGGATCAACGCGTACTGCGAGCACCAGTCGCAGGGCGGCAGCTACAGCGTCAATCAGGTGTTCACGAATCCCGGCATCGACGTCGCCCTCTCGGCGAGCCTCGTCGGCCACGAGCTCGGCCACAACTTCGGCGCGAACCACACGCACTGCACCGACATCAACAACGGCAACCAGCCCGTCGCGACGAACACGATCGACCAGTGCTACAACGG
Source organism: Rhodanobacteraceae bacterium (assembly GCA_035263065.1). GTDB lineage: Bacteria > Pseudomonadota > Gammaproteobacteria > Xanthomonadales > Rhodanobacteraceae > Dokdonella_A. The sequence goes on from DATFRS010000120.1 coordinate 3,619, forward strand.
CGAGGCGAGCAGCGGCTGCTACGCCGGCGCCGTGAGCTGCCCGACGTCGGGCCCCGGCCATCCGCTCGGCACGATCATGAGCTACTGCCACGTCGGCGGCTCGCACGGCGCGAACTGCGGTCAGGACGTGATGCAGTTCCATCCGACGCAGGTCACCGCGCTGTCGACACTGATCGCGCAGCACACCGGATCGTGCCTCGTCGTGGTGACCGACCAGATCTTCCGCGACGGCTTCGACTGAGGCCGTCGCGCCAGCGCGCTCACTTCCCTTCGGGCTTCGTCTCCGGCACGGTGAAATACGGAATCGGCGCGCCCGCGTAGATGTTCTGCGGCAGCTTGCCGTCCCATTTCTCGGCCTTGACGCGCTCGACCTCGATGCGGCGGAGCTCGAGCACTTCCTTGCTCTTGGCGAGCGCCTCGTTCTGTACGCGCAGCGCCTCGGCCTGCGCGGTCGCCGCCTTGACGGTCGCATAGGCCTCGCCGTCGGCCTGCGCCTTCAGCGCGTTCGCCTCGGCTTCGGCCGTGACGACCTTCGCGCGCTGCTCGGCCTCGACGGTCTTGACCTTGTTCTCGGCTGCGAGGCGCAGCTGTTCCTGCGTGACCTTCTCGTTGATCGCGTGCATGTACGTATCGGAGAACGAGAAGTTGCGCATGTCGATGTTGATGACCTGGGCTCCGTAGTTCTCGAGCTTCTGCTTGAGCGCCTGGTTGATGTCCGCCGACACCTGCGAGCGCTTCGCGATGAGATCGGGCGCCGTGTAGCGCGCCGTGACGGCCTTGAAGACCTCTTGCGTCGCGGTCTGCACGTACGAGGAAAGATCGCCGTCGTGGCTGTATTTCTCGTAGACCTCGGAGACACGATCCGGCGAGATGCTGTAACGCACGGTGAGGCTCACCTTGACCGGCTGCGTGTCGCTCGTGCTGCCGTCCGCGTCGTCGATCTGCGCCTGCTCGGCGCGGATGCTGAAAAGCGCGAGCCGTCGCCAGGGCGGCACGACGACCAGTCCTTCGGGCTCGATCTGCTTGATCGCGCCGAACTGCGTCAGCACGCCGCGCGAGCCGGTCGGCACCGTGCGGAACGGCCAAAACACGATGAAAAACAGCACGACGACGCCAACGAGAACGACGTTGCGGACCAGCCGCATGCTGCCGTAGCGGCCGTCGACCGGCCCCTTGATCGCTTCCACCATGACATCTCCCCTGTGGCCTTGCCTTTCCGCCGGTTTGCCTTCAATCGCGCATCAGCGTCGACTTCCCGAACAGGCTCTCGACGAGATCGACGGCGAGCACCGCAGTCTTGTTGTGCTCGTCGAACGCGGGATTGAGCTCGACGACGTCGAGCGAGCCGAGGCGGCCGGTGTCGGCGATCATCTCCATGCAGAGCTGCGCCTCGCGATAGTTCGGGCCGCCCGGCACCGTCGTGCCGACCGCGGGCGCGATCGCGGGATCGAGGAAGTCGACGTCGAAGCTGACGTGCAGATGCGTGTCGGCGTCGATGCCGCCGAGCGCTTCCTCCATCACGCGCTTCATGCCCATCTCGTCGATGTAGCGCATGTCGTAGATGTCGAGGCCCGTGTCGTGCACGAGCCGCTTCTCGCCGGCGTCGACCGAGCGGATGCCGATCTGCGACAGGCTCGCCGGCGAGATCGCGGGTGCGCTGCCGCCGATCTCGGTCAGCTCGCGCGGGCCGTAACCGCACAGGCACGCGACCGGCATGCCGTGCACGTTGCCGGACGGCGTGATCGTGCTCGTGTTGAAGTCGGCGTGCGCATCGAGCCACAGGATGCGCAGTTTCTTGCCCGCCTCGCGGCAATGGCGCGCCACCGCCGTGATCGAGCCGATCGCGAGGCAGTGATCGCCGCCGAGCAGGATCGGCAGGCGCCCGGTCCTGAGCTCGCCGTAGACCGCGTCGAGCACGGCGCGCGTCCACGCGACGACTTCGGGCAGATGCCGATAGCCTTGGGTCGGCGGCTGCCACGGATTGACCGGCCCGGCCAGGTTGCCGCGATCCTGCACGTCGATGCCGCGCGCGCGCAGCGCCTCGCCGATGCCGGCGACGCGCAGGGCCTCGGGGCCCATCGAGGCGCCGCGGTGGCCGGCGCCGATGTCGGTCGGCGCGCCGATGAGGGAAATGCGGGTCATGTGCCGGAAAGTATAACGTGGCGCCCTTGCGGCGCCGGGCGCGTCAGCCGTGCGGCGCCGCGGCCTGCTGCTGCAGCGCGTCCAGAATCGCCTGCATCGGCTCGCGCACTGCGTCGACGATCTTCGCGGCGTCGCCGCGCCGCGCCGCCGGCTCGTCGTGCCATTCGGACAGCGTGCCGTCGATCGAGCGCGCGAGCGCGCCGAGCTGCACGTAGCCGTAGGCGGGGGCGGATCCGGCGAGCCGGTGCACGAGAAGCTGGAGCTCGCGGGTGCCCTTCGCGTCGGGCGCGGCTTCGAGCGCGTACCAGACCGCCGCGAGCGCCTTGTGCTTGGACGCGAACGACCGCGCGTAACGTGCGCGCAGCGCCTCGAAGCGTTGGGACGGATCCAGCATCGGGCCAGTGTAAGGGCGCCGATGCGAAGAGGTCGTCGTCGTGTCACCGATGTTTGCGCAGCCGTAACGGAGGCAGCGGTATGCTCCGCCACCCCAACGGGAGAGACGCCATGGCCAACCTTGCCAATGAAGTCATGTCCCACCTCGACGACGCGCACATCCAGCAGATCGCGCAGCAGCTCGGCGTCGATCCCGCAGAGGCCGAAAGCGCGATCCAGCAGGCCATGCCCCTGCTGCTCGGCGGTCTCGCGCGCAACGCGTCGAGCGACGACGGCGCCGGCGCGCTGCACTCGGCGCTCGGCGATCACGCCGGCAACGACATCGCGGGCATCCTCGGCAGTGTGCTCGGCGGCGGCGGCTCGGCCGGCGGCATGTCGGGCGGCATGGCGATCCTCGGCCACATCTTCGGCGCCCGGCGGGATCAGGCCGCGCAGGGCCTCGGCCAGCAGAGCGGTCTCGGCTCGGCGAACGCGGGACAGCTGCTTGCGATCCTCGCGCCGGTCGTCATGGGCGTGCTCGGCAACATGAGCCAGCGTCAGGGCATGAGCGCGAGTGGGCTCGGCAGCGTGCTCGGGCAGGAGCAGCAGCGCATCGGCCAGAGCGGCGCCGGCGGCCTGCTCGGCGCGGTGTTCGATCAGGACGGCGACGGCCGGCTCGGGCTCGGCGATCTGCTGAAGGTCGGCGAAGGCCTGCTCGGCGGCGCGCGCGGTCGCGTCTAGCCGCGCAGCGCGTTCGCACGCGGCGTCGCGATCGGGCGCGGCGCCGCTGGCGTGCGTGCGCTCTCGCGCTGGGAGCGCAGCACCGACAACGCGCGCGCCATGCGCTTGGTCGCTTCGTCGAGCTCGGCTTCGTCGTGATAGCTGAAGCCGATGCGCAGGAAATTCTGCTCGCTCTGATGGAAGTGATACGGCCGCGCGCTCGCGAAGCGCACGCCCTCGCGCTCGCCCTGCGCCGTCCACGCGGCGACGTCGATCGCATCGTCGGCGCGCGCCCAGAGCGCCATGCCGCCTTCGGGCACGCGGAACTCGAGCGCACTGCCGAGCCGTTTCTTCAGCGATGACGCGAGCGCATCGCGCCGCGCGGCGTAGATGCGCCGCGTGCGGCGCACGTGGCGCAGCATCTCGCCGTCCTCGAACAATTCCGCGACCGCGCACTCGACGGCCGCATCGCCGCGCGCGTCGCTCGCGGCGCGCAGGCTCGCCAGACGCTCGAACACCGGCGGCGGCGCGACGACGAAGCCGCTGCTGATGCCGGGCGCGAGGAGGTTCGACAGCGAGCCGACGTAGACGACGTTCGCGCGTCCTTCGCCGGCCGCGAGCGGCAGGACCGGCTTGCCGGCGTAGTGGAACTCGTGGTCGTAGTCGTCCTCGATGATCGCGAAGCCGTGCGCGAGCGCGAGGCGCGCCAGCCGCGCGCGGCGCTGCTGCGACATCACCGCCGTCGTCGGGAACTGGTGGTGCGGCGTCAGGAACACCGCGCGCACGCGCCGTTTCGCGAGCAGCGCTTCGAGCGCGTCGACATCGAGCCCTTCCGCGTCGAGCGGCAGCGGCACGAGATGCGCGCCGGCAAGCTTCAGGACGCTCCACGCCGGCGGATAGCCGAACGCCTCGACCGCGACGACGTCGCCGGGCTCGAGCAGCGTGCGCGCGACGAGATCGATGCCCTGCTCGATGCTGCGCGTCACCATCAGCGTGTCCGGCGTCGCGAGGAGGCCGCGCGTGCGCGACAGCATCGCCGCAAGCTCGACGCGCAGGCGCACGTGGCCGCACGGATCGGACGTCGTCAGGAGCGTGCGGCCGCGATGCTCGATCGCGCGCCGGAACGCGCGCGCGAGCGGCCGCGCGGGAAACAGGCGAACGTCGGGGAGGCCGCCGGCGAGCATCAAGAGGCCCGGCGCGAGCGGCACGCGTGCCGGCGTGGCGTGGCGGTGCGGCGGCAGCGAGTAGGTCGGCGCTTCGACGACGGACACCGGCGCACGCGGCGGCTCGAGCGCGGGCTCGGCGACGAACGTGCCGCCGCCGATGCGCGTGTTGAGGAGGCCTTCCGCGATCAGCTCGTCGTAGCCCGCGACGACCGTGTTGCGGTTGACCTCGAGCGACTCGGCGAGCTCGCGCGTGCCCGGCAGCGGCTCGCCGGGCTTGAGGCGGCCCTTGCGGATGTCGTCCGCGATGGCGCTCGCGAGCTGCAGGAACAGCGGCTGCTCGCGGCCGGGATCGAGGGCGACGGCAAGCTCCCATCGGCGCATGGACATGAGGACGCGACCGGACTACCAATCGTCGCAAAACCGGCGCTCCCGACGGCCGGCGGCCGGAACCAAGCTCTGGGCCGCTGTAGACGACCACCCCAGGGAGAAACCTCATGCAAACGATTCCGCGTGTCATCCTCGCGGCCGCCTGTGCGGCTGCACTCTCCGGCGCGGCGGGCGCCGCGCAACCGGCGCCGACGCGCCACGACGACACTCCGCGCTACCAGGTCACGATCCTGCCCTCGCTCGGCGGCACCAACAGCCGCGCGAACAGCATCGACGACCTCGGCATCATCGGCGGCTATTCGAAGCCCGCAGGCAACGCCGTCCGCCACGCCGCGATCTGGTTCGGCGGGCAGGTGTTCGATCTCGGCACGCTCGGCGGCGGCAACAGCAGCATCGCCTGGCCGGTGAAGAACAACGTGTTCCTGATGTCGGGCATCAGCGAGACCGGCGACGTCAATCCGCTCGGCGAGACCTGGAGCTGCGGCTTCTTCTTCGCGACCAGCGGCAACATCTGCTACGGCTTCGTGAAGCCGCTGCTCGGCGGCGCAATGCTGCCGCTGCTGCCGCTGCCGGGCGGGCTCAACAGCTACGGCGCCGGCACCAACAACTGGGGCCGCACGGTCGGCTGGGCCGAGAACGGCTACCACGATCCCGAGTGCGCGCCCGATTCGGACCAGGTGCTGCAGTTCAAGCCGGTCTACTGGAACTACGGCGCGGGCGACCGGCCGCACGAGCTGCCGCTCGTCTCAGGCGACACGTCGGGCGCCGCGACTGCGATCAACGACCGCGGCCAGATCGTCGGCATCTCCGGCACCTGCGACCAGGCCGTCGGCCGCGCGAGCGCGAAGCATGCGGTGATGTGGAGCAACGGCCACGTCACGGACCTCGGCAACATCGGCGGCGATCTCTTCAACACGCCGGGCGCGATCAACCAGGCCGGCGACATCATCGGCTTCGCGGGCACGGTGCCCGGCGACGGCGACGGCACCTTCACGCACGCGTTCGCGAAGTTCCGCAACCGGCCGATGCAGGATCTCGGCGTGCTCTATTCCGCCGACATCAGCAGCACGGCGACGGACATCAACGAGCGCCGCCAGATCGTCGGCTACTCGACCGACGGCACGACGACGCGCGCGTTCCTGTGGCAGAACGGCCAGATGATGGATCTCAAGATGCTTGCGCCGGATTTCGCCGGAAGCCTCGTGCTCGCGAACAGCATCGACGACTTCGGCCGCATCGTCGGTCGCGGCATCGATCCCGCGACGGGCGCGATCGTGGCGTTCCTCGCCGTGCCGGTGAGGAACTGAGAGGCGCGCGTCATGAACGCAGATGCAACGGGCGGCGCCGCACGCGCGGCGCCGCAGCGAAGCCGACAGTTTCGGCAACGCAGGCCCTCAGCGGCGGATGCGCACGGCCGCGAACGGCAGGCGCACTCTGCTTCAGCGCACGGTCAAGCAATGGCGCATACGGTCGCAGTGAAACATTTTCGACGAGGAGTCCATCCCATGAAAGGCGAGCTTCCGATGGAGCGCCAGGCGGTGCAGGTACAGATCAACAATGGCGACTGGCAGGCGGCCGTGTATCAGGACGGCCAGTTCGTCGATCTCTACGGCCTGCCGCTGGATCACCACAAGATCACGAGCTGGCGTCCGGCCGGCGGCGCGGCGAACGGTAGCGCCGCGAGCAATCGCAACCTGCGCGCGCCGCAGCGCGACGCGCATCGTCCGAACTGATTCTTTCCGTCAACCCTTGGCAGGCGCCGCGTCGGTCTTCGGCGCGGCGACGTGCACGGCATCGCCGTCGGCGATGCCGTCCGGCGGGCTCTGGATCACGCGATCGTCCGCGACGAGCCCGGAGCCGATCTCGATCGTCTGCCCGAGATCGCGCGCGATCGTCACCTTCTTCAGGATGACCTTGTCGTCCTTGCCGAGCGTCGCGACGCGAAGGCCGTTCTTGTCGAACATCAGCGCGCTCGACGGAATGCGCAGCGCCGTCGCATCGTGCGGCAATTCGAGACTCACGTTCGCAAAACCGCCCGGCAGCAGATCGCCGTTCGCGTTGTCGACGCCGAGCTGCATGAGTGTCGAGCCCGACGATACGTTGACGGCCTGCGATGACGACTCGACGGTCGCCGTGTATTTCCTGCCTGCGCGCTCCGGCACCGTAATCGTCGCCTTGGTGCCGGGCGGAATGCTCGGCACGTAGGTCTGCGGCACGCTCACGTAGACGCGCAGTTTCTTCGTGTCGGAGACGACGAAAAGCTCCTGTCCCGCCGAGCCGCCGACGTTGATCAGCGCGCCGACGTCGGTGTTGCGCGCAGTGACGATGCCGTCGAACGGCGCCGTGATGCGCGCGAAGCCCTTCAGCGTCTGCTCGCGGTCGACGTCGGCCTGCGCGGCCTTGACGAGTGCCTGCTTGGCCTTGAAGTCGCCGACTTTCTCGTCGACGTCCTGCTTGGACACGGCGCCGGTCTTGACGAGCTCCTGCCAGCGCCTGGCCGTCGTATCGGCGAGCGCGACGTTCGCCTGCGCGGTCGCGAGGTTCGCCTTCGACTGCAGGAGCTGCTGGTCGAGATCGGGCGTCTCGATCACGGCGAGCTCCTGGCCGGCCTTGACCGGCGTGCCGATGTCGACGCTCCAGCTCTTGAGATAGCCCGGCACGCGCGCGTAGAGCGGCGCGCGCGAATACGCCTCGGTGCGGCCCGGAAGATCGAGCGCGCCGCTGTCGCCGGACGACTGCGGCGGCGCGACGGAGACGGTCGGAACGGACTGCGTGTCGGTCCATTCGCGAAGGCGCGCATTGCCGTGTGCGCGCGTCACGAGCCCGACGACGACGATCGCGAGCGCGATGACGACGGCAACGATGCCGACGAATCGCAAGCGCTTCACCGAGACGCCCGATTCGGCGGTCGGCAGGGACGAGTCATACGGCATGCTGGAGCTCTCCGACGGCACCGCCCGGCGCGATCTTCTTGCCGGCGTTGCGGTGCACGATGCTGAAAACGACAGGAACGAAAACGAGCGTCGCGGCGGTCGCGAACAGGAGGCCGCCGATGACCGCGCGGCCGAGCGGCGCGTTCTGCTCGCCGCCTTCGCCGAGCCCGAGCGCCATCGGCGTCATGCCGATCATCATCGCGAGCGCGGTCATGAGGACCGGACGGAAGCGCACGAAACCGGCTTCGATCGCCGCTGCCGTCGCATCGCCGGTCGCATCGAGCCGCTCGCGCGCGAACGCGATCACGAGCACGCTGTTCGCGGTCGCGACGCCCATGCACATGATCGCGCCCGTCAGCGCCGGCACCGACAGCGGCGTGTACGTCGCGAACAGCATCCAGACGATGCCCGCCAGCGCGGCCGGCAGCGCCGTGATGATCACGAACGGATCGGCCCACGACTGGAAGTTGACGACGATCAGGAGATAAATCAGCACGATCGCGCCGAGCAGGCCGAACAGGAGACCCGAGAACGACGTCTCCATCGTGCGCACCTGGCCGAGCAGCGCGACCGTCGAGCCCTTCGGCACCTGCTTGGCCGTGTCGGCGAGCACCTTGCGGATGTCGGCCGAGACGGCGCCAAGATCGCGATCCTGCGCGGTCGCATGGATCTCGACCATCGACTGGATGTCGTACTGGCTCACGATCGCATTGCCGTTGGTGCGCGTGAAGTTCGCGATGCCGCCGAGTACCTGCTGCGACGCTGCGCCGGAAGAACCATTGATCGGCATGTTCGCGAGCGCGGTCAGCGAATCGAGCCGGTACTGCGGCGTCTGCATGACGATCGGATAGGAGACGCCGTTCTGCGGATTCAGCCAGTACGTCGGCGCGACCTGCGAGGAGCCGGCGAGGTTGACGACCATCGAGTTGGTGACGTCGCGCGTCGTCACGCCGACTTCCTGCGCGCGCGTGCGATCGACGTCGACGTTGAAGACCGGCGCCCGGCGCGACTGCTGGATGCGCGCGTCGGCGACGCCGGGAATGGCCTTGATCTTCGGCAGGACGAGGTTGGCGTACTCGAAGCCCGCGTCGAGGTTCGCGCCGCGGATCTGGATGTCGACCGGCGCCGGCGAGCCGAAGTTGAGGATCTGGCTCACGATGTCCGCCGGCGGGAACGAGAACGTCACGCCCGGGAAGCGCTTCGGCAGCTCCTCGCGGAGCTTCTTGACGTAGTCGGCCGTCGGCGCATGGCCTTCCTTGAGCGCGATCTGGATGTCGCCGTCCTGCTCGCCGACGAGGCCCGTGTTGTTGTACGTGAGGTTGATCGAGCTGATGCCGACGCCGATGTTGTCGACCATCGCCTCGATCTCGCGCGGCGGGATGATCTCGCGGACGACCTTCTGCACGTCGGCGAACCTGTTGGCGGCCTCCTCGACGCGCGTGCCGACCTGCGTGCGCACGTGCATGAGGATCTGGCCGCCGTCGACCGACGGGAAGAAGTTGCGGCCGAGGAACGGCACCAGCGCGAACGATCCGAACACGAACGCGAGGAAGCACGCGACGAACACGCGGCGGTCGGCGACGGCGAGCGTCAGGATCTGGTGATAGACGTCGCGCAGGCGCAGGAAGTTGCGCTCGAACGCGCGCTGGAAGTTGACGAGCGGGTTGCGCGACGGCGGCCGGTCCTCGATGTCTTCGTGCGCATGTTTGTGCAGGAGGTAGTTCGCCATCGTCGGCACCAGCGTGCGCGACAGGATGAACGAGCAGACCATCGCGAAGATGACCGCCTCGGCCATCGGCACGAACAGGAAGCGCGCGACGCCGTCGAGCAGGAACATCGGCACGAACACGATACAGATGCAGAGCAGCGACACGAACGCCGGCGTCACGATCTGGGCGGCGCCGTCGAGGATCGCCTCGCGTACCTCCTTGCCTTGCTCGAGATGCCAGTTGATGTTCTCGATCGTCACGGTCGCGTCGTCGACGAGGATGCCCACCGCGAGCGCGAGGCCGCCGAGCGTCATGATGTTGAGCGTCTCGCCGAACGCGGCGAGGAGCGCGATCGCGCCGAGCACCGACAGCGGGATCGAGATCGCTATGATCAGCGTCGAGCGCCAGCTGCCGAGGAACAGCAGGATCATGATGCTGGTCAGCGCGGCCGCGATGACACCTTCGAACGCGACGCCCTTGATCGCGGCGCGCACGAACAGCGACTGGTCGTTGATCGGCGTGATCTTGAGGTTGTCGGGCAGCTGCGGCTTGATTTCCGCGAGCTTCTGCTTGACGCCGGCGACGATGTCGAGCGTCGACGTCGCGCCGTTCTTGAGGATCGACATCAGCACGGAGCGCGCGCCGTCGACGTGCACGATGTTGGTCTGCGGCGCGTTGCCGTCGCGGACGTTGGCGACGTCGCGGATGTAGACCGTCGCGCCGTTGACGACCTTGATCGGCAGGTCGCCGAGGTCGTCGATGGCGCTCGGCGCGTTGTTGAGCTGCACCGTGTATTCGAATTCGCCGATCTTCTGCGTGCCGACCGGCGTGATGAGGTTCTGCGCCGCGAGCGCGTTGGCGACGTCCTGGCCCGACAGCCCGCGCGCGGCGAGCGCGTTCGGATCGATGTCGATCTGCACCTGGCGCGACTTGCCGCCGAACGGATACGGAATCGCGGCGCCCGGCACCGTGACGAGGCGCGTGCGCACGACGTTGAGGCCGAGGTCGGCGAGATTCTGCTCGGTGAGGCCGGCGCCCGAGAGCGCGAGCTGCAGGATCGGCACCGTCGACGCGTTGTAATTGAGGATCAGCGGCGGCGTCGTGCCGGCCGGCATCTGCTTCAGCACGGTCTGCGAGACCGCGGTCACCTGCGCGTTCGCGGTCGCGACGTCGACGCCGGGTTGGAAGAAGATCTTGACGATGCCGAAGCCCTGGTACGACGTCGCCTCGATGTGCTCGATGTCGTTGACGGTCGTCGTCAGCACGCGCTCGTACAGCGTCGTGATGCGGCCGGCCATCTGATCGGGCGGCAGGCCGGTGTACTGGAACGCAGCCGCGATCACCGGAATGCGGATGTCCGGGAAGATGTCGGTCGGCGTGCGCAGCGCGGCGAGCGGACCGACGATCAGGATCAGGAGCGCCAGTACGACGAAGGTGTA
>DATFRS010000121.1:0-2146 GCA_035263065.1 Rhodanobacteraceae bacterium
AAGCCCCTGACCGAACCGGCACGTCGCGAGCAGCAGCGGCGCGAAGACGCCGATCGAGGCGTACGTCGGCAGGATCCCGATCGTGACCGTCGACAGCCCCATCGTCAGCAGCGCCGCGACGAGGGTGGTCTTGCGTCCGACGCGATCGCCGAAGTGGCCGAAGAGCGCCGATCCGACCGGGCGCGCGAAGAAGGCGATCGCGAAGGTCGCGAGCGACGCCAGCGTGGCGGCGGCGGGATCCGAGGCCGGAAAGAACTTCCGCGGAAAGACGAGCACGGCCGCGGTCGCATAGATGTAGAAATCGAAGAACTCGATCGACGTCCCGATCAGGCTCGCGAGCAGCACCTGGGCAGGACGGTTGGTCGGGGTCCCCGTCACGACTGGATTCGGCATGAGGTGCGTGATTCTATCGCGACGGCGCGGCGGGTCTGAAGACCCGCCCTACAAGCGGCGATCGGCGACGTGATGACTCTTGTAGGCCGGGTCTTCAGACCCGGCCATCGGGCTCATCGCAGCAGCCGCATCAGCGCAGCGCGGTGCGTCCGGCTGACGCGCAGCGCCGTGCCATCTTCGAGCAGCAGCCGCTGATCGCCGGAGGCGAGCGGCTCCATGGCCTTGATCCGGCGCGTGTTCACGATGGCAGACCGGTGGACCCGCGCGAACACCGCCGGATCGAGCGCGCCGATGAGCGTCCGCAGCGATTCGCGCGCGAGGACGCGCCGCCCCTGCGCGTGGATCCGCACGTAGTAGTCGTCGGCTTCGATCCAGACGATCTCGTCGTGCGGGATCACGTGCGTCCGCGTGCCGTCGCGGACGACGAGATGCCGGCGATCCGCGCGTCCGCCCGCGCGTCCGCTTTCGCGCAGCGCCTCGGTGACGCAGGCCGCGAGGATCCGCTCGCGCAGCCGTTCGCGCACGTGATCGACGACGTCGGCGAAGCGCTCGTCGGTGAACGGCTTCAGGAGGTACTCGACCGCGTGCCGCTCGAACGCCTTCGGCGCGTAGCGGTCGTACGCGGTGACGAAGACGATCGCGGGCATCGACGCGGCGGGGATCTCGCGCAGCACGTCGAAGCCGTCCATCCCCGGCATCTTCACGTCCAGGAAGAGCACGTCGGGACGCTCGCGCTCGACGGCCGCCACCGCGTCGCGGCCGTGGCCGCACTCGGCCGCGATCTCGAAGTCCGGCTCGCGGCCGAGCAGCAGCCGCAGCGTCTGCCGCGCCGGCGGCTCGTCGTCCACGATGACGACCTTCCACGCGCGCGGTTCCGGGCTCGTCATGACGGCACGTACGGCACGCGCACGGTCGCGCGCACGCCCCCTTCCGCGCGGGCCGTCACCTCGAGCGACGCGTCCGCGCCGAACTCGGCCTGCAGGCGCGACGCGAGATTGCGCAGCCCCGTCCCCTTCGTCGTCGCGAGCGACCACCCGCCGGGCAGGCCGACGCCCGTGTCCTCGACGTCGATGCGCGTCGCGCCGTTCTCGCGCCGGGCGCGCACGTTCAGCAGGCCCGCTTCCACGCGCGGCGCAAGGCCATGGCGAAGCGCGTTCTCCACGAGCGGCTGCACGATGAGCAACGGCACGCGCGCGGCGGCCGCGTCGGGCTCGAGATCGATCGCGACCTTGAGTCGATCGGCGAAGCGCACGCGCTGGATTTCGAGATAGCGCTCGACGAGCTGGAGCTCGTCCTGCAGCGGCAGGTGCCGCGCTTCCCTCGCGAGCAGGTGCCGCAGGATCTCGCTGAACCCCGCGATCAGCCGGACGACCCCGGCGTTGTCGCCGGCGCGCGCGAGCGACGCGATGCTGTGAAGGCTGTTGAAGAGGAAGTGCGGCTGCAGATGTCCCTGAAGCGCGTCGAGCCGCGCCGCCGCGAGCTCCGCCTGCAGGCGCGCCGTCGCCAGCTCGCGATCGCGATACCGCTGATGCATGACGAGCGCGGCGCCGCTGCCGGCCGCGGCGGTGTAGATCAGGAGCTCGAGGTGCAGCCGGCCGCTCACCTGCATGATGACGTCTGGCCAGAAGCCCTCGCGCTGCGCGCCGAGGACCTGCGACACGGCCGCGACCGACACGAAGTGCAGGCTCGCGGTGATCGCGAAGATCGGCGCGTGGCGCAGCAGCATCCGCGTCCATCCGCCGGACGACTCGGG
>DATFRS010000122.1:0-3655 GCA_035263065.1 Rhodanobacteraceae bacterium
CGCAGCTCGCCGCCGTCGCGCAGGACGCGCGCGTGATCCTCTCGCGCGAGATTCGCCACGGCATCCTGAAGCTCACGCCCGAGAAGCAGGCGGAGCTGACGCGCACGACCGACGAGACCTCCAAGCCGGTGTAAGGCCCGCGCTGCGCTGCGTCATGAGCGATTGTTCCGCCGTCACGATCGGCGGCGTATGCTCGATGCATCCAGCGGATGGGAGGATCGAGCGATGATCGCGCCAAGGATGTCGATCGCGGCCTTCGTTCTTGCCGGCGCATCGCTCGTCGGCTGCGAATCCTCGAGCCCACCACCGCCCGCGGTGGCGCCGGCTCCGACCGCCGCCTCACCGATGAGTCCGCTCGCCGGCACGTCATGGCAGCTCGTCAAGTTCACCGGCAGCGACGGCGCCGCGATCGAGCCCGACGACCGCAGCAAATACACGATCACGTTCCAGCCCGACGGCAGCGTCGTCGCGCGCGTCGACTGCAACCGCGGCCGAGGCTCATGGAAATCGACGGCGCCGAACCAGGTCGAATTCGGCCCGCTCGCGCTCACGCGCGCGATGTGCCCGCCGGGCTCGATGCACGATCGCGTCGCCGCCGACTGGGGCGCCGTGCGCACGTACACGCTTAAGGACGGCCATCTCTTCCTGTCGCTGATGGCCGACGGCGGGACTTACGAGTACGAGCCGGTGGCGGCCGCACCGCCGTCCTGACGATTCGCGTCACGCGTCGAGATCGGGAATCAGCTTGTTCTCGAGGTACGCGATCATGTCCTTGAGCTTCAGCTTGCGCTTCTTGAGCCGCGTGAGGTGCAGCTCGTCGCAGCCCACGTCGAGCGCCAGGCGCGCGATCGCCGCATCGAGATCGCGATGCTCGATCTTGAGCTCGGAGAGCTTGCGAGCGATGGCGGCCGGATCTTCGGGGAACATGCGGGCCTCGGCGAGGGGGCAGTGTAGCGCCCCTTCGTCGTCCCCGCGAAGGCGGGGACCCAGCGCCTCGGCGCGCGGAAGGCGCTAGGTTCCCGCTTTCGCGGGAATGACGGAGCGTCGCGTTGCAGATACGGGATCGAGCGCCGCAATGACATCGGCGATCGACCCGACGATCGCATCGCAATCGATCGACGCGACCGGCTGATCCTCGCTGTAGCCGTAATCGACCAGCACGACCGGCATCCCCGCCGCGCGCGCCGCGCGCGCATCGTTCGACGAATCGCCGATCATCAGGCACGCGCCGGGTTCGATACCCAGCCGCTCCGCCGCATGCAGCAGCGGCAGCGGATCGGGTTTGCCTTTCGGCAGCGCGTCGCCGCCGAGCACGAACTCGAACGCATCGGCGAGCCCGACCTGTGCGAGCAGCGCGTCCGAGAAGCCCTGATACTTGTTCGTCACGCAGCAGAGCCGCAGCCCGAGCCGCTGCGCATGCGCGATACCCTCGCGCACGCCGGGGTAGACGGCTGCGGTGCGGCCGTTGTGCGTGTCGTAGTGGCCCATGAACACCTCGCGCGCCCGCCGGTGCACGTCGAGCGCGGCGTTGCCGTCGCGATCGCCGGTCAGCACGCGATGCAGCAGCACGTCGACGCCGCGGCCGATGTAGCTGCGCACTTCGCGTTCGCCGAGCGGCGGGCGATCGAGGTCGCGCAGCGTTGCGCCCACCGCTGCGGCGATGTCCGGCGCCGTGTCGATCAAAGTGCCGTCGAGGTCGAACAACAGCGCGCGGACGCCGGTCAGGAAATGCATGCGTTGCCTCAGGCGGCCTTCGCGTATTGTGTCGCGATGCGCTCGAGTGCGACAGGGCGAATCTGCGAGGCACGTCCCGCACTCCCGAACGCCTCGAACCGCGCCTTGCACACCTCGCGCGCCGCCGTGATCGACGCCTTGAAGAACTTGCGCGGGTCGAACTCGCTCGGGTCCTTGGCGAGCGTGCGGCGGATCGCGCCGGTCATCGCGAGGCGGATGTCGGTGTCGATGTTGACCTTGCGCACGCCGTGTTTGATCCCTTCGACGATCGCCTCGACCGGCACGCCGTACGTTTCCTTGATGTTGCCGCCGAATTCACGGATCACCGTGAGCCATTCCTGCGGCACCGACGACGAGCCGTGCATGACGAGGTGCGTCTTCGGGATGCGCGCGTGGATCGCCTTGATGCGCTCGATGTCGAGGATGTCGCCGGTCGGCGGGCGCGTGAACTTGTAGGCGCCGTGCGAGGTGCCGATCGCGACGGCGAGCGCGTCGACGCCGGTCTTCGCGACGAAATCGGCAGCCTGGTCGGGATCGGTGAGGAGCTGCGAGTGATCGAGCTTGCCTTCCGCACCGACGCCGTCTTCCTTGCCGGCCGTGCCGGTTTCGAGCGAGCCGAGACAGCCGAGCTCGCCTTCGACCGAGACGCCGACCGCGTGCGCCATGTCGACGACGCGGCGCGTGACGGTGACGTTGTATTCGTACGTCGACGGCGTCTTCATGTCTTCCTTCAACGAGCCGTCCATCATGACGCTCGTGAAGCCGGAGCGGATCGACGCCTGACAGACCGCGGGGCTGGCGCCGTGATCCTGGTGCAGGCACACCGGAATGCCGGGGTATTGCTCGACCGCGGCGAGGACGAGGTGACGCAGGAATGCTTCGCCCGCGTAGCTGCGCGCGCCGGCGGACGCCTGCAGGATCACGGGGCTGTCGGTTTCGTCGGCGGCCTGCATGATCGCGTGGATCTGTTCCATGTTGTTGACGTTGAACGCGGGCAGGCCGTAGGCGTGCTCGGCGGCGTGGTCGAGGAGTTGCTTGAGGGAGATGAGGGCCATGGCGGTGGTCTCTCTAGAGGAAGCGATTCGGATTCGATCCCTTCTCCCGCTTCGCGGGAGAAGGTGCCGGCAGGCGGATGAGGGCAAGCGTGAGAGGACGTCTCAAGAATGCCCTCACCCTGCCCTCTCCCGCGGAGCGGGAGAGGGGGAAAAGAAGGAAATCAGGAGCGGCGGACGATGTCGGCGACGTGGTCGGTCGTGAAGCCGAAGTGCTCGAACAGCGCGGCGCCCGGCGCCGACTCGCCGAAGCGATCGATGCCGATCACCGTGCCTTCGCCGCGCACGTACTTCCACCAGAGCGCGCTCGCGCCGGCTTCGAGTGCGATCTTCGGCACGCCTTTCGGCAGCACGTTGTCGCGGTACTCGTCGCTCTGGCGATCGAACGTCGCCGTCGACGGCATCGACACGACGCGCACGCCGATGCCTTCGGCGGCAAGATGCTTCTGCACCGCGAGCGCAAGGCCGACTTCGGAGCCGGTCGCGACGAGGATGCGATCCAACCGGCCGCCGGGCTCCGACACGACGTAGCCGCCGCGCTCGATCGCGGCGATGCGCGCGTCGTCGCGCAGCACGAACGGGAGGTTCTGGCGCGACAGGATCAGCGCAGTCGGCCCGTGGCGGCGTTCGAGCGCGAGCTTCCATGCGACGGCGGTCTCGACCGTGTCGCACGGACGCCAGACGTCGAGATTGGGAATCAGGCGCAGGCTCGATACGTGCTCGACGGCCTGATGCGTCGGCCCGTCTTCGCCGAGGCCGATCGAATCGTGCGTCAGCACGTGGATCACGCGCAGCTTCATCAGCGCCGCCATGCGGATCGCGTTGCGGCTGTAGTCGCTGAAGGTCAGGAACGTGCCGCCGAACGGGAT
>DATFRS010000123.1:0-11062 GCA_035263065.1 Rhodanobacteraceae bacterium
GCCGCTGCTGCTGCCGATGGCGCGCGAGCGCTGGGGCCGCATCGTGGCCGTCTCGTCGGTCGCGGCGGTGCTCGGCAATCGCGGGCAAGTCAACTACGCAGCCGCGAAGTCGGCGCTGCACGGTGCGACGAAATCGCTCGCGCGCGAGATGGGTTCGCGCGGCATCACCGCGAATGTCGTCGCACCGGGCGTGATCGCGGGGCGCCTCGCCGAATCGACGTTCGGCGAGGCGGAGATCAAGGCGATCGTGCCGGCCGGTCGCGCCGGCACGCCGGACGAAGTCGCGGCGCTGGTCGCGTTCCTTTGCTCCGAACGCGCCAGCTACGTCAGCGGCCAAGTCATCGGCGTCAACGGCGGCATGGCCTGACGACCGCGCGGCGCGCCGTCAGGGCGAGATGCCTTTGCGCTTGGCAAGATCGGCGGCCTGATCCCGGTTGTCGTGCAGCGTCGGCAGCATCGTGTCCGCATAGCGGCGAATGTCGGCGTCCTGGCTGCCGTTGCGCGCGGCTTCGTACATTTCGATCATGTGGTCGTGGTCGACCATGACCGTACGCACGTACTGCGCATCGAAGTCGCCGCCTCTCTTGCGGTTGTGCAGCTCGCTGATCTGGCTGTTGTCGGCGGCGTTGGCTGTCTGCGGAACCTCGACGTGTTTCTGTCCGGCCAGGAGGCGCAGGGCCTGGTCGGCCCTGGTATGGCTCGACGCGATGCGCGTTCCGAGCTCGCGCACGCCCGGATTGACGGCCGTGCTCTCCGCGGCATGGCCCATCGCGACCTGCGCGACGTTCTCCGAATTCGCGTTCTGGATGAAGTCGACATCAGCCTGGGCCAGTTGGCCCGGCGCGACCTCGGTTGCAGCGGGTGTCTGTGCCGTCGCGGTCGCGAACGGCATGCCGAGTGCGAGCAGCGTGACGAGTGCAAGGGAGCGCAGGTTCATGGCAGACCTTCGGTTCGATCGCGAGGGTTGCCTCGCCGGAATGGGGTCGCGCCGCGGCGAACGCCGCAGCAGAGGCTGCAACCTAGCACCCCGTCTGCCGGCTCGCATCGGTAGATTTACGACGTAATTCCCAGCGGCGGCCGACCGCGAGAACGACGGGTCCGTTCAGCGCGCGCCGCTGCCGAGCTGCTTGTTGACCATTGCGATCGCCTGATCGCGATTGTCGCGCAGCGCCGGCAGCATCGTGTCGGCGTACTGACGGATGTCCGGATCGACGCTCTCATGCGCCGCGGCCTCGTACGCCGCGATCATGCGATCGTGATCGTCGATGACGTTCTGCACGTACTGCGCGTCGAAGTCGCCGCCGCGATTGCGCGAATGCAGATCGGCGAGCTCGGCGTGATCGTCGACGTCGGTGCGGCGGGGCAGGTCGACGTGCTTCTGGCTCGCGAGGAGCTGCAGCGCCTGGTCGGCCTTCGTGTGGCTCGACACGATGCGCTCGGCGAGCGAGTGGATGCCGGGATTCGCCGCCTTGCCCTCGGCGGCATGGCCCATCGCGATCTGCGTGATGTTCGACGTGTTCGCGCCGAGCAGGAAATCGACGTCGGCCGACGGCAGGTGGCCCGGTGCGACTTCGACCGCGGTGGGATATTGCGCGATGGCAGGCTCCGCGATGACCGCGAACGCCGCCGCGACCGCGAACGGAAGGAAACGCATGTCCATGGAAGTTCTCCTTGCAGCATCCGACCTTCCCGCAATCTAGGCAGCCGCGGCTTAACGCGCGCCGAGAAACGCGCGCGGCAGAGGCCGCTGCGGTCGGAATCGATTCAGCTGCGAGCGTTCGTCAGGCGGCGAGCCGGAACAGCGCCGGAGCACCTGCGTCGTCGCCGTCGGCCGCTTCGCGGGGATCGAGCGCGGGACACGCCGCATGGGCGCGGCGCCCGATCGTGACGGCGAGCGCGCGCATCATCTCGATGTTGTCGCAGAGGCGCCGCGCGAGCTCGGCGCTGGTCAGCGTGTCGTGGAGACCCTGGTTCATCGCGACAAACCAGTCGAGCTCGCGCTGATCGAGCATCACGGCTTCGTTGCGGTTACGGCTCTCGGCGTACCAGCGTCGGAAGAACAGCTGCATGCGCCGGTTCAGCACCTGCGCCTGGTCGAGCTCGCGGCGCAGCTCGCCGAGCAGCGCGATGTCGGTCAGCCGCTGCTGGAACACGAGCTGACACAGCACGCCCCAGTAGTACGTGTAGTCCCAGATCACCTTGATCGGCATGACTTCGGCATCGCCGAACATCGGATACTGGTCGCGATAGAGCGTCAGCGTGTTCTCGTAGAACGACATGAAAAGCTGCTCGTAGAGCCGCGCGTACGGCCCGAGCGGCTGGCCTGCGCGATCGAGCGCGATGAGCTCGGTGATGTAGGTGTTCGCGATGCCGATGAAATCGCTGCCTGGCGAGTAGAACGGATCGAGGAACACGCCGGCGTCGCCGGTCAGCGCCCAGCGGTCGCCGGAGAACATCTGCTTGCAGCCGTACGAGAAGCCGCGCAGGTAAAGGAAATCCATCAGCTTTTCGCGTCGCGCCGCGCATTCGCGGCCGATCGCGGGCTGGTGCGCATCGAACCAGGCGAGCGAGCGCTCGAACGTGTTCATCGTCTCGAGCGGATGCATCTTCGCGTCGCAGACGATGCCGACCGAGTGCGCGCCGGAGCCGAGCGGAATCAGCCACGCCCAATAGCCGGGACCGCACAGGTGGTTCGTCGAGCGCCATCGCTCGCGCGGCGTGCAGCGCGCCTGCCAGTCGGCGTCGTCGCACCAGCGGTCGAGATCGAGCCGGTCGTCGAGGCGGAACCAGATCGCGTTCGCGTCGTGGCCGTTCGCTTCGGCGAGGCCGAGCTTGCGCTTGACCAGCGCCGCGCGCCCCGACGCGTCGACGAGCCAGCGCGCCTCGAGCGTCCCGGGCGTGCCGTCGCGCTCGATGTGGACGACATGGTGCGCGTTGTCGCGGCCGAGCTCGAAGCTGCGCACGGCGGTGCCGTCGCGGAAGTCGATGCCGGCGCGGCGCGCCTCCTCGCCGAGGAAGTTCTCGAACAGGCCGCGGTCGATCTGCCACGTCGGCGTCGGCATCACGCGGCGCACGCCGAGCTCGGTCACGTTCTCGAGATCGCTGCGCCCTTCGCTGAAGAAGAAGCGGAAGCCGAACTTGCGGATGTGCGCGTCGTCGAGATGCGCACGCAGGCCGAGCGTCGACTCGAAGTAGTGCGCGCCGATCTCGACCGTCGATTCGCCGACCTTGTGCGCGGCCGGCGGCACCGGATGCGGACGGCGCTCGACGACGACGATGCCCATGTCGCCGAAGCGGCGCCTGAGCTGCAGCGCGAGCGTGAGGCCGGCGAGGCCGCCGCCGAGGATCACCACGTCGTGCACGGCTGTCGTCGACATCGGCCTCGCTCCGCGGGAACGAACCCATTGTGCCCGGATTCGCGCGCGTCTGCGCGCCGGCGTCAGGACGTCTCGCGGCCGTCGAGTTGAGCGGCGGCCGGCGTGCCGCGCACGAAGCGCATCAGCATCGGCGTGGTCATCAGCGTCGTCACGATCGCCATGACCATCAGCATCGTGAAGATCTCGAAGCCGATCACGCCCGCGTCGAGGCCGACCTTCATGACGATGAGCTCCATGAGGCCGCGCGCGTTCATCAGCGCGCCGACCGCGCCCGATTCGCGCCAGCCGAGCCCCGCGATGCGCGCGCCGCCGCCTGCGCCGAGGATCTTGCCGGCGACCGCGGCGGCGAGGATCAGGAACAGCGCCGGGAGTCCGGTGTTCGTGAAGGCCTCGGTCGTCGTGCTGAGTCCCGCCAGCGCGAAGAACACGGGCATCAGCACGATCACGGCGACGTGCTCGATGCGCTCGACGAGCGTCTCGAGCAGGCGATCGTCGCGCGGGAGGCACGCGCCGAAGAGGAACGCGCCGAACACCGGATGCAGGCCGAGCCATTCGGTCGCCGCGGCCATCGCGCAGGTGCCGATCATGAGCGCGCTAAGCACGGCGCCGCCGGGCCGGCCGTCGGCGGCGTGCCGTGCCAGCAGCCGCGCGATCAGCGGGCGCATCACGCCGAAGCCGATCGCCGCGATGCCGACGAGGCCGACGGCCGTGCGCCCGAACTCGCCCCAGCCGCCGTGCGAGCTGATCAGCGCGACGACCAGCGCCAGCATGATCCACGCGAACGAATCGGCGATCGCCGCCGACGCGAGCGCGAGCTGCCCGAGCGGCGTGCGCGTCATCGCGCGCTCCTTGAGGATGCGCGCCATGACCGGGAACGCCGTGATCGCCATCGACGCCGCCATGAACAGCGCGAACGGCCAGAACGCGACGCCGGCCGGCGCGAAATGCGGATGCAGCGCCGGCGCGATCGCAAGGCCGAGCAGCATCGGCAGCAGCACGCCGAGCGTGCCGACCCAGCCGGCCGCGACGATGCGCTCGCGCGCGCCCGCGGGCGCGCGGATTTCCGCGCCGACGACGAACATGAAGAGCACGAGGCCGACCTGGCTGAGGCCCTCGAGCGCCGCGAGCTTCTCGCGCGGAAAGAGCCAGGTGTGAGTGTCGGGCGCGAGCGCGCCGAACACGATCGGGCCGAGCACGATGCCGGCGATCATCTCGCCGATCACGGGCGGCTGGCCGAGACGCCCGAGCAGCAGCGCGAGCACGCGCGCGGTCGCGAGGATCACCGCGAGCTGGAGCAGGAGATGCGGCATGTGACCCACGCGACGACTCCCGTTGCTGAATCCGCTAGCCGTTGCCGGCGGGTGCTTCGTCCGGATCGTAGACCAGCGGCGGCGTGCCGTGCGAGCGCCGGTACGCGGCGACGACGTTTCCATAGCGCCAGACGCGCTTGATCGTGTACCAGGTGATGCGCAGGACGTCGCGGATCGGCCGGAAATGGCTCGAGCGGAATTCGCTCTCGTAGCGCGATTCGATCGGCACCGAGACGATGCCGACGTGCTTGTCGCGCGCGGCCGAGATCAGCACGGCGGCTTCGAACACGAAGTCGTCGGCCGGGAGGTCGGCGAGCTCGAGCGCGGCGGCCGGGTAGTAGCGCTGGCCGCTCTGCGTGTCGGCGACCGGGATGGCGCAGCCCCACGAGATGCCCCAGTCGGCGAAGTCGTTGGCGCGGCGGCGCGCCTCGGGCTGGTTCTCGCGGCTCCTGATGCGCGCGCCGATGACGAGATGTTCCGGATAGCGCGCGGCGGCGGCGAGGATGCGCGGAATGTCCGCGGCGAGATGCTGGCCGTCGCCGTCCATCGTGACCACCGCGTCGAAGCCGAGCGCGCGCGCTTTGCGGAAGCCGTCGCGCAGGCCCTGGCCTTTGCCGAGCGAGGTCTCGTGGCGGATCAGCGTGATCGGAAGATCCGCGATGCGCTCGACCGTCGCGTCGGTCGAGCCGTCGTCGACGACGATGACGTTCGGCGAGATCGCGAGCACCGACTCGACGACGCTGCGGATCGCGCGCTCCTCGTTGAGCGCGGGGATCACGACGGCGACGCGGCGCGGATCGGATGCGCTCACGGCGTCACCTCGACGGCGAGCGACGTGCCGTCGCCCGCGGGCAGCGCGATCGTCGCCGTGCGGTGCGCCGCGAGCGCGGCGAGCAGCGGCAGCGCCTGCACGGCCATCGGATTCTTCGCGAACGACGCGAGCGCGGGCGGGATGTCGTCGTTTGCCGCGCCCGTACTCCCGCGCAGCGAGAAGCGCGCGAGCGCATCGCCGCCGCCGCTCGCGCTCAACACGAACGCGACCGCGAACGGCACGGCGCTCGGCGCGACTTCCGCGAGCGGCCCGCGCGCGGCGATGTCGTACGCGGCGAGCAAGACGGGCTGGCCTTCGGCATGCACTTCGACGGCCGCTTCGACCAGACCCGCCGCGAAGCTGCCGTGCGCGGCGCTGATCGCCGTCGCAGGCTTGTGACAACGCGCGGCGACGGTCCAGTAGCCGGCGGGCGCGTTGTGCACCGAGTTGTGGAAGCGCGTCGGCGAGAGCTCGCGCGGATCGGCGGCGAGCGTCGCGCACATCGCGTCGGTGATCGCGAGGTCGCCGTGTGTCGAGGTGAAGATGCTCGCGAGCGTTGCGGGATCCTGCTTCGCCATCGCGCACGCCTGACCTGCGGCTTCGCTCGCGATGAGCACCGGTTCGGGTGCGCGGCGGCGCTCGGCCGGCGGCAACGCGCTCGGCGACGGTTTCGCGGCCGCATCGAGCGCGACCGGCGCGCCGCTTTCGAGCGCGCGCACCAGCGCGGGCCAGTCCGCAATGCCGGGTGCCCAGAAGCCGATGCCGTCGACCTGCACGATGAGCGCGTCCATGCCTTACGCGGCCGCACCCGCCGCGAACGCGAGCGTGCAGTTGCTGCCGCCGAAACCGAACGAGTTGCTGAGCGCGACGCGGATCGTGCGCTCCTCGCGCTCGACCGCGAGCTGCGCAGCGCAGATCGGCTCGGCGTCACGGCTGTTGAGTGTCGCCGGCACGACGCCTTCTTCCATCGCGGTCAGTGTCAGCACGGCTTCGAGGATGCCGGCCGCGCCGAGCGTGTGGCCGGTGAAGCCCTTCGTGCCGCTCGCGCGCGTGCGCGGCGAGAACACGTCGGCAAGCAGCGCGGCTTCGACTTCGTCGTTCTTCGGCGTCGCCGTGCCGTGCAGGTTGACGTAGTCGACGTCGTCCGCTTCGAGGCCCGCGCGCGCGAGCGCGTCGGCGAGCGCGAGCCGTGCGCCGAGGCCTTCGGGATGCGGCGTCGACATGTGGTGCGCGTCCGACGATTCGCCGTAACCGGCGAGCCGCGGCGCGCGCGCGTCGCCGTCGCGCTCGACGATCGCGAAGCCCGCGGCTTCGCCGATCGAGATGCCGTTGCGTGCCGGATCGAACGGCCGGCACGGCTGCGCGGAGACGAGCTCGAGCGCGTTGAAGCCGAACAGCACGCTGTCGCAGAGCGTGTCGACGCCGGCGAGGATCGCCGCGTCGACGAGGCCCAGCCGGATCATGCGCTCGGCCTTCGCGAAGATCTTCGCGCTCGACGAGCACGCCGTCGCGACCGTGAGGCACGGCCCGCGCGTGCCGAGCACGCGCTGGAGGAACAGGCCGGGCGAGTGCGGCGTGTGCAGCACGGGACGGCGCAGGTGCACGGGCAGCCGGTCGCCATCGAGCGCGCGATAGCCTTCCTCGGTCGCGCCGATGCTCGACGTCGACGTGCCGACGATCAGCGCGACGCGCGCGGCGCCGTGGCGCTCGATCGCGGCGCGCGCGGTGTCGAGGAAGCCGTCGGCGACGAGCCCTTTCCAGGCGAGGCGGTTGTTGCGGCAGTCGTACTGGGCGAGCTCGGCGGGCACGGCGTCGGTCTCGAGCCCCGCGACGCGCCCGATCGCGCACGGCAGCGGCAGGCGCGTGAAGTCGTTGGCGGCGAGGCCGCCCGCATCGCTGCGCAACGCGCGCGCGTGCGCCGCGCGGCCTTGGCCGAGCGCGGATGTCGCGGTGAAGGCGGTGATGGCGAGGGGGGCGATACGGGTCGGCACGCGTCGTCGGATCCGGCGAGGCGGCCGAAGTATGACACACGCGTTTCGCCGCCATGGAGGCGCCAAAGTGTGGCGCCGTGCGCAGGACGGCGGGCCGCCGCAGCGGGCTGCTACCATGCGGCTCGGTTCAGCCGGCCCTTCCATGAGCGGAGCTTGCGACAACTCGCCCGCGGTCGACGCGGTGCGCGCGTTCCTGCGCGGCCTGCAGGACCGCATCACGACGGCGCTCGAAGCCGCCGACGGCCGCGCGCGTTTCCGCGAGGACGCTTGGCAGCGCGTCGAAGGCGGCGGCGGGCGATCGCGCGTCATGAAGGGCGGCGCGGTGTTCGAGCAGGCCGGCGTCGGCTTCTCGGAAGTCGCCGGCGCGAAGCTGCCGCCGTCGGCGAGCGCGCAGCGTCCGGCGATCGCGGGGCGCGCGTGGACCGCGCTCGGCGTCTCGCTCGTGCTGCATCCGGAAAATCCGTACGTGCCGACGACGCACATGAACGTGCGCTACTTCGAAGCGCGCGCGGACGGCGAGCCGACGGTCTGGTGGTTCGGCGGCGGCTTCGATCTCACGCCGTACTATCCGTTCGACGAGGATATCGTGCACTGGCATCGCGCGGCGCGCGATCTCGCGGCACCGTTCGGCGCGGACGTCTACCCGCGCTACAAGCGCTGGTGCGACGAGTATTTTTTCCTGAAGCACCGCGCCGAGACGCGCGGCGTCGGCGGCCTCTTCTACGACGATCTCGACGAGGGCGGCTTCGAGCGCTGCTTCGCGCTGACGCAGGCGGTCGGCAACGGTTTCCTCGACGCGTACCTGCCGATCGTCGAGCGCCGCAAGGCGACGCCGTACGGCGAGCGCGAGCGCGAGTTCCAGCTCTATCGTCGCGGCCGCTACGTCGAGTTCAATCTCGTCTACGACCGCGGCACGCTGTTCGGTCTGCAATCGGGCGGGCGCACCGAGTCGATCCTGATGAGCCTGCCGCCGCGCGTGCGGTTCGAGTACGGCTACGTCCCCGAACCCGGCAGCGCCGAGGCGCGGCTTGCCGACTATCTCAAGCCGCGCGACTGGATAGCGACGGGCGAGACCTAGCGTCCAGGCGCGGCTTCGCCCGCCGCAGTGCTCCGGAAGGCTCAACCGTCGCGGATCCTGTCCAGCACATAGTTGTTCTCGTGCGCATGATGCAGGCCGCCGGCTGCGCATGCGCCATCCGCGTTGTGCGGAAGGTAGAACAGCACGTAGCACTTGGTGCAGAACCGCCAGTTGTCCTGCTGTGTCGACCGAGGAGGCACGTTGAACGGCAGGATGTATTCGCGGCCGCCATCCTCCGCGACGTGGCCGGGTCGCGGCTGATCCCATTTGGGGCAGGCGCCCTTGGCTTCCGATCCGTCGTAAAACAGCGATTTGCAGCGTCCGCACTTGCGCCAGCCGGGCTCGCGCGACGGGCCCGGCGTGGACGGCAGCGCGAACACATACCCCGCCGCGCGATGCGGCAGGATGCGGGTCTTGTCGCCGGCGATGACGACATGATCGGCATGGCCAGGATGGGCCAGCCCCACATCACCGCCCACGACGACAGGCCGGTTGATGAATTCGACGCGCTTCGGGCACTTCCCGCCGTCGAGCGAATAGAACAGCGACTTGCAATCCTGGCACGTCCGCCAGTCCGGATGGCCCGGCGCCAGCATCGCATTCTCGGTCACGACAAAGCGGATCGGCACCTTCTTGTTGCCGGCGCCATGGTCCGCACGGTGCGTGTACCAGTCCGCGTGAGCGCCGGTGACGTCGCTCTGGGCATCGTTGCCGCCGATTTCCGGAATCGCCCAGTGGACGTGCAACATCGTGCCTTCGCCGTCGAGCGCGTAGAACACGCTCCCGGATGTTCCGGCCAGCGAATTCTCGCCGCTGCGCGATCCGAACACGTCCGACTTCATGGAATCGATGCCGGGTGCCGGCAGTGGCGGTGAGAATCCGCCATGACTGTGTCCGCTCCCGTTGATGCGCGACTGGATTGCATGACTGGTGCCGTTGCTCACTTCGATGACCGCGGAGCGGCCGGCATCCTTCAGCATCTGGCCGACGTGCTCGATCGTCTGTTGTAGCGCCGCGGTTTCCTTGGCGATGTCTTCGAGTGTGCTCATGACTGGTCCTTGGTGA
Source organism: Rhodanobacteraceae bacterium (assembly GCA_035263065.1). Classification (GTDB taxonomy): domain Bacteria; phylum Pseudomonadota; class Gammaproteobacteria; order Xanthomonadales; family Rhodanobacteraceae; genus Dokdonella_A. The sequence goes on from DATFRS010000123.1 coordinate 9,633, forward strand.
GAGTTTGCGAGGATGCGTTCCGCATCCGGCTCGAAATGCGCCGACAGCCCGCATGACGGTCTCGCGCAGCAGGACGGCGCACGTGCGCCGTCCGCGCGTTGCATCAGTGCGGGCAGCGCGTCTCGACCGCGCCGATGTCGACCCTGTGGCCGGTCTTGCGCGGGAAGCCGCGGCCGCGCTGGTCGAAGCGGAGATCGAGCGTGTTCGTGCCTTGATTGATCGCAGGACTGCCGCACGGGAGGGCCTGCGTCGGCGTCGGGCCGCCGTTGTCCGCGAGCGGTTGCAGCAGCGGATCGGATCCGAACAGCGCGACGGTGACCGAGTCCGGCTCGAACACGCCGGGACCGACGTCGACGGCTCCCTGCAGCAGGCTGTGAGCCGCGATGACGACGGGCGCGGTCAGGGTCTCGTCGGCGACGTCGATTTCGTCGGCTCCCTGCGCCGAGACGTTGCCGGCGACGATGCTGCTCTCGAAGAGCGCCGTCGGCGAATCGGCTTCGACGTCGTCGCGCTTGAAGAAGACGCCGCCGGCGATGCCGGGCGTCGCGTCGTTGCCGGCGATCGTGCTGTTGATCGACTGGAAATCCGCCGGCTCGTCCGGCTCGGTCAGGACCATGACGCCGCCACCGGCGGTGACGTCCGGCAGGCCCGCCGCCTTGTTGCCCGAGATCGTGCTGTCGATCACCGTCGCGCGGTTCATCTCGGTCATCACGCCGCCGGCTCGCGCGCGGTCGATGCCGTCGACCACGTTGCCGGCAACCGTGCTCGCGACGAGCTCGAAGGTGCCGCCGCCGACGCGCACGCCGCCGGCAAAGGCGAAGCGTCCTTCGACGCGATTGCCGGCGATGAGCGTGTCCTCGATGCGCGTGTCGGCAGGGACATCGCGATTCTGGACGTTGACGCCTCCGGCGCGTGCGTAGCCGTACACGCCGGTGCCGGCGTCGATGGTGTTGCCGGTGACGATGCTGCCGGTGATCGTGACGCTCTCGGCGAACGCGCTGATGCCGCCGCCGTAGGCGAAATCGCCGAACGCATGGTTGTCCGCGATCGTGCTACGGTCGATCGTGAGCGTGTCGGGCACGTGGTTCGGGTAGTCGCCGATCGCATACACGGCGGCGCCGAACGGACCGCCGCAACGCGCTTCGTTGCCGGAAATCGTGCTGCGCCTGATCTCGAGGCCGCTGCCGTACCAGATCGCGACGCCGCCGCCGGCACAAAGGTAGTTGCCGTGCGTCGTGTTGCCGCTGATCTCGCTGTCGACGATCGTCATGCTGCCGCGCATGGCCGCGACGCCGCCGCCGAGGCCGCCGTTGCCGAAGTCATACGGATCCCTGACATTCACGAATGTCTGGTTGCCGCTGATCTTGCTGTGCTCCAGGCGAAGGTGCGCGCCCGTGACGCGCGCAGCGCCGCCCTGATCGATGAGATTG
>DATFRS010000124.1:0-6805 GCA_035263065.1 Rhodanobacteraceae bacterium
GTCGGCCAGCACTGGCAGGGCGACGAGCGCGTGATCCTGTTCGTGCGCCTGCGCGAGGGCAAGGCGCTCGACGACGCACTGCGCGACCGCATCCGCAAGCGCATCCGCGACAACACGACGCCGCGCCACGTGCCGGCGAAGATCATCCAGATCGCGGACATTCCGCGCACGATCTCGGGTAAAATTACCGAAATCGCCGTGCGCGATACGATCAACGGGCTGCCGGTGAAAAACACCGACGCCCTGGCGAATCCGCAGGCCTTGCAGCTCTATCGGGGAATTCCGGAGCTCGGCGAGGCCTGACGCCGGAAGCCTGGAGGCGAGGTGCTCAAATCCACGTACGTGGCCGCGATGCGTACCGCGGCCATGCCGCTGCGGTCTTCCGGTCTTCTTTCCTACCTGCAGCGCGGGCCGCGGAACTCGTTCCGCTTCTGGCTCGGCAGTCAGTTCGCGATTCATGATGCAGCGGACCTCGCGCGCCTCGACGTCCCGTGGTGGACGCTGCCGGCGATCGATGCGGTCGACGCCTGGATCGCGGCACGAGGCGGCAAAGTGCGCGTGTTCGAGTACGGCAGCGGCGCGAGCACGCTCTGGCTCGCGCGACGCTGCGAGCACGTCACCTCGGTCGAGCACGACGTCGGCTTCGCGCGCGCGACGGCCACGCTGCTCGCGCGCGACAACATCGAGGTGCGCGTCATCGAGCCGCAGCACGACGTTGCGGCGCCGCGTGCGCCCTCGGGACGCAAAGGCTATGACCGCTGCGATTTCTCGGCCTACGTGGACAGCGTCGCCGACGGCGGCCGCTACGATCTCGTCATCATCGACGGCCGCGCGCGCAGCGCGTGCCTCGAGCGCGTGCAGGCATTCCTCAATCCCGGCGCGCTGATCGTTTTCGACAACTCCAGCCGCGCCCGCTATCAACCTGCGTTGGAACGTGTCGCGGCCCACGTGACCCGCTACCGCGGATGGGCGCCGGCGCTGCCCTATCGGTCGGAGACTTCGCTGATCGAACGGCTCGTCTGAGACGCCGCGCGGGCTACGTCGCAGGCTCGCTCGCGACAGCGACACCCTTCGGACGCACGAGGAGCTCGCGCAGCATGATGCCGAGCGTGCGCGGGTCCTCGGAGTGGCCGATCTCCTTCGGCGACGTCGCATCCGGAATCGAAAGATGCACGCGCAGGCCCGAGCTCGGCACGCGGAAATTCCCGAGATCGAGCACGTGGGAATCCGCCGTCGCCGATTCGGGCGTGACTTTCCACGTGGCCTTCCTGCCGTCGTCGGTCTGTGCCTCGATCGTCAGCGAGCGATCCGCCCCGATCGGAAGAATCGAGAATCGCAACACCAGCTCGCAGCCGGCGCCCGTCGCACAGGCATCGCCGAGCGGCAGCCAGAGATCGGCCGACTCGGTCGACCACGTCCCCACGCCTTCGGGTTCGTACCATCCGCCGCCGAGGATGTGGTGCGCCGGCTGCTCGGGCCCCGACATCGCAAGGGCCTGTCCGAGCGGCATGCGAAACCATGGCTTCGGCTCTCGCGTCCAGAGGAACGGACCGCCTTTCGAAGGTTCATGACTGCGGATCTCGAACGCGGCGAGATGAAGCGGAACGTCGGGATGCTCGCGATCGAGATCGCGCTTCCACGAGATCAGCGGGCCGTCGCACGTCGACGCCCAGGTCTCGAAGCTCATACGCCGGATGCGGTAGTCGAACAGGAAGTTCGAATAGGCCTGAAGCGCGCTGTCGAGTGCGGGGTGGTCCACCGAGGGCTCGTCGTAGCCGATGCAGCCCTGCGGGCCCGGCGGATAGAAGTTCCGGATATCGCTGGCGAGCCGATGGCGCGTCCCGATCCACCGATAGCTGTATTCGAGGTTCATCTCGTGCAGCTGCACGCTGGTCATCGCGAACACCGCGGCATAGGCCACGGCGCGAAGGCCATACGGCAGCGACATCGCGCACAGCGCCAGCATGCCGCCCGCCGTGCACCAGCCAAGGACGGTCCAGCCGGGCAGCTGGAACGGCTGCCACAGCGCCGAGACGTTGATGTAATTGATCACGCCGATTCGCGCGTGGTTGACGAAAAACCACGTGAGGATCCATGCAAGGATGAACCCGGGAACGAACGCGTTCCTGCGCATCGTGACGAAGCCGACCGCGAGCAGGGGCATCAGCACGGCTTCGACGTATCGCCCATACATCCACTGATCGAGCTGCAGCGCGTTCGGATACGAGGTGAAATGCAGCGCCGACAGGGCGAGCGTCCCGATCACCGCGAGACCGACGTAGATCAGCACCAGAACGTCGGGACGAAACTCCCGCTGCAAGCGGCTCTCGTTCGCTCGCTTCGCAATGTAGAGCGCCGCGAACCACACGAGCCACAGCGTGCCGATGAGCAGATACGCAGCGTGCGCAATGACATGGACCCCGAGCGAGCGAAGACCCGCGAGAGTCTTCAGCGGCGCGAGCAGCCATGCGAGTGTCGGGTAGCGCAGGTCCGGCGGATACTCGCCGAGCGTGAGGCCCTGCAGCACGAACGGCTCGAGAATCCAGTGATCGAACGCGACGAGAACCGCGATGCTGCCGATGAACGCGCCGAAGCCCTTTCCGTCGCGCCGTTGCACGGCAACGACGGAGCCGACGAGCACGCCCGCGACCGCGACCACGGATGCCCGCGGGGTGACCATGATCAGAAATCCGACAGCAGCGCCCCACGCGATCCAGCTCCAGCCTCCGGCACGTGCCGTGCGCAGGCAAAGGAGGCACGTCAGCACGAACAACGGCACGAACACGTTTTCGCAAAGTGCGAACGTCGAGAACACCGACCACGCGGGATAGCTTGCGGCGACAATCAATCCGAGCAGCACCTTCTCGCGCGGCTCCGCGGGGAAGAGCTTCTTGAGAAGCTCGTTCATGAGCACGATCGCGAGAAGGGCGAGACCGATGTTGAGCGCCTGGGTCAGGCGGTAGATGACGAACGTGTTGTCGAACAGCAGGTAGAACGGCACGAGCAGCAGCGAGTAGCCCGCACGGTAGGAGCTCGCCCCGTCGAACGTATAGCCCGCGAGGGCCGCGGCGTTGGCGAGGTACCCGCTTTCGTCGCGCGCGAAGAGCGGCGACAGGAACGGACGCGCCAGCTGGACATGCAGCGCACCCGCCGCCACGAGCAGGAGCGGCAGGCCAAAGCGTCTGAAAAGGGCGATTCCCCTCGCTCCTGGATGCATTCGATGTGCAGCGGCAACGATTTCGGTCGAAGGGTATCACGCTGAAACCGGCGCGCGGCGCCCTTGCCCGTCATCGATCGGTGCCCTTGTGTAAACTGGAACGCGACGCCGCGCGCATCGCTGACGCGACGACGAATCGCCGGTCGAACGCCCTTCACGAGATGCTCCGCACCCAGCAGACACATCCATGACCGTCGACGCACGCCGCATCCTGCGGACGATCGGGTTGCTGCTGTCCGCTGCCGCGGTGACGTGGATCGCCTTGCGATTCGTGCAAAGCGGCGCGCTCGATCTCCTGCAACAGGCATCCATTTCGAAGTCCCGGCTCATCGTCGCGCTGCTGGTCCTCGCACTCGGATACGCCGCGGCGGCCGTGCTCCTCGCGTTCGCGTGGTGGCGGCTGATCCGTGCGCTGGCGTCCGACCGCGCGGTCCCGGCAGCACCGACGATGGCGGCGTATGCCGTGAGCCAGTACGGGAAATACTTGCCGGGAAACGTCGCGCACTACGCGATACGTCACGCCTGGATCCGCCGCCACGGGATTCCGCACGCAAGCCTGGGGCTCGCGTCGATCCTCGAAGCCGCGCTGCTCGTGCTGTCGGCGCTCGCGCTGACGCTCGTGGCCGACACGCGAGGATTGCGCGTGCTTTCGATTCTCGATCCGCGCGCCGCCATCGCGCTGCTCGTGGCGATCCTCACGGGGCTCGGGATCGCGCTTCATGCGCTGCGTCATGCAAGGTTTCTCGGCCGATACCGCCTGCCGTCGCTGCCACCGCTACAGCTGCTCCTTCTCTGTCTAGTGTGTTACTGCGGATTCTTCGTGCTGGCGGCCGGATGTCTCGGTGCGCTCGCGCACGCACTCGCGATCCCGGTCGACTCGTTCGCCCTGCTCCTCGCCGCGAGTGCCGCGAGCTGGCTCGCCGGCTTCATCGTGATCGGCGCACCCGGCGGCCTCGGCGTGCGCGAGGCCGCGTTCGTCGCGCTGACCGGCGCGGCGCTCGGCGAAAGCCGCGCGCTGCTGCTGATCGGGCTCTTCCGCGTCGTGACGTTTCTCGGCGACACGCTCAGCTTCGCCGCAGGCGCACTCCTCGCGCGCGCGACCGACGGCGCGGCTGCGTCGGCGGCCGTCTCCTCTTCCAATCCGGGGGATTCCTCATGAGCGGGTGGTGGCAGCGACACGCGTTTCTCGCGCTCTACATCGTGTTCACGGTCTCGAGTCAGCTCATCATGCGCTGGCGCATCGGCGCGCCCGGTTCCGGCGCGGCGGACGCCGACCGGCTCGGCTTCGTGCTCGGGCTGCTCGCGATGCCCTGGGTCTGGGTCGCCTTCGCCTGCACGTTTCTCGCCGGTGTGATGTGGATGCTGACGCTCTCGGGCCTCGAGCTCACCTACGCCTTTCCGTTCACCGGCGTCGCGTTCCTGCTGATCCTCCTCGCCGGCGCGTTCCTCTTCGGCGAGCACGTCGGCGCCGCGCGCATCGCGGGCACACTGCTTGTGCTGATCGGGCTCATCATCGTCGTGCGCTCCTGATGAAAGGCGCCGGCGACCCGGGAGCCTCGTACGATCCCGCGCACTTCGAGCGGCTCTTCGCACTCGAAGACAGGAGCTTCTGGTTCCGCGGTCGCAGCGATCTGATCGAGTGGGCGCTCGCGCGCCATTTCCCCGACGCGACGGACTTTCTCGAAGTCGGCTGCGGCACGGGCTACGTGCTGAATCGCCTCCGCAGCGCATACCCGACGCTCGCGCTCAGCGGCAGCGAGCTGTTCCCCGAAGGCCTCGCCTGCGCGCGTGCGCGACTCGGCGACGCAGTCTCGCTGCGTCAGGCCGATGCGACCCAACTCGGCCTGCGCGAAGCCTTCGACGTCATCGGCGCCTTCGACGTGGTCGAGCACATCGACGACGATGCGCGCGTCCTCACGAATCTTTACACGGCGCTGCGCCCCGGAGGCGGCCTGCTGTTGACGGTCCCGCAGCACGCATGGCTTTGGAGTGCCACAGATGTCGCCGCCCATCACCGGCGCCGCTACGCGCGCGCCGAGCTTCGCGCGAAACTCGGCGAAGCCGGGTTCGAGGTGCTGCGCATGACCTCTTTCGTCACGCTGCTGCTGCCCGCGATGCTGATGGCACGCCGTCGCGGCCGCGACGGCATGGCCGAAGTCGAAGCCGAGCTCGATCTACCCGCCCCGCTCAACGCGATCGGGCGCGCGACGCTCGCCGCCGAAGCTTTCCTGATCCGCCTCGGCATCGACCTTCCCGCCGGCGGCTCGCTGCTCGCCGTCGCACGCAAGCCATGAACCCGACCGGCGCGCAGGCCGTTCCGCATTGTGTACACTCGCCGCGCGCTGCTTCCGACGACGAACCGATGAGCCAGGACAGGATTCCGTTCAACCGGCCGTACATGACCGGGCGCGAGCTCGGCTACATCGCCGAGGCGCATGCGAACGGGCACCTGTCCGGCGACGGGCCCTTCACGCGGCGCTGTCATGCATGGCTCGAGGCGACGACCGGCGCGCGCAAGGCGCTCCTGACGCATTCGTGCACGGCCGCGCTCGAGATGGCGGCGCTGCTGCTCGACCTCGAACCCGGCGACGAAGTCATCATGCCGTCCTTCACGTTCGTCTCGACGGCGAACGGGTTCGTGCTGCGCGGCGCCGTGCCGGTGTTCGTCGACATCCGCGCCGACACGCTCAACATCGACGAGAACAGGATCGAGGCGGCGATCACGCCGAAGACGCGCGCGATCTGCGTCGTGCACTACGCCGGCGTCGCCTGCGAGATGGACGCGATCAACGCGATCGCGGCGAAGCACGGCCTCGTCGTCATCGAGGACGCGGCGCAGGGCATCCTTTCGACCTATCACGGCAAGCCGCTCGGCGTGCTCGGCGCGCTCGGCGCGCTGAGCTTCCACGAAACCAAGAACATCATCGCCGGCGAAGGCGGCGCGCTGCTGGTCGGCGATCCGCGCTTCGTCGAGCGCGCCGAGATCATCCGCGAGAAGGGCACCAACCGCTCGCAGTTCTTCCGCGGCCAGGTCGACAAGTACACGTGGGTCGACGTCGGCTCGTCGTATCTCCCGAGCGAGATCCTCGCGGCATTCCTCGCGGCGCAGATCGAGGACGCCGAATCGATCACCGCGCGCAGGCTCGCGATCTGGGACCGCTATCACGGCGCGTTCGCGCCGCTCGAAACCGCGGGCCACCTGCGCCGCCCGATCGTGCCGGCGCACTGCGTGCACAACGCGCACATGTACTACGTGCTGCTGCGCGACCTCGACACGCGCACGCGCTTCATCGCGCACCTCAAGGCCGCGAACGTCATGGCCGTGTTCCACTACGTGCCGCTGCACAGCGCGCCCGCCGGCATGCGCCACGGTCGCGCGGCGGGCGATCTCGTCGAAACCGATCGCGCCGGCGACTGCCTCGTGCGCCTGCCGCTCTGGCTGCCGAACCTCGATCAGGCGCGCGTCATCGACGCCGTCGAGGCATTCTTCAAATGAGCGGTGTCGCGCCGACGATCTCGGTCGTGAGCCCGGTGTACTGCTGCTGCGACTGCCTGCGCGATCTCTGCGCGCGTGTCGCCGCGGCGATC
>DATFRS010000125.1:0-3683 GCA_035263065.1 Rhodanobacteraceae bacterium
GCAAGGTCTACACCAAGGGCCTTGTCGAAGCCGCGCGCGAATTCGTGCCGAAGCTTCGCGCCGAGAACGTCGATCTGGTCGTCGCGATCTCGCACGGCGGCATCGACACCTCGCCGTACGGCACGGCGATGGAGAACGCGAACTGGTATCTCGCGGCTGAGCCCGGTATCGACGTGCTGCTGCTCGGCCATTCGCACGCCGCGTTCCCGGAGCCCGGCAACGAGAAGTCGCGCTACGCGAGCCTGCCCGACGTCGACAATGCGCGCGGCTTCGTGCGCGGCAAGCCGGCCGTGATGGGCAACTACTGGGGAAAGAGCCTCGGCGTGATCGATCTGGCGCTCGTGCGCCGCAGCGGCCGCTGGCAGATCGATCCCGCGGCGACGCATTCGGAAGTGCGCGACGTCAGGAAGCCGGACGGCTCGTTCGTCGCGGCCGATCCCGAGATCGCCGCGCTGGTGAAGCCGGTGCACGAGGCGACCCTCGCGTACGTGTCGACGCCGATCGGCGAGAGCGACTTCGCGATGACGACGTATTTTGCCGACGTCGGCGAAGTCACGGCGCTGCAGCCGGTCAACATGGCGCAGCGCGAGTACGCCGCGCGCTACATCGAGAAGAACCTGCCGCAGTACGCCGGCGTTCCGGTGCTCGCGGCGGCGGCCGCGTTCAAGGGCGGCTTCGGCGGCCCGACCGATTTCACCGACATCGCGGCCGGACCGCTCGCGATCCACAACGCGGCCGACCTTTATCTTTATCCGAACACGCTGACCGCCGTGAAGATCGACGGCGCGACGCTGAAAGGCTGGCTCGAGCGCTCGGCGCAGCGCTTCAACCGCATCGATCCCGCCAAGCGCGAGCCGCAGGAGCTCGTCAACCGCAAGTTCCCGAGCTACAACTTCGACGTGATCCAGGGCGGGCTCACCTACGCGATCGACGTGACGCACGCGGAGAACGATCGCATCCGCGACCTGCGCTATCGCGGCAAGCCGGTCGGCGCGGCGGATACGTTCATCGTCGTTACGAACAACTATCGCGCCAGCGGCGGCGGGCGGTTTCCGGGCCTCGACGGCTCGAACATCGTGATCTCCGCGCCCGATGCGAACCGCGACGTGCTGATCGATTGGGTGCGCGAGCACAAGCAGCTGACGCGCCGCGCCGACGGCGCCGAGCGCAACTGGCGCTTCGCGCCGACGAAGACGGCGGGGCCGGTCGTCTTCACGTCGGCCACCGGCAAGCTCGATGTCGCCAGGGCCGCGGGCATCGACAACGTGCGGCTGATCAAGGACAACGGCGACGGGTTCTCGACGTATGCCGTCGACTTCGCTGCAAAGCAGCAGAGGTCGCGCTCAAGCGCGAGGTAAAGTGCATTTTCGTCGTCCCGGCGAAAGCCGATGTGCACGGTGTTGCCCGACCGAAGCAAAAATCAAGATGGATTCCGGCTTTCGCCGGAATGACGGCGTTTGGTCCCGCATCCGGAATCTTGGAGCTCTCATGTCACGCCCGCTGCGCGCGTTGTCGTTGTCGATCGCCCTCCTCCTCGTCGCCTGCAACTCCGAAGCGCCGCCGGCCGAGAAAGCCGCGCCGCCCGCGGCAAGCACGCAGCCGCCGGCGCCGAGCGCGGACTCGACGTTCACCGACGTCTCCAAGCGCTGGCTCGACGGTTCTTTCAAGCTGAGTCCGGTCAGCGCGACCCAGGCCGGCGATCACCGCTTCGACGGCGAGCTCGACGATCTCAGCGCCGACGGCCGCCAGCGCGGGCTCGATTTCTCGAAGAGCATCCTCGCCGAGCTCGAGAAGATCGATCGCACGAAGCTCTCGCGCGAGAACCAGGTCGACTACGCGATCCTGATCAACCAGGTGCGCTCGGACATCTGGAGCATCGAGACGCTGCAGGGCTGGGCCTGGGATCCGACGCTGTACAGCCAGCTCGCCGGCGGCGCGCTGTACACGCTGATGGCGCGCGAGTTCGCGCCGATGCCCGAGCGCCTGCGCTCGGCGACGGCGCGCATGGAGAAGCTGCCGAAGCTGTTCGAGCAGATGCACGCGAACCTCGATCCGAACCGCGTGCCGAAGATCCACGCCGAGACCGTGTCGAAGCAGAACAAGGGCGTGCTGAGCCTCGTCGACGGGCTGATCATGCCGCACGCGGGCGAGCTGCCGGACGCCGACAAGCAGAAGCTCGATGCGGCGGTCGCGGCGCTGCGCAAAGCCGTCGACGAGAACCAGACCTGGCTCGACAAGACGCTGGTGCCGAATGCGAAGGGCGATTTCCGCATCGGCGCGAAGCTCTACGACGCCAAGCTCGCGTTCGCGCTGAATTCGCCGATGACGCGCCAGGACATCCGCACGCGCGCCGAAGCGGCGCTCGAGTCGACGCGCAACGAGATGTACGGCATCGCCAGGCAGGTGCTTGCCGGCAAGCCGAAGGCGCCGCCGACGCCGGACAATCCGAGCGAGGACCAGAAGCAGAAGGCGATCCAGGCCGCGCTCGAGCTCGCCTACGCCGATCGTCCCGCGCGCGACAAGGTCATGCCGACGGCCGAGGCCGCGCTCGCGAGAGCGACCGACTTCGTGCGCACGAAGAACCTCATCACGCTGCCGGACGCGCCGGTCAAGATCATCCCGATGCCGGAATTCCAGCGCGGCGTCGCGCTGGCGTACTGCGATTCGCCGGGCCCGCTCGACAAGAATCTCGACACGTTCTACGCGGTCTCGCCGATCCCGGACGACTGGACCAAGCAGCAGGTCGACTCGTTCCTGCGCGAGTACAACACGCGCTCGATCAACGAGCTCACGATCCACGAGGCGATGCCGGGCCACTACGTGCAACTCTGGCACTCGAACAAATATCCGTCGGTGCTGCGCGCGATCCTTTCGTCCGGCGCATTCGTGGAAGGCTGGGCCGTGTATTCCGAGAAGGTGATGGCCGACGAGGGCTATCTCGACAACGATCCACTGTACCGCCTGGTGCACCTCAAGTGGGACCTGCGCGTGATTTCGAACGCGATCCTCGACCAGGCGATGCACGTCGACGGCATGAGCGAACAGGACGCGATGAAGCTGATGACCGTCAAGACGTTCCAGGAAGAGCGCGAGGCCGCGGGCAAGTGGACGCGCGCGCGGCTGACGTCGGCGCAGCTACCGACCTACTTTGTCGGCTGGCAGGAGCATCTCGATCTCCGCAAGGAAGCCGAGAAGCGCGCCGGCGAGAAGTTCGATCTCAAGGCGTATCACGACAAGCTGCTGTCGTTCGGCTCGCCGCCGGTGCGGTATGCGCGTGAGCTGATGCTGGACGAGCCGATCAACTAGCCGTTTGCGCCGTTCTCCCTCTCCCGCTTGCGGGAGAGGGTTGGGGTGAGGGCATTCTTGCGAAGCGCCTCGTGCGCGTGCCCTCACCCTGCCCTCTCCCGCGAGCGGGAGAGGGGAAGAGCAGCGCATCACTTCACGGTGACCGTAATCTTCTCCGACACCAGCGGCGGATCGAACTGCCGATGCGCCGTGTCGCCGAAGTCGAGCTGCAGCGTATGCGTCCCGGGCTCGAGATGCACCGTGTCCTCGGTCTGCCCCTTCCCGTAATGCTTGTGCGTCGCGTCGTTCGGTATCGGCGCGTCGAGCGGCGGCAGCTCCTTGGCATCGATCAGAAGGTGGTGGTGGCCCGAGTTCGGCGTCGAGGGCATCGCGCTCAA
>DATFRS010000126.1:0-2901 GCA_035263065.1 Rhodanobacteraceae bacterium
GACGACGATGCGGTTCTGCTCGGCGTAATGATCGTGACGGATGCCGGTCACCTGCCACGAGACGCGCAGGCCGCGCGTGCCGCCGGCGATGCGGAACCGGTTGTCGCGAATCTCCTCGGCGACGAACACCGGAGCGTAGCCGCCGACGCAGGTCAGCTGATAGCGATAGCTGTTCATGCTGACGTTGCCGTTGAGCGCTTCGAACCAGTCGGGCAGCGTCACCGTCGCCTCGCCGCGCGCGTCGAGCGTGACGATGCCGTCATAGATGTTCTTCATGTCGGGCGATTCGACGAACGAGTGCGAGAGATACTTGTTCTCGGGATCGAGCGGGTGGTCGATCTTGAACGAGCCGCCGCCCTTGATGAGATTGCCGACGACCCAGGTGCGACCGTTGAAGAGACCCGCGTAGCCCGCGGTGTTGCTGCCGCCGTTGTCGCCGCGCACGCCTTGCGAGTCGGTCGTGCCGTTGGTGTTGCCTTGCACGCCGACGTAGCCGTACGCATAGACGCCGGCGCCGCCGGTTCCGCCGGCACCATAGAGGGCAATGCCGCCGGCCGCGGATGCGGCGCCATACACTGCGTAGTTCGCAGCCTGTCCGTAGACGCCGATGCCGGCGCCGGTATTCCGGCCCCAGACCCCGGGCCCCGAGGAATTCACGCCGAACACGCCGGCGGCATTGCCGCCGTCCGCGGCGCCTTCCACGCCGCTGCCTGCCGTGTCGGGCGTATAGCCGTACACGCCGGCTGTCGAGACACCGTATCCGTAGACGCCGATGTATGCCGAGGATCCGCCATAGGCGCCGATGTACGATGCCGACGAGCCGTACAAGCCGAATCCGCTGCTGTTGCTGAGACCCGCAACGCCATTCTGCGCGCCCAGTCCCTGGATCGCGTAGCCGCCGCCGTCGTTCCCGACGAGCAGCGCGGGATCGCTCGTGTTCGTCGAGCCGCTGTACGGCAGCGTGACGAAACCGGCCGGCCCCTGGGGACCTGTGGGTCCTGCCGGACCTTGCGGACCATCCGGGCCTTGCGGACCCGCGGGACCGCTCGGCCCCGCCGGACCTTGCGGACCCTGGGGACCCGCCGGACCCTGCGGTCCCGGATTCATCGCGTGCAGCGCATACGGCGCGGCGGTCAGCGCCTGGCGCGGCGACAACGTCGTGTAGCTTCCCGTCGATGCACCGGGACGCACGCGCACTTCGACCCACAACGCGCTGCCGTCGTACGGCGCGTCGGTGAAATCGAGCAGCGCGCTGACGAGACCGCCGCTGACGCCGAGATCGTCGACATCGACCGTGTCGACCGCACTGCTGCCGCTCGCGCTCGTGAAAAGCGCGAATTCGAAGTCGTAGCTGCCGTTCGCCGGCGTGCCGGCGTCGTCGAGCTGACCCTGGTAAGTGAATCCCGATCCGAGCGGATCGGCCGCTGCGCTCGCAGCGAATCCAAGACACATTCCCATCACCAATGCACGCATGCGCATGACGTCCTCCCTCAAGGATCGAAACCGTTGGCAAAGATGTCGTCGACCGGCACAGCGCCCGCCGCCGGTGCCCAGATGCCGTCGTGCATCGCGAACGACGCGGCGGCGAGCGTCGCTGCGGCGGGCTGCCCGAAGGTGCCCCTGAGCGAATAGCTGCCGCCGCTCGACGAGCCGCCGCCGCCGGCGACTGCGGCGGGATCGATGCGATACGAGCCGCCTTCCGATTGCTCCGCCGCATGACCGGCGAGCGCGACCGCTCCGGCGAGCGCGCCGCAAGCGAGCCTCTTCAGCGAGACCATCTCTCCTCCCCGTGCCGACGCATTCGATCGGCTCTTACCGATCCATACGGGAAGGCGTGGGGCCGACCGACACGGTGTCGCGACGCGCGCGGAATTCCTACAACGCTCGTCTATACTCGGCGCGCGCAGACGCAGGAGCGACGGTGGGCGACGTCACGGCACTGATCGAAGCGGCCGGCAGCGGCGATGCCGCGGCGCAGAAGGCGCTGTTCTCGCGCGTCTACGACGAGCTCAAGATCCTCGCGCGAAAGCAACTCGCCGCATCGGCCGGCCACACGCTCAACACGACCGGGCTCGTCCACGAAACCTATCTCAAGCTCGCCGAGCCCGAGGTGCGCGACCTGCACGGCCGCGTGCATTTCTTCGCGCTCGCGGCGAAGGCGATGCGCCAGATCGTCATCGATCACGCGCGCGCCCGGCTCGCCGACAAGCGCGGCGGCGGCGACGTGCAGGTCGTCGGGCTCGAGGAAGCGGTCGGCATCGTCGACGGCGAGCTCGGTCCCGAGGATCTGCTGCGGCTCGATCGCGCGCTGCACAAGCTCGAGGACGACGAGCCGCGCCTCGCCGGGCTCGTCGAGCTGCGCTTCTTTGCGGGCCTTTCGGTCAGCGACATCGCGGCGTTGCAATCGACGAGCGAGCGCACGCTCAACCGCGACTGGCGTCGCGCGAAGGCCGAGCTGCACGCGGCGCTGTATCCGGAAGACTGAGCGATGGACCGCCGGCGCGTCGCCGAGCTGTTCGAGCATGCGATCGAGCTCGCGCCCGGCGAGCGCGACGCATGGCTCGCCGCCGCGTGTGCCGGCGATGCGACGCTGCGCGCGGAAGTCGAACGTCTCCTGCGCGCCGATGCGCGCGCCGCCGATTTCATGGAACGCCCGCCGCGTGCGTCGATGGCCGCAGCGGCTACGGCCGCCGAGTCGCCGACGCGCTTCGGGCCCTATCGCGGGCTGGAACGCATCGGCGCCGGCGGCATGGGCGAGGTCTGGCTCGCCGAGCGCAGCGACGGCGAATTCGAGCAACGCGTCGCGATCAAGCTGCTGGCGTATCCGACGCCGGGGCTGCTGCACCGGTTCCGGCAGGAGCGCCAGATCCTCGCGCGCCTCGAGCATCCGAACATCGCGCG
>DATFRS010000127.1:0-5426 GCA_035263065.1 Rhodanobacteraceae bacterium
GCCGCTCTTCGTCGCCAAGCGCCGCGTCGTCAAGACCGGCTACGCCGAGAGCGATCGCGTCGAAGTGCGCGACGGCTTGAAGGACGGCGAGCGCGTCATCACGATCGGCCGCAACGCCGTGCGCGACGGCACCGAAGTCACCGTCATCGTGCCGCCGCAGCCGCAGGCGCAGGTCACCGCCGTCGCCAAGGCGCAGGAGTCCGGCACGTGAGCCTGCCCGAGCTGGCCACGCGCCGGCGCGTCACCGTCGGCATGCTGACGTTGACGATGGTCCTGTTCGGCCTGATCGGCCTTTCGGGACTCAAGGTCAATCTGCTGCCCGATCTTTCCTATCCGACGCTGACGGTGCGCACCGAATACGAAGGCGCGGCGCCGCTCGAGATCGAGAATCTCATCAGCCAGCCGGTCGAGGAAGCGGTCGGCGTCGTCAAGAACGTCCGCAAGGTGCACTCGGTGTCGCGCACCGGCCAGTCCGACGTCGTGCTCGAGTTCGCCTGGGGCACCGACATGGACATGGCGAGCCTCGAGGTGCGCGACAAGCTCGACACGCTGCAGCTGCCGCTCGAAGCGAAGAAGCCGCTCTTGCTGCGCTTCAATCCGTCGACCGACCCGATCGTGCGCCTCGGCCTCACCGCCGACGACTGCGCCGGAAAGGCCAAGGACGATCAGAAGGGCGCGAAGGACTGCACGCCGGCCGCCGCGAGCGAAGTGCAGCTCAAGCAGCTGCGCCGCTTCGCCGACGACGATCTCAAGAAGCGCATCGAGCCGGTGACCGGCGTCGCCGCGGTCAAGGTCGGCGGCGGTCTCGAGGACGAGATCGACGTCTCGATCGACCAGCAGCAGCTCGCGCGCCTCGGCATCGACATCAACGAGGTGATCACGCGCCTCAAGAACGAGAACGTCAACGCGTCCGGCGGCCGCATCGACGAGGGCAGCCAGCGCTTCCTCGTGCGCACGATCAACCAGTTCAAGAACCTCGACGAGATGCGCGAGCTCCTGATCAAGATCGACGGCAACGTGCCGATCCGCCTCAAGGACATCGCGACCGTCACGCAGGGTTACAAGGAGCGCGAAGGCATCGTGCGCATCGACGGCCGCGAGGCCATCGAGCTCGCGATCTACAAGGAAGGCGACGCCAACACGGTCAGCGTCGCCAAGGCCGTCAACGCGCAGGTCGAGAAGCTCAGGGATTCGCTGCCGAAGGGCGCGAAGCTCTCCACGATCGAGGACCAGTCGATCTTCATCGAGCACGCGCTCAGCGAAGTGAAGTTCGACGCGCTGCTCGGTGGCGTCCTCGCGATCCTCATCATCTTCTTCTTCCTCGGCCACGCGTGGAGCACGTTCATCATTTCGCTCTCGCTGCCGGTCTCGCTGATCGCGACGTTCTTCTTCATGGATCAGCTGCACCTGTCGCTCAACGTGATGTCGCTCGGCGGCCTCGCGCTTGCGACCGGCATGGTCGTCGATGACTCGATCGTCGTGCTCGAGAACATCGCGCGCCTGCGCGAGAAGGGCGCGTCGATCGTCGAGGCCGCCGTCAGGGGCACCGCCGAAGTCGGCATGGCCGTCACCGCCTCGACGCTGACGACGGTCGCGGTGTTCTTCCCGCTCGTGTTCGTGCAGGGCGTCGCGGGCCAGCTGTTCCGCGACCAGGCGCTGACGATCACGTTCGCGATGCTGGTCTCGCTCGTCGTCGCGATGACGCTGATCCCGATGCTGGCCTCGCTGCGCGGCCGCGCACCGCTCGCGTACCGCGACGAGCCCGTGGCCGAACCGCGTCCGCCGACGCAGCGCCGCGGCCTGCGCGGCATTTCGCGCGTGTTCCGCGCGATCGGCGAGTTCCTGTTCCAGATCATGCCGCGCGCGAGCGCCTGGGTCGTCGCGACGCTCTCGCGCACGGTCGGCAAGTACGTCGGCATCTTCCTTCGTTTCATCGGCCGCGGCATCACGGTGCCGTACGACCGCGCCGCGAAGTTCTACCATCGCTCGCTGCCGAAGGCGCTCGAGCATCCGGGACGCGTGCTCGGCTTCGCCACGCTCGTGTTCGCGCTCAGCATGCTGCTGGTGCCGACGCTCGGCCTCGACCTGATCCCGCAGCTCGCGCAGGGCCGCTTCGACATGACCGTGACGCTGCCGCCGGGCACGCCGCTCGCCGAGACCGACAAGGTCGTCGGCGCGATATCGGCGCGCCATGCGAAGGATCCCGGCGTCGAATCGATCTACGGCGTCGCCGGCGCCGGCACGCGCCTCGACGCGAATCCGACGGAATCGGGCGAGAACATCGCGCGCCTGTCGATCGCGCTCGAGAACGGCGGCAGCAAGAAGATCGAGGCCGCCGAGATCGAGCGCCTGCGCGACGGCATGCAGAACTCGCCCGATACCGAGGTGAAGTTCTCGCGTCCGCAGCTCTTCAGCTTCTCGGCGCCGCTCGAGGTCGAGATCCGCGGCTACGATCTCGATTCGCTCGCCAAGGCCGGCCATCGCCTCGGCGAGCTCATGAAGGATTCGCCGCGCTTCGCCGACATCAAGTCGACCGTCGAAGGCGGCTATCCCGAGATCCAGATCAAGTTCGACCAGGATCGCGCCGCCGCGCTCGGCCTCACGACGCGCGACATCGCGGACCGCGTCGTGCGCAAGGTCAAGGGCGAGGTCGCGACGCGCTACGACTTCCGCGACCGCAAGATCGACGTGCTCGTCCGCTCGCGGCTGTCCGATCGCGGCAGCGTCGACGACATCCGCAACCTCGTCGTCGGCTACATCGCGGCGAACGGCGCGGCAACCAATGCGTCCGGCACGACGTCGGCGTCGGCTTCGAACGGGAGCTCGACCGGCGGCGCGTCGTCCGGCGCTTCGACCACGGGCTCGAGCTCGAGCGCAAATGCGTCGGCCACGCCGCGCAGCAGCACCGACACGCCGGTCCGCCTCTCGGCCGTCGCCGACGTCATCGCGACCGAAGGTCCGAGCGAGATCCATCGCGTCAGCGCCGAGCGCGTCGCGATCGTCTCGGCGAACCTGCGCTACGGCGATCTCGGCAGCGCGGTCGCCGAGATCAACGACATCGTACGCAGGAATCCGCTCGCGGCCGGCGTCAAGGTCCACGTCGGCGGCCAGAGCGAGGAGCTCGATTCGTCGGTGAAGTCGCTGGTGTTCGCGCTCGGCCTCGCGATCTTCCTCGTCTACCTCGTGATGGCCTCGCAGTTCGAATCGCTGCTGCATCCGTTCGTGATCATGTTCTCGATCCCGCTCGCGGCGGTCGGCGCCGTGCTGGCGCTCAAGCTCACGAACTCGCCGATCTCGGTCGTCGTCTTCATCGGCCTCATCATGCTGGTCGGCATCGTCGTCAAGAACGCGATCGTGTTGATCGACCGCGTGAACCAGCTCCGCGAAGCGGGCGTGCCCAAGCGCGAGGCTATCGCGCAGGGCGCCGAGTCGCGCCTGCGACCGATCGTCATGACGACGCTCTGCACGCTGATCGGATTCTCGCCGCTCGCGATCGGCGTCGGCGAAGGCGCCGAAGTCCGCGCGCCGATGGCGCTGACGGTCATCGGCGGCCTCGCGGTGTCGACGTTGCTGACGCTCGTCGTCATCCCGGTCGTGTATGACCTGCTCGACCGTCGCGGCGACGCGTACTACGTCGCGCGCGGCGAGCGCCACCGCGCGAAGGCGATGCGCAAGTCCGGCGACACGCTCGCCGGCGAGCCCGAAGGAGAACCGGCATGACGATCGCCGAGCTCAGCCTGAAGCGTCCCGTCACGGCGATCATGTTCTTCGTGTCGATGGTCGTGATCGGGCTGATCGCGGCGACGCGGCTGCCGCTCGAGCAGTTCCCGACGCTCGACGCACCGTTCCTGTTCGTCAACATCCCGTACCCGGGCTCGACGCCGACCGAGATCGAACGCACGATCACGCGCCCGGTCGAGGAGGCGCTGGCGACGCTGCCCGGCATCAAGCGCATGAACTCGACCTCGGACGCCGAGAGCGCGCAGATCTTCCTCGAGTTCAAGTGGGGCGAGAGCACCGCGATCAAGGCCGTGCAGGCGCGCGAGAAGATCGACGCGATCCGCGCCGACCTGCCGTCGGACCTGCAGCGCTACACGGTGCAGAAGTTCTCGACGGCCGACGAGCCGATCCTGAAGCTGCGCGTCGCGAGCGAGAGCGGCGTCGACATCTCCAACGCGTACGACCTGCTCGACCACGAGGTCAAGCGTCCGCTCGAGCGCATTCCCGGCGTTGCCCGCGTCGACTTGCAGGGCGTCGGCAAGCCCGAGGTGCAGATCGAGCTTTCGGCCGACCGGCTGTCGGCGCACAACATCAACCTCAACGATCTCTATACGCGCCTGCAGGCCGCGAATTTCTCGATTTCCGCGGGGCAGGTGAGCTCGAGCGGATCGCGCTTCCGCGTGCAGCCGCAGGGCCAGTGGGCGAGCCTCGACGACATCCGCGGCATCCCGCTCGACGCGAAGGGCCTCAGGCTCGGCGACATCGCGACCGTTTCGCTGCGCCCCGAGCGGCTCAACTACGCGCGCAGCCTCGACGGCCGTCCGGCGATCGGCTTCGACATCTACCGCGAGCGCACGGCGAATCTCGTCGAGGTCGGCACGCAGGTGCTGCAGACGATCAACCGCATCCAGCAGTCGCCGGAGCTGCACGGCGTGCGCGTGTACCTGCTCGACAACCAGGCCGAGAGCGTGACGGGGTCGCTGCGCGAGCTCAGCAAGGCGGGCCTCGAAGGCACGCTGCTGTCGGTGCTCGTGCTGTTCTTCTTCCTGCGCGACTGGCCGTCGACGCTGATGGTGTCGCTGTCGATCCCGATCTGCCTCGTCATCACGCTCGGCTGCATGTACTTCTTCGGCATCTCGCTGAACGTGCTGTCGATGATGGGACTTCTGCTCGCGGTCGGCATGCTCGTCGACAACGCGGTCGTCGTCGTCGAGAGCATTTATCAGTACCGCGAGAAGCATCCCGACAAGCCGTGGTACAGCGCGGTGCAGGGCACGCAGGTCGTCGGCATCGCGATCGCGGCCGGCACGCTGACCAGCATGATCGTGTTCCTGCCGAACATCTTCGGCGAGGCCAACGACATCTCGATCTTCCTCGCGCAGGTCGCGATCGCGATGTCGATCGCCCACCTCGCGTCGTGGCTCGTCGCGGTCAGCCTCGTGCCGATGCTGTCGGCGAAGCTGCCGCCGCCGAAGTTCCTCGGCAAGGAAACGATCATCACGCGCGCGCGCGAGCGCTACGGGCGCATCGTCGAGTGGACGCTGAAGCACCGGCGCGTGACCATGGCCGGCGTCTTCGGACTCCTGCTCCTGAGCTTCGTGCCGATCGCGCTGACCAAGAAGGACATGTTCGACTCCGGCGAATCGCGGCGGCTTTACCTGCGCTACGAGCTCAATGCGAACTACCGCCTGAAGGATCTCAAGCCG
>DATFRS010000128.1:0-9413 GCA_035263065.1 Rhodanobacteraceae bacterium
GCCGCGCAGTCGGCCTAGGACCCTCTCAGCGACTCGCCTGCGCCGCCGCGGGTTCGCGGCCGGTGTGCTGCGCCGCCTCGGCGATCGCGCGAAGGTACACGTACTGCATCAGCGTCGCGTGGCGCGGCGGAATGCTCGCGCCGGGCCCTTCGGCGATCTCGCTCACTTTTTCCGGATGCCCTTCGGCGAGTGCCGACAGCATGGCCGCACGGACGAGATAGTCCTTCGTTTCGTTCGAGAGCTCCTCGCCATGCCGGCTCAGCGTCTCGAGCGCGCGTGCGCCCGCGCCCGCCGCATCGCGCGCGGAAAGCGCCGCCAGCACGCCGAGCAGGTCGCCGATCGCCGGCGCCGCGTGATCGCAGCGCTGCCATGCGGGATCGATCCACACGCCGCGCAGCGCCTCGGCGGAAAGATACGGGATCGTCGCGGCGCCGAATTCCATCAGCGCCGTGCCGGCCGCGGTCGGCGACACGTCGCCGCAGGCGCCGATCGCATGCAGCATCGCGAGGCCGCTCGCCGACGCGCCGTCGCCGGCATCGCGTCCCCGGATCGCGTTCGCAATGTCCTTCGCCCTCGCCAGCGCCGCGCCGCGCGGCACCGATTTCGTCGGCGTCGCGTCCGCCGCCGGAATGCCGGCGATCATCTCGATCACGGGAAGATCGGCGGTCGAGAACAGCGACAGCGTCGTCGCGCGCTCCTTGCGAAAGCGCGAGCGCGGCGCTTCGAGCGACAGGATCGGATAGAAGTCGGAGTTCGTGCGGCGGCTCAACGCGCCGAACAGCGGCGCGAGGCTCCTGCGGTCGCCGACCTCGCGGAAGCGCAGATCGTCGGCCGTCGTGATCGCGAGGCGCTTCAGCTGATCGTGCAGCGCGGGCTCCTCGAGCACGGTCGGATCGAAATCGCCGATGTCGCCGTCGGCGCGCGCGACGAAGATCAGGTCGCCCTCGTTGGCCTGGAACACGCGATAGTCGCGGAACGACTGCGTCAGCGTGTTGCCGATCGTCGCGACGAGCTCGTCGTTGATCTCGTAGGCCTGGACCCATTGCACGAACAGGCCGCCGGGCTTCAGGTGCCGCGGGATGAAGCGGTAGAACTCGGCGCTGAAGAGGCTCGCGACGCCCGACACCCACGGGTTCGAGGGCTCTGACACGATGACGTCGTAGCGCGCCTGGTGGGAGGCGAAGAACGTGCGCGCGTCCTCGATATGGATGCGCGCGCGCGGATCGGTGTAGGCGCGCTCGACCGCGGGACGGAACTCGCGCGCGCCCTCGTACATCGCGCGCTCGATCTCGACGCTGTCGACGCTGGCGACGCGCGCGTCGCCGAGCAGCGTGTGCGTCGTGAGGCCCGAGCCGAAGCCGATGTTCGCGACCTCGCGGGCCGGCCCTTCGTGCAGCGCGAGCGGCAGGATCGCGGCGAGCGACATCGTGTATTCGTCGAGCCGCGGCTGCTTGTCCTGCGCGAGCTCGATCGACGCATCCGGCTTGCCGTTCGTCTCGATGCTGCGCGTCGTGTCGAACCCGATCACGCCGATGCTCGCGGTCTTGCCGTCCCTGTAGTAGACGACTTTCTCGCCGCGCTCGCGATCGATGCTGACGACGCCGGTGCGGAACACGCCGGCCGTCATGACCGCGGTGTCGAAGTGCACGAACGCGATCGTCGCGAGCGTCGCGACCGTCGAGACGACCGCCGGCACCTTCATGTGCGAGATGCCGCCCGCACGCTGCAGCAGCACGACGCCGAGCGCGAGATCGCCGACGGCCGCCGCGATCATCGCGAGCTTGAGGCCCAGCATCGGCACCAGCACGTGCACCGCGGCGATCACGCCGACGATCGCGCCGAGCGTGTTCGCGGCGTAGATGCGCCCGACGCTGGCCTCGCCGCCGCCGGAGCGCAGCAGCGACAGCGTGAAGAGCGGTAGCGTCATGCCGGCGAAGAACGCGGTCGGCGCCATGATCAGGATCGCGACCGTCGCGCTGACGGCGTTGTAGACCGAGTAGCCGGCGTCGGTCGGCGACAGCGCGCGCAGGAACCACCCGACCCAGTCGAACGAATGCATGTAGAGCCAGAGGCTGACCAGCGCGGCGAGGCCCATCAGCACCTGCACGTGGCCGCCGGCGCGCACGGGCTCCGCATAGCCGTCGATGCGGCGGCGGATCCAGAGGCCGCCGAACGCGAGCCCGCCGATGAACGCGGTCAGCATCAGCTCGAACGCGTGCACGGTCGTGCCGAGCGCCATGCTGAGCATGCGCACCCAGCCGATCTCGTAGACGAACGACGTCGCGCCGGTGACGAACGCCGCGGCGAGCAGCAGACGCTGGCGCTCGCCGCTGCGCGCGCCGGCCGAAGCCGGCGTCGACGAGGCCGGCGCGCCCTGGCGCGAGATCAGGAATGCGAACAGCGCGACCAGCACGTTGACCAGACCGCCGAAGCGCATCGCGCCCGGGAGACCGACCGTCGGCAGCAGCACGAACGTCGCGACCAGCGCGCCGACCGCGGCGCCGATGCTGTTCGTGAAGTAAAGGCCGCTCAGGATCGCGCCGTCGCCGATGTCGAGGCGCCGCATCAGGCCGTTGCTCATCAGCGGGAAGGTCATGCCGAGCAGGATCGACTGCGGCAGGATCAGGAGCGCGCCGCTGAACCACTTGAACGCCTGCACGGCCCACGCACCCGGCATGGCCGGGAAGGCGACGTCGTAGGCGAACCCGGTCGCCGCCTGGTAGATCGGATGGAACAGGACCGCCGCGAGGCCGATCACGAGCTCGACGTAGCTGTACGCGCGCAGCAGGTTTGTCCAGCCAAGGGAGCGGCGGCTCGCCCACCACGCGCCGGCGGCCATGCCGCCCATGAAGATCGCGAGGACGAGGCTCTGGGCGTACGCCGCATGACCGAGGTAGAGACCGAGGTACTGCGACCAGATCGACTGGTAAATGAGCCCCGAAAGGCCCGACAGCGCGAAGATCGCCAGTGCCGCCGGCCCGAGCCAGCGGCTTTGGACAGGACTCGATTGCATCCCGACACCCCCTGGAAGACCGATCAGGATACGGCAAGATGCGCCCATGCGACTGGGAGATCGCCTGCAGTTACGGCATCTGCGGCTTTGCCACGAATGCGCGCACCCTTTAATCTTGTAGGTGCCTGACCCTTGAGCCTCCGGACGGCATGAGCAAGCACTACGCATTGGTCGTCGACGACGAACGGGACATTCGTGAGCTGCTCACCCTCACCCTGGGTCGCATGGATCTCATCGTCGAGACCGCCGCCACGGTCGGGGAAGCCAAGCAGCGGCTCACCGAGCGTCACTACGCGCTCTGCTTCACCGACATGCGCCTGCCCGACGGCTCGGGCCAGGAGATCGTCGAGCTGATCGCCTCGCAGTATTCCGAGACGCCGGTCGCGATGATCACGGCGTACGGCAATGTCGACGCCGCGGTCACCGCGCTGAAGGCCGGCGCGTTCGACTTCGTGTCCAAGCCGGTCGACATCAGCGTGCTGCGCCGCCTCGTGCAGACGGCGCTGAAGCTTTCCGAGGAAAAGCGCGCCGACCAGGCCGCGAGCAGCAGCAAGCTGATCGGCGACTCGCCGGCGATGACGGAGCTGCGCGCCACGATCAGCAAAGTCGCGCGCAGCCAGGCGCCGGTCTACATCGCCGGCGAATCCGGCGTCGGCAAGGAGCTCGCGGCGCGGCTGATCCACGAGCTCGGCCCGCGTTCCGCCTCGCCGTTCGTGCCGGTCAACTGCGGCGCGATTCCGTCGGAGCTCATGGAGAGCGAGTTCTTCGGCCACAAGAAAGGCAGCTTCACCGGCGCGCACGCGGACAAGGACGGCCTGTTCCACGCGGCGCAGGGCGGCACGCTGTTCCTCGACGAGGTCGCCGAGCTCCCCGTGCACATGCAGGTGAAGCTTCTGCGCGTGATCCAGGAAAAAGCCGTGCGCCCGATTGGCGCACGCGCCGAGCTCCCCGTCGACGTGCGCATCCTCTCGGCGACGCACAAGAACCTCGCGCGGCTCGTCGAGCTCGGCTCGTTCCGGCAGGATCTCTTCTATCGCATCAACGTGATCGAGCTGCGCGTGCCGCCGCTGCGCGAGCGGCGCGAGGACATTCCCAAGCTCGCCGGCCGCGTGCTCGAGCGCCTCGCGCAGGGCAGCGGCACCGCGGCGGCGCAACTCGCCCCGGATGCGCTGAAATCGCTCCTTTCCTACGATTTCCCCGGCAACGTGCGCGAGCTCGAAAACGTGCTCGAGCGCGCCGTCGCGATGTGCGAGAACGGCAAGATCACGGCGGAGGACCTGCGCCTCACGACGCGCGCGTCGGCCGACGCCATGCCGGACATCGGCAGTCGCGGCTACGCGCCGACGACTGCGCCGGCACCCTCGTATGCGCCGCCGCCTTCGGCGAACGCGCCCGAGGGCAAGGACGACGAGTTCCTCGGCGACCTCGCCGCGGCCGTCGCCGAGACCGAGCGCGCGGCGATCATGAAGGCGCTCGAGGCCACGCGCTGGAACCGAACCGCGGCGGCCAAGCAGCTCGGCCTCACGCTGCGCCAGCTGCGCTACCGGCTGGAAAAACTCGGTATCGAATAGCCACACAACGGCACATTTTCACATTTCCCGGCACGTTTCTTGCTGCCTCTGGTGGGTCACCAGGGGATTGCCATGCGTCACACAGGGGAGCAGGGCTTCACTTTGATCGAGCTGATGATCGTCGTCGCGATCATCGCGATCCTGGCCGCCATCGCCTTGCCGGCCTACCAGGACTACACGGTGCGCGCGCAGGTTGCCGAAGGCATCACGCTGGCGACGGGCGCCAAGGCGTCGGTGTGGGACTTCATCTCGAACACCGGCCGCCTGCCGCCGAACAACCTTTCGGCCGGCATGTCGGCCAATACGAGCATCATCGGCTCGTACGTCTCCAAGGTCGACGTGACCGGCGGCATCATCGCCGTGACCTTCGGGCGCCAGGCGAACCAGCACATCACGGGCGGCCAGATCACGTTCTCGCCGATCACCAACGGCGGCAGCATCTCCTGGTCGTGCAAGCCCGACTACTCGAAAGTCGTGGCCCGTTACGTCCCTACTTCGTGCCGCTGATTGGCGCGATCGGCCCCTCGCGGCGAGCTGTCATTTCCTGACACTTCACGCCGCGGCCGCCCGGCAATTTCGCCGGGTCCATCACAACTCGATCGTCCAACTGTGACATTTTCGGCAATCGACGCGTGGCATGGAATATGCTCCGTCTTGGTAGTCCTCGGCCCGTCCTGAGCGGCGGTCTGGAGCAGGGTTAAACGCCGGCCCGGCCGGGACTTAGGGGCATCACTAGGTTTAGGTTTTCACACACTAACTGAGGAAGAGGAAGAGGAACCATGAACGTCAAGAACATGAAAGGCTTCACGCTCATCGAGCTGATGATCGTGGTCGCGATCATCGCGATCCTGGCCGCCATCGCACTGCCGGCGTACCAGGACTACACGATCCGTTCGCAGGTCTCGGAAGGCTCGGTCCTCGCGGACGGCGCCAAGACCGCGTATGCCGAGTATCACGACAACCGCGGCAAGTTCCCGCCGAGCAACGCGTCGGCCGGTCTGCCGGCGTCGAACTCGATCATCGGCAACTACGTGACGGACGTGAACGTCGCCACGGCGCTCGGCAAGATCACGGTCACCTACGGCAACCAGGCCAACACGAACATCCAGACCAAGGTGCTGGTGTTCTCGTCGTACTCGAACGGCGGCAGCCTGGCGTGGTCGTGCGGCCCGAACGCCGGCACGAACATCGCCCTCAAGTACCTCCCGACGAAGTGCCGTCAGTAATCTCCTAGCACGCGTTTCATTCGGAAACTCCCTAAGGGCCGCTTCGCGCGGCCCTTTTTTTTGAGCCGCATCCGGCGCGCATCTCGACTATGCTTGCGGGCACTCGACGCCTCCGCCGCCACGACGTGACCGACGCGCCCGCCGATCAAACCCGATCGTGGAAGCTTTCGCGGGCGATGTTCCTCGCCGGCCTCGCCCTGGTGCTCGTCGTCGGCTGGCTCGTCTACCGGCCGGGGCTCGACGGCGCCTTCCTGTTCGACGACTTCGTCAACCTGCCGGCGCTCGGCGCCTACGGCCGCATCGACAGCTGGGCCGCGTTCGTCCGCTACATCACGTCCGGCATCGCCGATCCGACCGGCCGCCCGCTATCGCTGCTCTCGTTCCTGATCGACGCGCGCGACTGGCCGGCCGATCCCTACCCGTTCAAGCGCACGAGCCTCGTCCTCCATCTCGCCAACGGCGCGCTGCTCGCATGGCTGCTGCTCCGCCTCGGCCGCGTGCATCTTCGCGACGACGAGGGCCGCGCGCGGGCCGCGGCGCTCGTCGGCGCCGCGCTCTGGCTGCTGCATCCGCTCTTCGTCTCGACGACGCTCTACATCGTGCAGCGCGAGGCGATGCTGCCCGCGACGTGCGCGCTGCTCGGCCTGATCGGCTACGTCGCAGGCCGCGACCGCGCGGCGCGCGGCGACGGTTCCGGCGTCTTTCTCGCCGCGCTTTCGATCCTCGCGGCGACGCTCTTCGCCGTCGCGAGCAAGGCGAACGGCGTGTTGATCCCGATGCTCGCGTGGCTCGTCGAGACGATCGTGCTCGCGCCGGCGCAGCCGATCGCCGACGCGCGCGTCGCGCAACGCTTCGTGTGGATGCGCCGCGTCGTGCTGGCGCTGCCGAGCGTGCTCGTCCTCGTCTGGCTCGCGTGGACCGGCTACGGGTACGCGTCGCGCGGCGTGCCGGAGATCCGGCCGTGGACCTTCACCGAGCGGCTCATGACCGAGCCGCGCGTCGTCGTCGACTATCTTCGCCTCCTGCTCGTGCCGCATCCGTACACGGCCGGCCTCTTCAACGACGCGTACACCGTGTCGACGAGCCTTGTCTCGCCGCCGTCGACGCTGCTCGCGATCGCGCTGCTCGCCGCGATGATCGGCGGCGCCGTCGCGGTCCGCCGACGCTGGCCCGCACTCGCCTGCGCGGTGCTGTTCTATTTCGCGGGACAGCTCCTCGAATCGACCGTGATTCCGCTCGAGCTCTACTACGAGCACCGCAACTACCTGCCCGCCCTCCTCCTGTTCTGGCCCGTCGCGCTGTGGCTCACGGCCGGCGGCAGCCTGCGCGTCGTGCGCGGTGCGCTCGCGATCGCGCTGCCGCTGCTGCTCGCGGGGCTCACGCTGATGAATGCCGACCTCTGGGGCAACGCGCGCGACCAGGCGCTGCTCTGGGCCGAGAAGAATCCGGCCTCGCCGCGCGCGCAGGTGTACGCCGCGCAGACCGAGCGCGCGCGCGGCAATTCCGCGGCGGCGCTCGCGCGGCTTTCGCGCGCCGCCGTGCCCGACGCCGACGACGTGCAGATCGTGCTGAACCTCATCGGCGCGCGCTGCGATCTCGGCGCCGTGCCGCGCAGCGACGTCGATCGTGCCGCCGCCGCGTTGCGCACGGCACGCGTCGCGGGACAGCTCGGCTATTCGTGGTTCACGCAGGCGATCGATCGCCTCGCCGCCGGCCAGGCATGCCCGGGCCTCGGCGCGGACGAGCTCCGCGAGCTGCTCGACGCGGCCGCGGCGAATTCGTACGCGCGCGACAGCTACGGCCGCCGCCAGGACAACCGCAACCTGCGCGGGCTCCTCGCGCTCGCGCTGCACGATCCCGACACCGCGCTCGTCGAGTTCGACGCGGCGCTCGACGCGAAGCCCGGCCCCGGCGTCGCGCTGCAGCAGGCGGCGCAGCTCGGCAACGCCGGCCATCCGGCAGAGGCCGTGCAGCATCTCGATCATCTCGCCGCCGTATGGACGCCCGCACCGATGCAGGGCTTCTCGATGCGCGCGCTGCACTCGCGGTTACTATCGCGCCAGGGTTATTGGGAGAACGAGATCGCGCACATGCGCACGAAGCTCGCCGAGGACATCGCGGAGCGCGCCGCGGGCGGCACGACGCCATGAGCACGATGAGCAATCCTCGCGCGCGCCTCGGCCTTCTCGTCGCGATCTTCGTGCTGACGGCCATCCTGTACTGGCCCGGCCTTTCCGGCGACTACATCCAGGACGACTATCCGAATCTCGTCGACAACGTCGCGCTGCACGTCGACTCGTCGAGTGCGAACGCGTGGCTCGAAGCCGCGTGGTCGTCGCCGTCGAGCGACCTGCGCCGGCCGCTCGCGGCGCTGACGTTCGCGGCGAACTATGCGGTCGCAGGGCTGGCCCCGTGGCCGATGAAGCTCGTGAATCTCGCGATCCATCTCTTGAACGGCGTGCTCCTGTTCGTGCTGCTGCGCAAGCTCGCGCGGCTCGCGTCGACGGACGACGGCCGCGGCTTCGTGCTCGCCGCGGCGGTCACCGGCCTCTGGCTGCTGCACCCGATCAATCTCACCGGCGTGCTCTACGTCGTGCAGCGC
Organism: Rhodanobacteraceae bacterium; assembly: GCA_035263065.1. Classification (GTDB taxonomy): domain Bacteria; phylum Pseudomonadota; class Gammaproteobacteria; order Xanthomonadales; family Rhodanobacteraceae; genus Dokdonella_A. The sequence goes on from DATFRS010000128.1 coordinate 8,413, forward strand.
ATGGAGAGCCTCGCGCAGGTGTTCGTGCTGGCGGGGCTGATCCTCTACGTCGACGCGCGCGTCGCGCTTCGCGACGGCAGGCGCGGCGCGGCGTGGAAGCTCTGGATCGGCGTGCCGCTCTGCACGGTGCTCGGCCTGCTCGCGAAGGAATCGGCGGCGCTGCTGCCGGCGTACGCTTTGCTGATCGAAGTGATCCTGTTCGCACGCACGCCGCGCGAGACGAAGGCGGTCGGCGCGTTCTTCGCGGTGTTCCTGTTCATCCCGGCGATCGCCGCGCTCGCCTGGCTCGTGCCGCGCTTCTTCAACGCAGCCGCGTACGAAGCGCGGCCGTTCACGCTCGCCGAGCGCCTCTTCACCGAGCCGCGCGTGCTGCTCGACTACGTCGGCGCGATCCTGCTGCCGCTGCCGCGCGCGTTCAGCCTCTACCAGGACGACTACGCGCTCTCGACCGGCCTGCTGCAGCCGCCGTCGACGCTGTTCGCGATCGCCGTGCTGATCGCGATGGCCGCCGTCGGCGTGATGCTGCGCAAGCGTCGCCCGCTCGTTGCTCTGGGCCTCTTGGGCTTCCTCGTCGCCCACGCGATGACGGCGACGTTCATCCCGCTCGAGATCAAGTACGAGCACCGCAACTATTTCGCGTCCGCGCTGCTCCTGCTCGCGCTCGCCGACCTCGTGCTGCCCCAGCGGCTCGACGAGGGGGCCTTTGCGCGTGCGCGCATCTTCGCGCTCGTCGCGCTCGGCGCGCTCGCGGCGTTCTCGCTCGCGCTGCGCGCACGCGAGTGGTCGAATCCGCTGACGCTCGCGCTGACCGAAGTCGCGCGCCATCCGTCGTCGCCGCGTGCGACGTACGAGCTCGGGCGCACCTACGCGTTGCTGAGCGGCTACCGCACCGACTCGCCGAATTTCCCGCGCGCGATCGACGCACTGCAGCGCGCCGCCGCCGTGCCGAACGCGCGCATCCTGCCCGAGGTCGCCCTGCTCAGCATCGCCGGCCGCACGGG
>DATFRS010000129.1:0-6579 GCA_035263065.1 Rhodanobacteraceae bacterium
TGGTTTGCCTGTGCTGCAATTCCCCGTAGGCTAGCGGGCAACGGGTTGACGTCCGCGGCTCACAGGGGAGCATCGATGGAAACCAAGTACGCGCTGGTGCTGACCGGCTCGACGCTGCCGGGGCATGCGGCCGACGCGGTCTGGCCGGCGCTCGCCGGCTATTTCCGCATGGAGCCCGCCAAGCTGACCGATCAGGTGCTGGTGCGCGCGCCGCTGACGATCAAGGAAAGCGACGACCTCGGCAAGCTGCAGACGCTGCAGGCCGGCGCGGGCGCGGTCGGCGCCGAGGCCGAGATCTGCGCGCCGGACGGCCGGCCCGCGCTGTTCGTGCTGCTCGACGGCACCGCGCGCGGACCGATGCCGCGCGTGCTCGTCGAGGAGCGCGTCGAGCACGGCCTCTGGCCGGACCGGCTGATGATCGCCGAGGTCGGCTCGAACCAGTGGCGGCCGTTCCGCGAACTCTCGCCGGCGGCGCCGGCGGCGCACGCCGACGAGACGGTCGCCGAGGAACCCGACATCGCGATGGCCGCGGCTCGCCCGGCCGGCTACGCGCCGACGTCGGCCGCCGATCACGGCCACAACCTCGCCGCGGTGAGCGCAGTCGGCGAAGCCGTGGAGACCGGCGCGGTGCCCGACGGCCCGACGATCCACGCCGGGTTCTGGCGGCGCTGCGCGGCCTACGTGATCGATTACTTCATCACGTTCGTGGCCTCGTACGCGGTCGGCTTCGTCGCCGGCTTCGCGCTCGCGGCGGGACAGGGCGCCTCGGGGCTGATGGCGGCGCCGATGGTCGGCGCGCTGCTCGGCGTCATCGTCGGCTGGCTCTACTTCGCGCTGCAGGAAAGCTCGGCGACGCAGGCGACGCTCGGCAAGCGCGCGCTCGGCATCAAGGTCACCGACGGCAACGGCATGCGCATCTCGTTCGGCCGCGCGACGGGACGCTTCTTTGGCAAGATCCTGTCGGGCCTGATCTTCGGCATCGGCTTCATTCTCGCGGGCTTCACCGCACGCAAGCAGGCGCTGCACGACATGCTGGCGAGCACGCTCGTCGTGTTCCGCGAGGTGCAGCCCGGCCATCCGCTGCCGACCGTGCGCCCGCCGATGCCGTGGTACGGCTGGGCGCTCAACATCCTTTTGATCGGCGGCACGCTCGTCGGCATCTTCTCGTTCGTGTACCTGATGCAGCAGGCGCTCTCGAACATCAGCCAGGGCGGCTCGGGGCTCTGACCGCAAAAACAGCGAGGCCGCCCGGAGGCGGCCTCGCTTGCAAGCCTGATGCGGCGCTTCAGCCGCCGAACTTGAACAGCGACGGCTTCCAGTTGCTCGAGCCGCTGTAGCTCGACAGGCGGCGGCTCTTCATGCGCGACAGGAGCTCGAGGCGGCGGGCCTCGGCCCACTCGACGCGCTCGGTCTTCAGCGTCGCGGGATCGACGCCGCGCATGCGCGCCTCCTCGTTGCGGTAGGCGACGAAATCGTCGTACGCCTCGACCTCGTGCTGCAGCTCGCGCACGACGAGCTCGATCATGATCGCGTCGTCGAGGAAGCCGAGCACCGGCACGTTGTCCGGAATGAGATCCTTCGGATTGGCGAAGTAGGTCAGGCACGCGAGCACGCGCTGGCGGTCCTCGGCCTCCATGCCGAAGCCCTGGTCGTTGACCATCGCGATCATGCTGCCGATCTTCGACAGGCGCTCGGCGATGAAGCCCGGCACCTTGCCGCTGCTGCCGTCTTCGAGGAGCTTCTCCGCCGCGTCCGTGATGTCCTTCGCGCTGAGGTTCTTCGCCTCGACCTGCGCGGTTTTCATGGCATCGATGAAATGCTTGAGGTCGGCGTCGCCGAGCTCGATGGTGATGGCGAGCGACATGGGGGCACTCCTTGTAAGCGGCCGAAGAGGGTGCCAGCCGGGGGCGGGCGCGTCAATGCGGGCACGCGCGGGGTCCGTTAGGTCGGCGGGTGAGCGGTTAGCGGCGAGCGGTGAGCGGACGGGCTTCGCATGCCTTGGGCCTTTTCCGATGACCGCTGACCGCTGACCGCTCACAAGATTCCCACCAACCCCGCCCCGAACGCCGTCACGATCCTCGTATAGATCGTCTTCATCGGCAGATCGACTTCCGGGAAGTCGCCGACGTCGCGATAGCACGCGTAGAAGCCGGGATCGTACGTCTTGAGCGGCACGCACCCGGCCTTGAGCTCGAAGCTCGTCGCGTAGCGGAACGGCCAGAGATCGAACAGCGGCAGCGCGGTGGAGACGTCGGAGATCGCCTCGTTGACGTCGTCGACCGCGTTCGGCTGCTCGACGCGCTTGGCGATGACCCACGCGTTCTCGGGCTCGGTGTTCTTCAGCACGGCCGAGCGCACGCGGCCGGAGACCGTCACGTCGTGGATGATGAAGCCGGACTCGGTGTTGTAGTTGTCCGAGCGCGGATCGAAGTTGTGCGAGCCGATCATGCAGACGGTGCCGTCGATGATCAGCGACTTCGCGTGCAGGCCGAGGCGCACGCCCCCGCGCTTCAGCGGCGCGCGCCCGTAGCGCTCGTACGCGCCCATGTTGCCGCCGCCGGCGAGCGTGTCGTAGTTGCGCACGAACTCGGCGGCGTCGCCGGGGAACGGCTTGAACTCGTGGATCTCGAAGCCGTAGCGCTTGAGATAGCGCTTCTTGTACTTGTGCGACAACGCGTAGACGTAGAACGCATCCGTCGCGGCGAGCGAGTTCGTCGAGACGACGACCGGCACGCTCGGCTTGCGCTTGTAGAGCTCGCGGAAGATCTTGCGCGCGCGGTCGCTCAGCACGAGGTACGGCGTCTCGAACACGACCTCGCGCTCGGCACCGGTGAGGAGTTGCACGATGTGCTCGGTCAGCGCCTGCTGGCTCGCGGTGTCCGGATGCTCGGGCTTGTCGGGCGAATCGGAGAAGTACTCGACGCGGCCGACGCGTAGCGCCGTGTCGATGAAGAGCGACTTGATCGCGGCCGGATCGAGCGCGCGGGCGCGCAGCGCTTCGAGGCGCGGCCAGTCGACGTTCGGCGGCGGCTCGACGGCGGTCGGCTTGCCGGCGTCGGCGACGATGCGCCGGTCGACGTCGTTGAGCCGCGTCAGCGGCACCGCGCGGCGGTGCGCCCAGAACTCGTCGAACGAAGCCTGCATCTCGGCGCCGGCGACGGGGCCGAGCACGAGGGCGTCGCGGTCGCGGTAGTCGAATTCCTGGTCCCAGTCGAAATAGCGGTTTTCGATGTTGCGCCCGCCGGCGATGCCGATCTCGCCGTCGACGAGGAACAGCTTGTTGTGCATGCGCTGGTTGAACTGCGAGAAGCAGCAGACGATGCCGGCCGCGAACTCGAGCGGCTGCGTGACGGCCTCGTCGAAGGTCGGGTTGTAGAGGCGGAACTCGAGGTTCGCGTGCGTCTCGGCGATGCGCGAGAGCCACTCGACGTTGTCGAGCGAGAAGAGCTGGTCGACCAGCACGCGCACGCGCACGCCGCGGCGCGCCGCCGCGATGAGCTCGTCGAGGATCAGCCAGCCGGCGTCGTCGCCCGCGAAGATGAAGGTCTGGATGTCGATGCTGGTCTTCGCGGCACGGATCAGGTGCACGCGCAGCAGCAGCGAGTCTTCGCCGGTTTCGAGGAGGTTGACGTAGTGAACCGGCGTGTCCGGCGTGGTCGCGCGCTTCGCTTCGTCGATCAGCGCGCGGTACGGCGAATCGATCGCACAGTGATTCTCCGCCGCGCAGCTCGTGTCGGCCGGGCGCTCGGCGGCGACGATCGCGTCGGCCTTGCGCGCGAGCTCGCGATTGAGCCCGCAGCCGGCGAAGAGCAGCGAGAGCAGCGCGACCCAACCGGCCCGCATCACGGATTGAGCCGCTCCGCTGCCGGGATCGCGAACACCTCGAAGTGCAGGTCGACCTTGTCGCTCAGCGCGCCGCGCCGCGAGCGCATGCCGAACGCCGAGCGGCGGATCGAGCCCGAGACCATGATCGGGCACTCGTAGGCCGGGTGGTCGCAGTCGGCGGGATCGAGATCGAACGTCACGACCTGGTCGGTGCCGCGGATCGTCAGCGTGCCGGTGAGCTTGCCGCCGCGGCGCAGGCGCTGCAGCGGAAACGATTCGGAGACGAAGCGGATCTCGGGATGCTCGGCGACGTCGAAGAACTCGGGCGACTTGACCCAGTCCTCGTAGCCCTTGTTGCCCATCTCGACCGCGTTCGCGTCGATGCGCGCGTCGACGACCGCGAAGTTGCGGAAGCGGTCGACGTCGACGACGCCGTGCACCTTGCCGAAGCGTCCGTGCACGCTGACGAGCCACATGACCTTGACGCCGAAGGTCGCCTGCGAGCGGGCGCTGTCGAGCTCGACGTGATCGACCGCCGGCGCTTCCTCGGCGCGCGCCGGCATCGCGAAGAAAAACGCCGCGGCAAGCCACGGCGCGGAATTCAGGGCCTGTCGAACCATCGGCCCGATCCGGCGATCACGGCCACCAGAAATGATGGACGGCGGCGGTTCCCGGCTCCATCGCGGAGTCTCCGGGAAGGCCGAGCCAGACGACGCCGCCCGGCGGAATGCCGCGGCCGGAATCGGAGGCGCCCTCGGTCAGGAGGGCCACGAGGTTCTCGAACCCGGGGTTGTGGCCGACGACGAGCAGCGGGTTCGCGTCGGCGTGCTCGTCGAGCACGCGGATCAGCGTCGCCGGCGTCGCCTCGTAGATGCGCGCCTCGCTGCGCACGTCGGCGTAGCCGATCGCGGCGAGCACGCGCTCGCAGGTCTCGCGCGTGCGCGCGGCGGGCGAGCAGAGCACGCGCGCCGGATGCGCCCCGTGGCGCTTGAGCCAGGCGCCGGCAGCATCCGCCTCGGCCTCGCCGCGCAGGCTCAGCACGCGCGCGAGGTCGTCCTGGCCGGCGGTCGCGGGTTCGGCATGCGCATGGCGCACCAGGATGATCTCGCGCTCGGCCATGGTCGGCTCCTCACGGTGACGGATGCGCCGATCATGCCGCATTCGGCGCGGCGGCGTGAATCGCCGTTTCCGGGAATGCGGACGAACGAAACCGGCGGGCAGGCGTCCCGGCCCGCCCGCCGGAATCGACGGGGCAACGCTGCCGGCGGTCTCAGCCGCCGTTGTCGGTCGGCGCGGGGCCGCGGTGGCGCTTGAACGGTCGCGCGGCGTTGAACTGGTCTTCGGTGATCGAATCGGCACCGTTGCTCAGGCGATCGAAGCGCTGCATTTCCTTGGCTTCGAAGTCGGCCTTGCTGACCTCGCCGCTGCCGCTCGCGTCGTAGCGGCGCACGAAGCCGTCGGCGCGCTTCTGCACGCGCTCGACGGCGGCGGGCGACGTCGCGACTTCATCGGCGTTGACCTTGCCGTCGCCGTTCGTATCCAGTTTGGCGAAGCGGCCGTCGACCCAGGCCTGGTATTCGGCGCGCGTGACCACGCCGTCATGGTTCGCGTCGATCTTGTCGAAGAACTGCTGGCGCCAGTTGCCGTGGGACGTCGCGTCCGGCGCTGCGCCGGCGGGCGCCGGGCTCGCGGCCGACGCCGCGGCCGCGGCGACGAGGGCGCTCAGGGAGAAGAGAGCGGGGAGGATCTTGCGCATGGCGGGTTGCTCGTGAACGGCCACGTCGGCCGCATGAGCAGAGAACGCGCGAGGCGCCGGACTGCTGACCGGCGCCGCGCAAAGGTCCCGCAAAGTGTGGTTAAGGCCTACCGAACCGTTCAGGCCAGCTTCTTCAGCCAGCGCAGCAGCTTGCCCCAGTCGTCCTGATGCGAGCGGACGACCTCGGAGTTGTAGTCGAAGATGCTTTTGCCGAGCTCGGAGGCCAGCACGTAGCCCTGCGTGTCGCGAAGCTCCGCGACGATCGGGAACGGGAAGCGCTTGATCGCGTCGATCGCCTGCTGCGAGGCGTTGGTCCAGGGCTTGAGGCGATTGGCGACCAGCGCGACCGGCACCTTGCCGCGCTTGATCCTCGGCAGGTCGTGGAGCTCGGCGAGGAAGGGCTCCGCAGCCTCGAGATCGATCGCCGAAGGCAGGATCGGCACGATGACGGCATCGACCGTATCGAGGAACTCGCCGACTTCGCCCGAGCGGATGCCGGCCGCCGAATCGACCACGACGCGCTCGGCGTCCTCGGGAACGTGTTTCGCCCAGTCGCGGCGCAGGCCCGACAGGCCCAGCACGGCGTTCGGCATCTCGGCGCGCTTCTCGGCCCAGCGCTGGCTCGAGCCCTGGCGGTCGGCGTCGACCAGCACGGTGTTCTTGCCCTCGACGGCATAGTGCGCGGCGAGATTGGTCGCAATCGTCGTCTTGCCCGCACCGCCTTTCGAGCTTGCCACCAGGACCTTCAGCATGACGCCTCCCGTCGGTACGCAAAGTGGCCGAAAGGTTACATGCGTTGCGGCGGCGGCGGAAGCGCAGGCCTCCAGTATGATCGGCGCGGGAGATCGGGGAGCAATCCGTGCACTGGGCAAATCGACTCGTCGCGGGCGTTGCGGTGGTCGCGGTGCGCTTCGCGAGCGCGCAGAGCGTCGAATGGCACGTGCCGCTTTATGCGGAAGTCGTACGCGCCGATCTCGGCGGCGCCGAGGTGCAGGCGC
>DATFRS010000130.1:0-6160 GCA_035263065.1 Rhodanobacteraceae bacterium
GAGGATCAGCGGCAGCGACAGGATCTGCCCCATCGTGACCCAGTCGAACGCGACGAAGCCGAGCTGCACGTCGGGCTCGCGCACGAACTCGACCGAGAAGCGGAAGAGTCCGTAGAGCAACGCGAAGAGGCCCGACACCGCATAGCGCGGCCGCGGCTTGCGCGAGTAGATCCAGAGCACGGCGAACAGCACGACGCCTTCGAGGCAGAACTCGTAGAGCTGCGAGGGATGTCGCGCGGCGCGATCGAGCTCGCCGGCGCGATACATCTCGTAGAGCTCCTCCTTCGATTTCCCGAGCGCTTCGAGCGCGCGCGGGAAGATCATGCCCCACGGAAGGTCGGTGTGCCGTCCCCAGAGCTCGCCGCCGATGAAGTTGCCGAGCCGTCCGAGCCCGAGCCCGATCGGCACGAGCGGCGCGACGAAATCGACGACGTCGAAGAAATTGAGCTTGTTGCGCCGCGTCCACCAGAGCACGGCGACGAGCACGCCGAGCAGGCCGCCGTGGAACGACATGCCGCCTTCCCAGACGCGGAAGAGGCTCAGCGGATGGTGGATCAACTCGCTCGTGTCGTAGAACACCATGTAGCCGACGCGGCCGCCGACGATGACGCCGAGCATCACGTAGAACGCGAGATCGGAGAACGCATCGGCGCTGACCGGGAGGCGCCCCGCCGCGCGCCGGCGCTGGCCGAGCCACCACGCGGCCGCGAAGCCGATCAGATACATGATGCCGTACCAGTGCACCTGCACCGGGCCGAGCGAAAAGGCGATCGGGTCGATATCGACGAAGGGATGCGTCACGGGATGGCGGGGCGGAGCTCCAGGACGCGATTGTGCCCTGTCCGCTGGTGAGCCGCTACGCCGGCAGCACGCGGCAGACGAACCCCTTGAGGTAGTCCGTCTCCGGGATCGCCGGATGCACCGGATGATCCGGCGCCTGCTGGAGCTGCACGAGCACCTGTGCCTGGCGGTCGAGATGGCGCGCCGCCTGCTGCACCGTTTCGAGCAGCGCCGCGCGCGGCATGTGGTACGAGCACGAGCACGTGACGAGAATGCCGTCGCGCGCGAGCACCTGCATGCCGAGCTCGTTGAGGCGGCGATACGCGAGCCGGCCTTCGGCAAAATCCTTCTTGCGCTTGACGAACGCGGGCGGATCCAGGATCACGACGTCGAAACGCTCGCGCGCCTCGCGCAACGCCTTCAGGTGATCGAACGCGTCGGCCTTCACGGCGCGCACGCGATCGGCGAGGCCGTTGCGCTCCGCGTTCGCGCCGATCGCGTCGACGGCCGCTTGCGAAGCGTCGACGCAGACGACTTCGCTGGCTCCCAGCGCGGCCGCGCGCAGGCCCCACGCGCCGAGGTAACTGAACATGTCGAGCACGCGTCTTCCGTCGACGAGGCGCGTGAGCCGATCGCGATTCTCGCGCTGGTCATAGAACCAGCCGGTCTTCTGGCCGCCGACGGGATCGAGCGCGAACTCGAGCCCGCCTTCGCGCACGATCGCCGGTGCTCCGTACTCGCCGTAGCCGAGGTCGGCATAGCTCGGCAGGTTTTCGAGCGCGCGGATCGACGCGTCGTTCTTCCACCAGAGCTGGCGCGGCTTCAGCACCTTGACCACGGCTTCGGTCACCGCGTCCTTGAGCCGCTCCATGCCCGCGGTCGTCGCCTGGCCGACCACGACGTCGCCGAAACGATCGAGCGTCAGGCCCGGCAGGCCGTCCGATTCGCCGAACACGAGCCGGTAGTACGGCTCTGCGTAGAGCTTCTCGCGCAGCGCGAGCGCGATGTTGAGGCGGTGCACGATCAGCGAGCGGTCGAGCGGATGCTCGACGCCGCGCACGACGAGCCGCGCCGCGATCAGCGAATTCGGATTGACGTAGCCGATGCCGATCGGCTTGCCGGCGTGATCGACGATCGCCGCGATCTCGCCGGGCTCGAACTCGCCGAGCGGCGAGCGCGCGACGTCGATCTCGTTCGAGAACACCCAGAGGTGTCCGGCGCGAAGACGCTGATCCTCGCCGCGCTTGAGGAACAGCGCGGGATATTCGATGGGCTCGCTCACGATCCGTCCATTCAGCGGCGAAGGCGCACCGTAGCCGCTCTCTCGGCGCGCGACAAGCGCGGCCGCTCGCGTAGACTCGTCCCCGATCATGCCGAACCGACTCGCCCGCGAAACGAGCCCGTACCTGCGCCAGCACGCGGAAAATCCCGTCGACTGGTGGCCGTGGAGCGACGAGGCGCTCGCGGCCGCGCGGACGGCGAACAAGCCGATCCTGCTCTCGATCGGCTACGCCGCGTGCCACTGGTGCCACGTGATGGCGCACGAAAGCTTCGAGGACGAAGCGATCGCCCGCGTCATGAACGCGCTCTACGTGAACATCAAGGTCGACCGCGAGGAACGGCCCGACATCGACAAGGTCTACCAGCTCGCGCACCAGGCGCTCGCGCGGCGCGGCGGCGGCTGGCCGCTGACGGTGTTCCTGACGCCCGGCGACCTGATGCCGTTCTTCGCCGGCACGTATTTTCCGCCGACGCCGCGCTACGGCTCGCCCGCCTTCGCGCAGGTGCTCGAAGGCGTGCGCGCGTGGTTCGACGCCAAGCCCGACGAGGTGCGCTCGCAGAACGATGCGCTCGCGGCGTTCCTCGCCGACCACGCGCGCGGCGGCACGCACGCGAGTGCGCTCGACGACGCGCCGATCCGCACGGCGCTGACGCGCATCGCGGCCGCGTTCGACAAGGACAACGGCGGCCACGTCGGCGGCCCGAAGTTTCCGCATGCCGGCGAGATCGAGCTCCTGCTCGCCTGCGCGCACGACGCGCGCGCGAGCTCGCCCTCGCCGCGCGACATGGCGTTTCTCACGCTCGAGCGCATGGCGCTGCGCGGGCTCGACGACCATCTCGGCGGCGGCTTCTTCCGCTACTGCGTCGACCCGTACTGGGAAATCCCGCATTTCGAGAAGATGCTGTACGACAACGCGCAGCTCCTGCCGGTGTACGCCGAGGCCGCCGTCGTGCTCGACGAGCCCGGCTTCGAGCATCCGGCGAGCGCGTGCGCGACGTGGGTCAGAGGCGAGATGATCGCGCCGTCGGGCGGCTTCTTCAGCTCGCTCGACGCCGATTCCGAAGGCGAGGAAGGCCGCTACTACCTCTGGCAGCGCGACGAGGTCCGCGCACTGCTCGATCCCGGCGAATTCGCGATCGTCGAGCAGCGCTACGGCCTCGATCGTCCGCCGAACTTCGAAGGCGAGGCGTGGCATCTCGTCGTGTCGGCGACGTTCGAAGACATCGGAACGCGCGTCTCGCTCGCGCCCGAGGAAGCCCGCCGCCGGCTCGGCGGCGCGATCCGCAAGCTGCTCGCTGCGCGCGGCAAGCGCGCGCGGCCCGGGCTCGACGACAAGATCCTGACGGCGTGGAACGCGCTGATGATCGGCGGTGCCGCGCGCGCCGCGCGGACGCATCCCGAGCGCCCGCTGCTCGCCGAAGCCGAGCGTGCGCTCGATTTTCTCTACGCGAACCTCTGGAAAGACGGCCGCCTCTACGCCTGCCACGCCGGCGGCGTCGCGAAATTCCCCGCGTATCTCGACGATCACGCGTTCCTGCTCGACGCGCTGCTCGCGATGCTGCAGGTGCGCTGGCGCCGGCGCGATCTCGACTGGGCGATCGCGCTCGCCGGGTCGCTGCTCGCGCGCTTCGAGGACGCGGACCGCGGCGGTTTCTTCTTCACGGCGCACGACGCCGAAGCGCTGCCGCAGCGGCCGAAGCCCTTCATCGACGAATCGCTGCCGTCGGGCAACGGCGTCGCGGCGCGTGCGCTGCTGAAGCTCGGCCACCTGATCGGCGAGGCGCGCTACCTCGCCGCCGCCGAGCGCACGCTGCGCGCCGCCTGGGGCATCCTGCAGGAGTATCCGCACGCAAGCTGCTCGCTGCTGCTCGCGCTGCGCGATGTCCTGCAGCCGCCCGTGCACGTCGTGATCCGTTACCGCGACGAGTCGGCGACGGTCCCATGGCGAACGCCGAGGTTCGACGGCTACTTCATCCCCGCCGACGCCGGTGCGTTGCCGGGCACGCTCGGCCAACAGCATGCGACGGCGGACGTCGTCGCGTATCTCTGCCGCGGCACGGCGTGTGAACCGCCGCTCACAACGCCGGAGGATTTCGCGGCAGCATTGCGGCGCGTCGGCTAGACGCGCCGGGAAGGCCGCCATGAAGCTCTTGTCGTGTCTCGCGCTGTGCCTCGCGGGCGTCGCGCACGCGGACGTCATCGAGATCGGTCCCGGCGACGACTTCCGCAGCGTCATGCAGAACCTCGTGGCCGGCGACACGCTGATCATGCACGGCGGCACGTATGCGCTGTCGAGCTATTTCGAGCTCGACCTCGCCGGCACGGCCGACTTGCCGATCACGATCCGCGCCGCGAGCGGCGAGCAGCCGCTGCTGCACTACGTCGACGACGGCCAGAACATCGTCAACATCGTCGATTCGAACTTCGTCGTCATCGACGGCATCGAGTTCAGCGGCGGCTCGCGCGGCATCCGCCTCACGAATTCGTCGGACATCACGATCCGCAACTGCCACATCCACGACACCGCGGCGAACGCGATCAGCGCGAACGACGGCGGCAACGTCTACGCGCGGCTCGTGTTCGTCCACAACGAGATCGACCACGCCGGCGAGACCGCCGAAGGCTTCTATCTCGGCTGCAACGACGACGCCTGCCGCGTGCACGACTCGCTGGTCGCGAACAACTACATCCACGACCTCGACGGCCCGACCGTCACGCAGGGCGACGGCATCGAGATCAAGGCCGGCAGCTACGCCAACGTCGTGCGCGACAACGTCATCCACGACACGGCCTATCCCGGCATCACGCTCTATCACACGAACGGCAACGGCGCGCCGAACGTCATCGAGCGGAACCTCGTCTGGAACTCGGGCGACAACGGCATCCAGGTCACTGCCGATGCGATCGTGCGCAACAACATCGTGCTGAGCGCAGCGGCTGCCGGCATCGGCATCCATGCGTCGCAAGGCGGCAGTGTCGGCAACCTCGTCATCGTCAACAACACCGTGCTGAAGGCGAGCGGCGACGCGCTACACGTCAGCGATGTCGCCGGCGCCGTGCTGGTCGCGAACAACGCGCTCTACGCCGCGAGCGGCAACGCCGTGTTCGCCGGCGGATCGCCGAGCTTCGTCACGATGGTTGCGAACGTCGGCACCGGCTCGCTGAGCGGCGTTTCCGGCGGCTTCGACGCGAGCGGCGACATCGCCGCCGATTTCAGCGACGCGAACTTCTCCGGCGTGCCGCCGCAGGACCTCGTACCGCGCGCCGGGCGACTCGTCGGGACGGCCGACGCCGCGACGCTCGCCGTCGACGACTTCAACGCGCAATCACGCAGCCCGCTGCTCGACGTCGGCGCCTATCGCAACAACCCGAACGGCAATCAGGGCTGGCCGTTGCAGGCGGGATTCAAGGTGCTCTTCGACGCGATCTTCGCGAATGGCTTCGACTAGCGGCGCTCAGAGAATCACCGGCCGATCCGGCAGCTCGTCGACGTTGCGCTGCCCATCCGACGGGAAATGCCGCGCCAGGATTTCGGTGATCGCGGAAACGCCCTCGAGCGCGCCCTTCTCGTACTCGCCGGCCGCGAAGGCACGCTGCATCAGTGCGCAGATCGCACCCCACTCCGACTCGGCGACCTTTGCCGCGATGCCGCGGTCGGCGACGATCTCGATCGCGTGGTCGGCGATGAGCACGTAGACGAGCACGCCGGTGTTGTGCTCGGTGTCCCACGCGCGCAGGCGCGCGAACGCGGCGTGCGCGCGATCGCGCGGCTGGCGGCCCGCGACGACTTCCGCGAACGGCAGGCCGCCTTCGACCGCGAAGCAGATCTCGCCGAGGTGGCGATGCTCGCTCGCGGCGATCGCGTGCTGGATCGCGTCGAGCGTCTTCGGCGGGAAATGCCGCCCTGCGCCGGGTCGTGCGATCAGGTGATTGAGCCAGCGCATCGTCGTGTCCTCACCAGCTGCCGGATGCGCCGCCGCCGGCCGACATGCCGCCGCCGCCGCTGAATCCACCGCCACCGCCACCGCCCCAACCGCCGCCGCCGCCGAATCCGCCGCCGCCCCAACCGCCCCATCCGCCGCGGTTCGCGAAGCCGCC
>DATFRS010000131.1:0-9687 GCA_035263065.1 Rhodanobacteraceae bacterium
CGTCGACGAGCCGATGACCGCGGTGTGGATCGGCACGTCGGAACTGATCGCGACCTGCGCGCGCCGGACCGGGCTGCCGCTGCTGAACATCCGCCGCCAGCTCGCCCCCGAGCTGTTCGAGTACAACCGGCAGGGTGCGTACAACGGCCACATCCCGGTGACGGCGATCAACTCGGCGATCCTCGCGGTCGCCGCGGTCCTCTACGGCTTCGACACGATCGCATTCTCGAACGAACGCTCCGCGTCGAGCGCGACGCTCGAATACGACGGCCAGCCGGTCAACCACCAGTGGAGCAAGGGCTGGGAGTTCGAGCAGCGCTTCCACGCGCTCCTGAGGTCGCGCGTCGCGAACGACCTGCATTACTGCTCGCTGCTGCGGCCGCTCTCGGAGCTCGCGGTCGCCGAGCGCTTCGCGCGGTCGTCGCGCTACGACGACGTCTTCTCGAGCTGCAACCGCAACTTCCGCATCCTCGGGCCGAAGCCGGCCGATCGCTGGTGCGGCCAGTGTCCGAAGTGCCATTTCGTGTTCCTCGCGCTCGCGCCGTTCATGCCGAAGCCGCGGCTGCTCGCGATCTTCGGACGGAACCTGCTCGACGACGCATCGCTCGCGCCGGCGTTCGACGCGCTGATGGAATATCGCGACCACAAGCCGTTCGAGTGCGTCGGTGAAGGCATCGAGTCGCGCGCCGCGCTGGCGACGCTCGCCGCGCGCGCCGAGTGGCGCGAAGACGCGATCGTCGCGCGCTTCGCGGACGAGATCGCGCCGCAGCTCGAAGCGGGCGATCTCGCGCTCGCGCCGCTGCTCGTGCCGCACGGCGAACATCGCATTCCGGCGCGTCTCGCGGCGCTGATCGATGCGCATCGCTGATCTCGCCGATCGCCGCGTCGCGATCTGGGGCTACGGGCGCGAGGGCAGGGCGGCGCTCGCCGCGTTGCGGACGCGGCTGCCGGCGCTCGACATCACGGTCTTCTGTTCCGATGCCGAGGCCTCCGCTGCGCGCGGCGCGCACACGACGACGGTGACGGCGCCGCCGGACGCCGCGGCGCTCAGCGCGTTCGACGTCGTGATCAAGTCGCCCGGTATCGGCGCGTACCGTCCGGAAATCCTCGAGGCGCAGCACAACGGCACGCTGTTCACGTCGGGCACGGCGCTCTGGTTCGCCGAGCATCCGGACGCGCGCACGATCGCGGTCACCGGCACCAAGGGCAAGAGCACGGTCACGGCGCTGATCGCGCACGGCCTGCGCGGCCTCGGCCGCCGCACGGCGCTCGCCGGCAACATCGGCCTGCCGCTGCTGGAGCTGCTCGATCCGCCGGGCGCTGTGGACTGGTGGGTCATCGAGCTTTCGAGCTTCCAGACGCGCGCCGCTCCGCAGGTCGACGTCGGCGTCATCGTCAACCTCTACGAAGAGCATCTCGACTGGCACGGCACGCGCGAGCGCTACGCGGCGGACAAGCTCGCGCTCGCGGATGCCGCGTCGACGCTGGTCGTCAACGCACTGCAGCCGGAGCTCGCGACGCGCACCGCAGCACACGCGAAGCGGGTCGTGTTCGGCGACGCGCGCACCTGGCACGTGCGCGACGGTGCGATCTTTCGTGCGACCGCGCGCATCGCTTCGCTCGCCGAGGTGCCGCTGCGCGGTGCGCACAACGCGCTCAACGTCTGCGCCGCGCTCGCTGCGATCGATGCCGCCGGCGAAGACGCGATCGCGGCGGCCGCCCACCTCGCGACGTTCCGTCCGCTGCCGCATCGCCTGCAGCGCCTCGGCGCGCGCGACGGGTTCACGTGGTTCGACGACAGCATCGCGACGACGCCGCAGGCGACGCTCGAAGCGCTGGCGAGCCTCGGGGGCGACCGGGTCACCGTGCTCGTCGGCGGCCACGATCGCGGGCTCGACTGGCGCGCCTTCGCCGCGGCGGTTCGCGACGATCCGCCGCACGCGATCGTGACGATGGGCGCGAACGGCGCGCGCATCGCGGCGGTGCTGCGCGAAACGCCGGGACGTTATCGGCTGGAATCGGCGGCGACGCTCGCCGACGCCGTCGCCGTCGCGCGCCGCGTCACGCCGGACAACGGCGTCGTGCTGCTGTCGCCCGGTGCGCCGAGCTTCGACCAGTTCCGCGATTACGCCGAGCGCGGCGCCGCGTTCGCGGCGCTGGCGGGTTTCGATCCGGACACGATCGGGACGATCGCCGGGCTCGGCATCGCCTGAGACTCAGGGATTGTCGAAGCCGTCGCGGAAGATCACGTCGTCGGCGGAATAGACCGTGAATTCCACCGGCAGCTGCTCGAGCGGCGTCGTCTGGTCGTTCGTGTTGACGCAGATCATCGCCTGGTAGACGCCCGGGTCGAGGCCGGTCGCGTCGAGCGCGATCGCGACGTCCGTCGAGTCGCCGCCGTCGACGGTGCCCGACGGCGGGCTCATCGCGAGCCACGGGATGTCCTCGGGGCTCGAGCAGTTGCCGACCGAGCCGATCGCGAAGGCGTCGATCTCGGTCGCGCCGTCGCCGATCGGGCCGATCACCGTGCTGAGGGCGTTGTTCGGGTTGATCGTGCGCATCTCGCTGACCGGCCCGCCCGGCGCCATCGCGTCGTAGCGCGCCCACCAGAGGAACCCCGACATGTCGTCGAAGTCGAGGCCCTGATCGCCGCTCGCGTCGACGCCGAGGAGGCCGATCGCCGTGGCGCTGCCGTCGGTCTTGTCGATCGCGATCAGCGCGTTCTCGAAGCCCGATTCGACGCCGTACATGCGGCCGCTCGAGTTGATCGCGATGTCGACCACGCAGTTGTGGCCGCTCGCGGCGATCGGGCCGATGCGCGTCGCGAAGCCGGTCGAACGGCTGATGCGATAGAGCGTCGAGTTCGTGAGCCCGCAGTCGGACGTCACGCCGTACAGCGTGCGATCGACCGGATCCCACTTGAGGGCGGCCCAGTCGGCGGTGCCGAGCGCGTTCGCGGTGCCGATCTCCTGGACCGAGCCGTCGACGATGCTGACCGTGACGAGCGCGTTCCGGTGTGCCGCGCTGATGCCGTCGATGCCGAAGACCTGCAGCGGATTGTTGTCGACGAAGTCGCCCGCGGTGAGGCGATAGTCGGTCGACGCAACCGGATTGAGCGAATCCGGCGCGGACGCGTCGAAGCGCACGAACGAGCCATCGGTCAGGTTCATCGCGAACGACGGCACGTCGCCCGTCCCGAGCGGCGACGTCGGCGCCCGCGTCGCCTCGGCGAACGACCAGGTCAGCGGCGCGCTGCCGCTGTTGCCGACGCTGACGTGCGCCGTCGTGACGGTGCCGCCCATGCCGCTCGCGGTCAGCACGACCGGATCGAGCGTCACGGTCGCGCCGCTCGCGGTGACCGTCGCGCTCGCGCTGTCGCTGACGACCGACGGCGCGTTCGGCGCCCAGTCGATGCCCATGCCGCTGGTCAGCGACGGCGTGAAGTTCGAGAACTGGTAGGCGAGCGCGGCGTTCGCCTGGAGGCCGACCGTGCCGAGCATGCCGTGGCTGCCGAACGGACCGTCGGTGTCGACGTCGGCGTACTGGAACGAGATGCGGCCGTCGGCTTCGTCGAGGATCAGCTCGATCGTGAACGGATCGACGTGGCCGTACGGGGGCCGGTCGTGCCACTCGACGACGAACTGCCGGTTCGGTGCCGTGCCGAGCGTCGCGACGTAGATCTCGCCGCTGGCATCGGTGAGCTCTTCCCAGAGCGGCATGAACACCGGAGCCGGCATGACCGGCGTCGGAATCGGCCGCGCGGCGTAGTACGCGTACGGCGGGCACGGCCAGAGGTCGAACAGCACGAAGCCGTCGCTCGAGACGCAGACGTGATCCGACTCGCGCCCGTAGAAGTCGAACGCGAACGGCAGCGTCACGCCTTGCATGTGCTCGTTGCTGATGCCGAGCGGCGTGCCGATGCCGGTGATGTCGACGAAGCTCCCGACCGGGTTGACGGTCGGCGTGTAGTCGGGCGCGATGTCCTGCGCGGTCCAGGTCGAGTCGACCGTCGTCGTCTCGAAGATCGTCGCCGAGCGGTGGTACTGGTAGCTCGCGCCGGGCGCGAGCGTCTGCGGCGCGAGCCAGAAGAGCTCGCCGTCGACGTCGTCGACGAGCGAGTGATAGCCGAGCGTGCTGCCGGTTCCGTTCGTCACGGTGTAGCAGAAGTTGACGCGCGTGCCGCTCGCGACGGCGAGCGTCGTCGCCGAGCCGCAGGCCGGCGGCGGATCGGTCGTCACGGTGACCGCGAGGCAGAGCCCCGACGGGCAGCCGCCGCCGGCGACGTGCGCGTCCATCGGCGTGTCGGGCAGGTGCGGTGCGGAAAACGCGGCGGATGAGGCGAGTGCGAGGAGCGATGCGAGCGCGAGCCGCAGTGCAGGGGTCATTTCGATTCCAGCGACGGCTGCGTGGCGGTCGCCGCGGGCATCGATCCCGTCGGCCGTGGCGGCGTCCGTCGCGGGCGCCGCCAATCCGTCAGCATCGCGCATCGCGCGTGCTGAGTTTGTAAAAATTCGAGTGGTCCGCGCAGGTCCCGCAGGATCATGCGCAAAGGTCTCCGCGGAGCGCACGGCTGAGACTGCTATCCTCGGCGCGCGATTCGAAGCGAAGGAAATCATGGGCGAGACCGGACAGGCGACCGTGTGGGATCTGCCGACGCGGCTGTTCCACTGGACGCTCGTGCTGCTCATCGCCGCGCAATATGCCAGCGGCGAATTCGGCATTTTGTCGATGGAGTGGCACTTCTACCTGGGCTACGCGACGCTGGCGCTGGTCGTGTTCCGCGTGTTGTGGGGCTTCGCCGGCTCGACGACCAGCCGCTTCGCCGCGTTCGTGCGCGGGCCCGGCGTGGTCGTGCGCTACGCGCGCGAGGCGCTCGCCGGTCGCGCGCCGCACGTCTTCGGCCACAACCCGATCGGCGGCTGGTCCGTGCTGCTCCTGCTGGCGAGCCTCTTCGTGCAGTCGGTGACCGGGCTTTTCTCGACCGACGATCTCACCGAAACGGGCCCGCTCGCCGCGCGCGTGTCGGACGCGACCGTCGCCTGGATGACGCACGTGCACCACGTCAACCGCTACGTGCTGCTGCTGCTGATCCTCGGGCATGTTGTCGCGGTGGCGATGCACTGGGTACTGCGCCACGAGAATCTCGTCGCGCCGATGTGGCACGGCCGCGCACATCGCGGCGACGGCGCACCGACGCGCGTCGCGCCCTTGTGGCGCGCGCTCGTGCTCATGGCCATGAGTGCTGCGGCGGTCGCGCTGCTGGTGATCTTCGGCGGCGACGCCTGACCGGAAGTCTCCGGCCGAGCCGGGTGTCATTCCTCGGAGCGGTACTTGTCGTGGCAGCTCTTGCACGCGCCGGCGGTCTTCCTGAACTGCTCGCGCGTCTTCGCCTCGTCGCCGGCCCTGGCCACGTCCGCGAGCGCTTTCGTCTCGCGCACGAGATCGCTCATCTTGCTCTTGAAGTCGTCCATGTTCTTCCAGATCTCGGGCTTCGCCTCGGTCTCGGCGCCCTTGTCGGAGCCTTCGGGGAAACCTTCGAGCAGCTGCGGCGCGAGGAACGCGAGCCGGTCGGCGTGCTTGGCGAACGTCGCCGAATCCCACGGCGTCTTGTTCTTGATCATGTCGACCATCGGCACGAAGTTCCAGCCGATCATCGTGTAGACGCTTTGCCGGTAATGGATCGCGGTTTCGGGCTTGACCGCCGCGGCCGCGATCGCGGTCGCGAGGAGGGCGGCCATGCCGGCAAGGACGACGGTCTTTCGCATCGGAGCTTCCATCGGATCGAACCGGCGGCGAGTGTAGCAGCAGGCCCGTCGCGGCCGCACAAGGGAAGCACTACCATGCAAGCCCCCTCGCAGCCCGTCAGGAGATCGCCATGCAGGTACGCATCGCCGCATTCGCCCTCGCATTCGCCGCAGCGGCACCGCTGCACGCCGCGATGGTCACGAAACCCGTGAGCTATCAGGTCGGCGGTAAAGAGATGCAAAGCGTGCTCGTCTACGACGATGCGTCGAAATCGCCGCGGCCGGGGCTCGTCATGGCGCCCGATTGGATGGGCATGAACGACAATCAGATCGCGCTCGCGAAACAAATCGCCGGCAAGGACTACGTGATCCTCGTCGCCGACGTGTACGGCAAGGACGTGCGTCCGAAGACCGCCGACGACGCCGGCAAGGCGACCAAGGACATGTACGACCATCGCGCCGACCTGCGGGCACGCATCAACGGCGCACTCGACGCGCTGAAAAAGGAAAATGGCGGGAAAGCGCCCCTGGACGGCAAGCATTGGGGCGCGTTCGGCTTCTGCTTCGGCGGCGCGGCCGTGCTCGATCTCGCGCGGAGCGGCGCCGACGTCGCCGGCGTCGTTTCGTTCCACGGCAACCTTTCGACGGACGATGCGTCGATGGCGAAGAACATCAAGGCGAAAGTGCTGGCGCTGCACGGCGCCGACGACAAGTTCGAGTCGCCCGAGCAGATCGCCGGATTCCAGAAGGAGATGCGCGACGCCAACGTCGACTGGCAGTTCCTCGCCTTCGGCGGCGCGGTGCACTGCTTCGCGATCCCGACGGCCGACAACTCGGTGCCGGGCTGCCTCTACAACGAGCGCGCCTCGAAGCGGGGCCTGAAGCAGATGCACCTCTTCTTCGACGAAGCGTTCGCGGCGAACTGACGCCGATGGCCTCGCGTCCGTCGCGATCGTCGTGGTTCACGCGCTTCGCCAACGGCGCGGCCCGCGCGACCGGGCGGCCGTTCACGTTCGTGCTCGCGCTCGCGATCGTCGTCGTGTGGGGCGTCACCGGGCCGATCTTCGGCTTCAGCGACACCTGGCAGCTCATCATCAACACCGGCACGACGATCGTGACGTTCCTGATGGTGTTCCTGATCCAGAACACGCAGAACCGCGACTCGGAAGCGATGCACGTCAAGATGGACGAGCTGATCCGCGCGCTGAAGGGCGCGCACAACGCGCTGCTCGATCTCGAGGAGCTCGACGAGGAGACGCTCGACACGATCCGCGCGCGCTACCGCAAGCTGGCGGCGAAGGCGCGCGAGGACATCGAGGCCGGGCGGCTGGACATCGGCTGCGACGAGATCGAGGACGCCGAGGACGAGCTCGACGCCGCGCGGGAAGCGGCGAAGAAACGCTAGCGCGTGCGGTCGATCGCGTAGTCGGCGAGCACCGCCAGCGCGTCGCGTGCGCTCGATCGCGGCAATGCGCCGAGCGCCGCGCGCGCGGAGTCCGCGTAGCGGTGCGCACGCTCGCGCGAGAGCTCGAGCGCGCCGGTGTCGCGGATCGCGGCGAGCACTTCGGGCAGCGCGTCGCGTCCGCCGGCCGTGACGGCGCGCTTCAGCGATTCGGCGGCCGCCGGTGCACTCCGTGCGATCGCGTGGATCAGCGGCAGCGTCGGCTTGCCCTCGGCGAGATCGTCGCCGATGTTCTTGCCGAGCGTGCCGGCGTCGGACACGTAGTCGAGCACGTCGTCGGCGATCTGGAACGCGAAGCCGAGATCGAGTCCGTAGCGCGCTAGCGCTTCCTCCTCTTCGCGCGGAAGATCGGCGAGCACCGCGCCGAGCCGCGTCGCGGCGGCGAACAGCACGGCGGTCTTGCGCTCGATCACGTTGAGATAGGCCGCCTCGTCGGTGTCCGGATTGCCGATGTTGAGGAGCTGCAGCACCTCGCCCTCGGCGATGCGGTTGGTGGTGTCGGCGAGGATGCGCATGACGCGCATGCGGTCTAGCTCGACCATCATCTGGAACGAGCGCGAATAGAGGAAATCGCCGACGAGCACGCTCGCGGCGTTGCCCCAGAGCGCGTTCGCCGTCTGCCGGCCGCGGCGCAGGTCCGATTCGTCGACGACGTCGTCGTGCAGCAGCGTCGCGGTATGGATGAACTCGATCACCGCGGCGAGCGCGAGATGATCGCGGCCGCGATAGCCCGCCGCGTGCGCGGCGATCAGGTGCAGGAGCGGGCGCAGGCGCTTGCCGCCGCCGCCGATGATGTGCTCGGCCACCTGGTTGATCAGCACGACGTCGGAGGCGAGCCGCGCGCGGATCAGCGCGTTCACGTCGCGCATGTCGGCGGCGGCGAGCGCCTGCACGTCGGCGAAGCCGGCGATCGGCGAGGGTTCGGGAATGGCGGCGGTCGAGCTCAAGGCGGTTCCTTCGGGGGCGAGGCCAGTATAGCGGGCCGATCGCGCGGGCTTGGCGAAACGCGTGGAAAAACAACGACCGCGGGCCGGGCCGATCGCTGACACGCGCCG
Organism: Rhodanobacteraceae bacterium; assembly: GCA_035263065.1. GTDB lineage: Bacteria > Pseudomonadota > Gammaproteobacteria > Xanthomonadales > Rhodanobacteraceae > Dokdonella_A. The sequence continues at coordinate 8,262 of DATFRS010000131.1, forward strand.
CCGCCGTGCGCCGACGCCCGCGCGCGCGGGCACGGCGTGCGGGACGGCGCGCCCGCGTGTATCGTGCGCCCATCCGCAACACGACATTCAGAGGACACACGATCCATGGCACGCGGCATCAACAAGGTCATCCTGGTCGGCAATCTCGGCGCCGATCCCGAGACGCGCTACACCGCGAACGGCGGCGCGATCACCAACATCCGCCTCGCCACGTCGGAAAGCTGGAAGGACAAGCAGACCGGCGAGAACCAGGAGCGCACCGAATGGCACCGCGTCGTGCTGTTCGGCAAGCTCGGCGAGATCGCCGGCGAATATCTCAAGAAGGGCCGGCAGGTCTACATCGAAGGCTCGCTGCGCACGAACAAGTACACCGACAAGGACGGCATCGAGCGCTACGCGACCGACATCGTCGCCAACGAGATGCAGATGCTCGGCGGTCCCGGCGGCGGTGGAGAGGGTGGTGGTGGCGGCTACAGCCGCGATCGCGGCGAGCGTTCGGGCGGCGGCGCGCCGCGCGGCGCACCGTCGGGCGCGCGTCCGCCGTCGTCGAAGCCGGCCGACAGCTTCGAGGACGACGACATCCCGTTCTGATCCCGAAACCGACGGCAACGCGGCGGCCTCGGCCGTCGCGTTCAGCCGCGCCGTGCGTGCATTGTGCAGAATGCACGCAAATCCAGCCGGAGTGAGACGCCGATGGACGCGATTCGCGTGACGTGCTCGTCGATCTTTCTTCTCGCAGCGGCAGCGCCGCTCGCAGCGCGCGCCGACAGCGCCTGGATCGAATGGCAGGCCAATCCGTCCGACGGCACCAGCGATACGTTTTACGGCACCGCGGCCGCGCTGACGCCTTCGCTCGCGGTGATCGGCGCATTCGGCGACGACTCGCATCACGGTGCGGCGTACGTGCTGCGCAAGAGCGCGTCGCACTGGATCGAGATCCAGAAGCTCACGGCCGACGACGGCCAGGCCGGCGACGAATTCGGCTACGACGCCGCGATGACGCCGGGTCTCATCGCGGTCACGGCGTGGAACGCGAACGTCGGCGGCAATGCGTTCCAGGGCGCGGCGTATCTCTACGAGAACCAGGCCGGCCGCTGGACGCAGGTGCAGAAGCTCGTCGCCGACGACGGCGCGCTGTTCGACAACTTCGGCCAGTCGATCGCGATCGACCCGACCGACGGCACCACCGTGCTGGTCGGCGCGAACGGCGCGACGATCAACGATCAGGGCGCGCAGGGTGCGGCCTACATCTTCGTCGGTGACGGCACCGGCTGGGTGCAGCAGCAGAAAATCTTCGCCGACGACGGCGACACCGTCGACAACTTCGGCTTCTCGACCGCGATCCGCGGGGACGTGGCGTTCGTCGGCGCGCATCAGGCGATGGTCGACGGGCATGCGAATCAGGGCGCGGTGTACTACTTCACCC
>DATFRS010000132.1:0-18179 GCA_035263065.1 Rhodanobacteraceae bacterium
CAGGCTCCCACGGCTTGCCGTCGAGCGTGTAGAAGCGGCGCTCGATCGCGACGTAGTGATCGTCGGCGGCCGGCACGGTCTTCGGCACGCCGGCAATGTCGGTCGTGACGTAGAGCGGCAGGTCGCCTTGCGGCGCGAAGCGCACGCCGGCACGAACGTCGGCGCCGCTGAGCTCGCGGCTCCAGATCCGGTCGGGACTGATCTCGCTCGACGTGCCGCCGATCGAAAGCGTGCCCGAGACGACCGTGTCGCCGTCCTTGATCAGCGTCTTGCCGAGCCGCGCGATCGCGATCTGCTCCTGCGTCGAAAGATACGACCAGCGCCAGCCGAAGCGGCGCTGCTGATCGTCCGCTGCGTGCTTCTGCGTCGTCAGCGAGCCGGCGAGCTCGAACACGCGCTTGTCGTAGTCGGGCTTCGCGAGATCGTAGCGATGCACGAGCGCGATCATCAGCGCCGTGTCGCGAAGATCCGAGCCGTAGTCGCCGAGATACCACGGCCGCTCGACCTTCTTCGCGAATGCTTGCTCGACCGCTTTTTCGGCGCGCGGCTGATCGCCCATCAGCTTCAGCGCGACGCCGAGCTGCACGAGCGGCAGAGCGGTCAGCGACTTGCCGCGATCGTTGTCGTAGAGCGCGCGCAGCGTGCCGAGCGGTGCGCGGTTCACGCGCGCGAGCACATAACCTGAGTACGCCTCGTCGGCGAAGCGCAGGTGATCGGAATGCTCGTAGCCGTAGTACGGATGGCCGCCGGAGAGGAGATCGTCGTTGAGCCGCTTCAAGGCCTTCTGCAGCGTGTCGTCCGGCACGTTGAAGCCGTCGTCGCGGGCGTCCTCGAGGAATTCGACGACGTACGGCGTCAAGAGCTCGTTGACGTAGCTGTCGCCGCCCCACATCGAGAAATGCCCGGACGGAATCTGCATCGACGCGACGCGGCCGATCGCGCCTTCGACGCGCGCCTTGCGCTGATCCGGCGGCAGGCCGTCGACGTGCAGGTTCTCGGCGGTCTTCTCGTCGAGCAGCAGCGAGCCGAAACCCTTGCTGGTCGTCTGCTCGACGCAGCCGTACGGATACTTCAGCAAGTCCTTGAGCGCCGTCGCGAACGGCAGCGGCGGCAGGCTCGACACGGTGAGCCGCGCGGCGACCGAATCGGCGAGGAGGCCGTCGATCGTGTCGGTACCGAGCGCGATCGGCTCGAGCTTGTCGAGCGAGCGCGGCGACGAGCGCATCACGCTCGGCCAGGCGGCGCGCACGGCGAGCTCGAAGTGCCGGTCGATCTTGATGTCGCCGCCGGTCGCGAGCACGCTGATCTTGCCGACGCCGTAGCCTTCCTGCGCGGTGAGCGGGAAGTTCAGCGTCGTCTTCGCGTTGTCGGCGAGCGTGACCTTGCGCGTGCCCTGCGCGACCGCGAGCGGCTTGTCGGCCGCGACCTTGACGTTGAACTCGCGCGAGCCGCCCGAGAAGTTCTGGAGGTCGAGCGTCAGCTGCGCCGTGTCGCCGGGCGCCATCACGCGCGGCGTCGAGATCTCGGCGACCAGCGGCGCGCGCACGATCGTTTCGGCATCGGCGCCGCCGTACTGGTTCTCCGAGAACGCGAGAGCGGTGACGCGCACGGTGCCGTTGAAGTCCGGCATCCTGAGCGCGACCTTCGCCTCGCCCTTGGCGTCGAGCGCGACCGTGCCCGAGAAGAGGTCGACCGTCAGCACCTTCGCGGTCGGCCGGCGCGCCTGCGGCAGCGCGGCGAGCGCCATGTCGCCGCCGTAGCGGAGCTTGGCGGTGTTGCCGTCGTAGCTTTCGATGACGCGACCGTAGAGATCGTACGCGTCGACGCCGAGCGCGCGCTGCGCGAAGAACCACGCGTTCGCGTCGGGCCGCGCGAAGCGCGTGATGTTGAGGATGCCGACGTCGACGGCCGAGACCGTGACGTACGCCTTCTTGCCGGCGAGCGCCGGCGCCTTCACGGTGACCGGGAGGTCGGTCTCCGGCTTCATCTGCTGCGGCGCCTCGACGGCGACGTCGATCCTGCGCTCGCTGCGGTCGATCGACACGAACGCCTCGCCGACGGCGCGCGCCGGCGTGATCTTCTCGACCGCCGAGCCGCCGCGGAACACGAGCGCGGTGACATAGACGTCGTGGCGCTCGAATTCCTTCGTCACCGGAATCTCGAACACGGCGCCGGGCTTCGCGTCGATGTTGCGCGTGTAGAGGAGGTGATCCGATTCGACGAGCAGCACGCCGGGACCGGCCTGCGGCGGCGTCACGGTGACCTTCAGCGTGTCGCCGGCGCGGTACGACGGCTTGTCGAGCGCGAGCTTGACCTTGTCGGGCCGCGCTTCCTTGCCGCGGTTGTCGTCGTTCCAGCTCCAGCCGGCGAAGAACGGCAGCTTCGTCGTGAGGCCGGTCGCGGGATCGTTGATCTCGACGCGGTAGTTGCCCCAGTCGACGGGTACGTCGAACTTCGCGGTCTGGCCCGCGGCGAGGTTGATCTCGCGCGTTTCCGAGTCCTCGTAGCGGTCCGTGTAGTCGAAGTGCCAGCCGCTTTCGTTGTCGTAGGTCCAGCGGTAGTCGCGGTATTCGCGGACGAGCGTGACCTTGAGGTGCTCGCCGGCGAGCATCTCGCCGGCCGCGTTGCTGCGCATGACCTCGAAGCCGGCGCGCGAGCGTGCGTCGGAGCCGTCCTTGAGCTCGAACAGCGGCCGCACGCCGACCAGCGCGTCGGCGGGCCAGACGGTGCGCTTGAGCGTGCGCGTGACCGTGCGCCCGCCGGATTCGTAGACGCTGCCCGACAGCAGCGCGGCGACCGGCGCCGTCGGCTTGGCGGCGTCGCCGAGCTCGACGTCGGATTCGAGCTTGCCGTGCTCGTCGAGCGCTTCGTCGATGACGTCCTTCGCTTCCTTCGGGAGCTCGGTCGCGGGATCGCCGAAATAGAAATCCTTGTGCGCGTCGACCGGGTGCTGGTCCGGCGCCAGTGTCAGCCGCGCGGTGAACCGGTTGCCCGACGCGGGCGCACCGTACAGGTAATCGGCTTCGACGGCGAGCTTGAGCGCCTCGCCGGGCTTGATGACGTTCTGTGCGGTCGAAAGATCGAGCTTGAGGCGCTCCGGCAGGAATTCCTCGATGCGGAACGTCAGGCCCTGCGTCGCTTCCTTGCTCTTGGGATCGGTGCGGAATTCGACCTGCCAGCGGCCCGTCGGCGCGTCGGCGGGGATCTCGCGCGACCATTCGAAGTAGTTGAGATCCTTCGCGTCGAGCTGCGCCTCGGCATAGGGTCGTCCGTCGGGCTGCTTCAGCGTCAGGAACAGCGGCTGCGGCTTGATCGGGTTGCCGTCGTGATCGCGCAGCAGCGCCGACAGGCGGATCGTCTCGCCCGGACGATAGAGATCGCGGTCCGACCAGCCGAACACGTCGAACCACGCTTCCTTGCGGCCGGCGACGGCGAAGTCGGAAAGGTCGAGCGCCGGCTGGTTGAACGGCAGCATCGAGACGTCCTTGCCGCTCTTGGCGACCAGCACCTGCTCGGCGTTGAGCGCGTAGGCGAGCTGTGCGTTGCCGCTCGCGTCGGTCTCGCCGGCGACCACGGTTTCGCCCTTCGCATCGAGCACGCTGAGCGCGACGCCGGTCAGCGGCTCGCCGGATTTCAGCGACGCCGCGTGCACGAAGAGCTGATCCTTGTACGCGCGCGTGTGGACGCCGATGTCGCTGACGAAGAAGAAGCTCGTCTCGTACTCGCTGTCGAAGCTGCCGGCGCGCTTCATCACGGCGAAGTAGAGGCCCGACTGCGAAAGCTCCGCGACGTTCTGGATCGGGAGATAGTTGAGCGTGCGCTCGTTGTCCTTGCCCGACAGCACGAAGCGGTTCGAGTAGACCGAGTCGGCGATGCCGGCGACCGGCTTGCCCTTGCGGCCGTACCAGCCGTAGCGCGGATCGAGCTCGTAACCCGAGCGCTTGCCGTTCTTCTGGTACGCGGCGAAGAAGTTCGCGATTTCCTTGTCGCGCACGCGCAGGAACTCGACGTCGACTTCCTTGACGTTGACCGACACGACCGGCAGGCCGCGCGTCTCGCGCGCCGGTAGCACGCTGCCCTGCGAGGCGAATGCCGCGTTCGGCAGCATCGGGCCGGTGTAGACCTCCTTCGCGACCTCGCTGCCGAGCGTCTTTCCGTCCGCGGCGGCGAGTTCGGCCTTGATGCGCACGGTGTAGCTCGCGTCGGGCTGCACGTAGGGGAAGCGCAGCGTCTTGCCGTCCTCGTCGAGCGCCCAGCTCCCTTCGACGTTTTCGCCCTTCGGGCCGCCGACCGCGATCAGCGTATCGAACGCCTGCGTGCCGACGAGCGGCTGCGAGAACTCGAGGAACAGAGCGAGCTGGCCTTCGTACTGCTCGGCGTGCGCGGACGCGAGGGCGAAGCCTTCAGGCTTGGCCGGTTTCGGCGGCGCCTGCTCGGCCGCGACGGGCTTCTTGCCCTGGACTTCGGGCACGCGCTCGCCGGATGGCCGGTTGCAGGCCGCAACGAGCAGGAAAAAAGACACAAGCAGGACGACACGGCCTTGCCGAAGGCAGGACGCACGCGCGCGCAAATCCATTGGTTGAACTCCCCGGTGAGTTACACGGCCAGTATACCGAGGCGTTAATGGCGGACCGGGGGCGAACCGAAGGCCGATTCAGCGCCGGGAGGGCGCGATTGCCGGACTTGCGTCACACCGCGGCGACCCGGCGCCGCGGCGGGCCTATTCGACGGTCATCTCGACCGGCACCTCGATGAGGCGTTGATCGGGGTCGTTGCTGCTGACGCAGAGTGTCGCCGTGTAGACGCCGGCGGAGAGGCCGGTCGCGTCGAGCGTGACGGTGACGTCGCTCGTCATGCCGGGCTGCGTCGAGCCGGCGTCCGGCGAAAACGAGAGCCACGGGATGTCTTCCGGGCGACCGCAGCCGCTCGGAATCATCGCGATCGCGAAGGCGCTGATCTGCGCGCTCAGGGGATCCGCCGAGATGCCGCCGACCAGCAAGGCGGCTCCGGTCGCCGTGTCGATCGTGTACATCTCGGCCGGCTGCTCGAACGGACTGATGTCGTTGACGGCGGCGAAGTACAGCACGCCGGTCGACTGGTCGAAATCGAGGCCTTCGGCGAATTCGGCGTTGAAGCCCAGCGGGCCGATCACGCCGCCCAGGCCGATCAGCGCGTCGATGTCGATGTCGACGCCGAAGAGGCCCATCCCATGCCCGACCGCGATGTCGACGATGCGGTCGGTGCCGAAGCTGCCGATGAAGATCGCCTGGCCGGTGACGGAGTCGATCGAGTAGAACACCGAGTCGGTGCTGCCGACATCGCCGAAATTCGCGACGCCGTAGAGGACGCCGGTGTCGGGATCGTTCGCGAGACCCGACCACACCTGCGTGCCGACGCCGGTGTTGCCGACCACGGTCTCGCTGCCGTCGGACGTGTCGAGGTAGAGCAGGTCGCCCGTGTCGTAGTCGAGCGTATAGAACCGGCTGAAGTCGTTGTCGAGGAACGCGCCGCCGACGAGCGTGCGGCTGGTCGGGGCGATGACCTCGAGCACGCCGGGATCGGCGGCGTCGAAGCGCACGAACGTGTTGCCGTCGATCAGGTTGAGGTTGACGCCGTAGGCGGGCACCGTCGCGCCGCGCGTCGAGCCCCGCGGTCCGAACGACGTGGGCCGCCCGTGCAGCGCGTAGATCGGGCTGGCCGCCTCGGCGTCACGAGGATCGCTGAATGGCTTCTGCGGCGTCGCGCCGTTCGCGACTCCGATCAGCAATGTAAACAACCCCAGCGGGACGAGCGTTCTCGAAGGCATGGTGCCTCGCGCGAGGAAACGTCGACACGGAAAAGCCCCGCGCAGAGTCTACTGCCGCGGCGCAGGGCGCTGTCAAACAGAAAATGTAAAGAACGCGACCTTAGAATTCGATCGCGTAGAGATCGACTTCGTCGTCTGCCGACAGCGCGAGCTTGCGCTGGAACCCGAAGCCGACCCTGCCGAGCAGCTTCGCCGAATCGCGATTGTGCGGCGAAACGATCGCGACGACGCGGCGCAGGCCGAACGTGTCGCGCGCCTGCGCGAGCGTCGCCTGCGCGGCTTCGCGCGCGTAGCCCGCGCCGCGGAACGCCGGCAGGTAGGCGAAGCCGATGTCGACATCCTCGAGCGAATCGCGCTTGATGAGCCCGCACATGCCGATGCGCGTGCCGTCGCTTTTCAGCTCGACGCACCAGAGTCCGAAGCCGAGCCGCGCGTACATGTCGACGGGGCCCTTGCGGATGTAGCCCTGCGCATCGTCGAGATTGCGCACGTCCTTGTCGCCGATGTTGCGCAACCAGTCGGGATCGTTGACGAGCTCGAAGATGAAGTCGGCGTCGCCGTCGTGCAGGCGGCGGAGCACGAGGCGCTCCGTCCGGGCGACCGTCGCGTCGGCGGCGTCCGCGGCGGAATGCATCACGCGGTGGTCCATCACGGCGCCTCCATCTTGCCGAGCAGCCACTGCAGGCCGGCGAGATGCTGCTGGTCGTGGCTGCAGAGATAGTGGATGAGCCCGCGCACCGTGACGAGGCCGTAGCCTTCGAAGAACGCGCGGCGCTCGAGCTGTGCAGCGTCGAGCGCGGCGATGCACTCGACCGTGCGCTTGCGCGCGACGCGGAACGCCGCGAGCGCCTCGGCTGCATTCGCCTTCGCGTATGCGCGCTCCTTCGCGAGCTGGTACGTGTCGAGCGAGGCAAGGTGCGGACTGGATTCGCTCAACGTGCGCTCGATGCGATCCTGGTACCCGTCGATCTCGATGTCGCGCACGTGACAGACCTGCTCGATCGCGGTCAGCGTCTCGCTCGGGATGCCTTCCCACGACGGCGGCGCCCAGTTGATGCGACGCGGCGGCACGGCCGCATAGAACGCCTCGAGCTGATCCGGAAAGGCGGCGAGAGCGTGCAGCGTGGCTTGATTCATGGCGGGTCGGCGGCGGCGATGTCCGTAGTGTGACATGCCGGCCTAGGCGGTGCGATTCAAGTGCGAGGCCGGTCCGCGCGCGCGGACCGGCCCCTTTTTTCGTCACGCCGTGGCGCGCGCTTTCGCCTTCGTCGCGAAGCGCGGGAACAGCGCCAGCGCGTTGTCGCGATAGATCGCCTGGCGCGTTGCGTCGGTCAGGACCTTGCTCGATTCGAGGCCGCTCGTCTCCATCTGCACGACCTTCTCGGTCACCATCGGCCAGTCGCTGCCGAACAGGATCTGCGAGGTCGGCACGAACTCGCGCAGCGCCGCCTGCGCGAAATCCGACGTCGACAGCGCCGTGTCGTAGTAGAGGCGCTGCAGGTAGTGCAGGGGCCCCTTCGGCACCTTGTCGATGAACCCGGGCAGCTCCGTCGCGCCGAGCGCGATGCGCTGCGCGATGAACGGCACCGTCGCGCCGGCGTGCGAAACGATGTAGCGGATGTTGGGGTAACGCTCGAGCACGCCGTTGTAGAGCAGGTTGGTGATGCAGCGCGTCGTGTCGGCCATGAATTCGACGATGCCCCACGGCAGCGAGAGCTGCGGCACGGTCGCGCCGGGCGGCACCGTGTTCGGATGGATGAACACGATCGCGTGGCGACGGTCGAGCTCGGCGAAGAGCTCCTCGTAGGACGGATCGCCGAGGTACTTGGTGCCCTGGCTCGCCATCAGGATGACCCCGTCGAGCTTCAGCGTGTCGAGCGCGTACTCGAGCTCGACGAGGCACGCCTTCACGTCCGGCATCGGCAGCGACGCGAAGCAGCCGAAATGGGCCGGATCGTCGTGCACGATGCGCGTGCTGAACTCGTTGCAATGGCGCGCCCAGCGCGCGGCTTCGGCATCGTCGCCCCAGTTCATATGCGGCACGACCGATGCGACGGCGATGTCGATGCCGTTTCGGCCCATGACTTCGCGCGCGATCTCGATGTTCCACTCGGGCACCTTCGGACCGCCGGTCCAGGCGATGTTGCGGCGCTTCAGACTCTGGATGAACTCGGGCGGCTGGAAGTGATGATGCGTGTCGATGCGTTGCGGATTCGTGCTCATGATCGTCTCCTCGTGATGTGCGCGGGTCAGAAGTGGAAGGCGACGCCGACGGCCGGTCCGTCGAACTCGAGGTTCTCGAGCTTGCGGTTGCCGCTGAAGTCGTAGTGGAGGTAGCGGTAGGTGGCGAACACGTCGCCCCAGTCGGCCGCGTAGCCGATGCCGGTCGATGCCTGCCAGGTCAGGTCGGAGTTGCCGGTGCCGACGTCGCCGTACCACGGCACGAACCAGCGTCCGTCGCGGCCGAAGTTGAGGCGGCCCTTGGCGCCGACGATGCCGTCCCAGGCATGCCGCTCGACCTCGACGTCGCCGGACTGGAACGGTCCCGCGAACGGGCCGAACGGCTGGTTGAAAGCCCAGGAAAGCCCGGTCTTGATGTCGAGCAGGCGTGCGCCGGCGAAGACGTCGACCATCGCGTCGGGCGTCGACACCGCGCGGTAGTTGCCGGCGAGCGTCCACGCGACGCCTTTGAGATCGAAGTTGCCGTCGGCCGTGATGCCGGGCGGCAGCGGCATGCTGCCGGCGCCGATTGCGCGCGAGTTCGATATCGAATCGCCGACGTCGAGATAGACGATGTCGGTGAACATGCCCCAGCTGCCTTTCTGCGCGGCGGCCGAGAACATGCCGCCGAACTTCAGGTGGTCGAGCAGGTCGCCCGCGCTGACGTCGATCGTCGCGCCGTTGCCGGCGGGAAAGGCCGCGTCGGCGCCGATGTGCGGAAAGAAGGCGTAGATCGCGACGGTGTATTGCCAGTCGTCGGCCGATTTTTCGGCGGCGATCGCGGTGGAACAGGCGAAGCAGGCGGCGGCGAGCGTCGCGATGCGGTGCGTCGTGCAATGCTTCTTGGATGTCACGGCGGATCTCCTCCCAGGTTGCGTGCGGGCCCTGTTCTGCACGCGCGATGCCAACGCCGCCGACGCCGGCAAATCGCTGAATTTCAGGAGGTTTTCGCGTGCGGTCTGGAACGGCGCGTGCACGAGCGATCGAAGCTGGCGGCTGTGCACCGCCAGTTCCGGCGATCGGCGAACGGAGCGTCAGCTCTCGGTGACGAGCCCGTGCTTCTCGATGCGCGAGCGGAGCTGCGCGCGCGTGAGGCCGAGGATGCGCGCGGCCTTCGACTTGTTGTTGCCGCTCCTCGCGAGCGCCTGCACGATCAGCTCGCGCTCGGCGGCGTCGACGGTCATGCCGCGCAGCGGCGCGTCGGCGGGTTTCGGCCGCTCGGCGGCCGCGGCGACGCTCATCGGCAGATGCTCGCTCGCGATCATGCCCCCTTCGCAGAGGATCACGGCGCGCTCGATCACGTTGCGCAGCTCGCGCACGTTGCCGGGCCACGCATACGCGACGAGCCGGTCGCGCGCCTCGGGCGCGACGCCGGCGGCGGGACGCCCGACCGTGCGGCCGATCTCGTCGAGGAACGCGTCGACGAGCAGCGCGATGTCGTCGGTGCGGTCGCGCAGCGGCGGCAGCCCGATGTCGAACACCGCGAGCCGGTAGTAGAGATCCTCGCGGAACGTGCCGCGAGCGATCGCCGCCTTGAGATCGCGGTTCGTCGCCGCGAGCACGCGCACGTCGGCCTTGAACGTCTTCACGCCGCCGAGGCGCTGGTATTCGCGCTCCTGCAGCACGCGCAGGAACTTCGCCTGCACGATCGGGCTCATCTCGCCGACTTCGTCGAGGAACAGCACGCCACCGGCCGCCTGCTCGATGCGTCCCGTGTGCGCGGCGACGGCGCCGGTGAACGCGCCTTTCTCGTGGCCGAACAGTTCCGATTCGAGCAGGTGCTCCGGCAGCGCCGCGCAGTTGAGCGCGACGAACGGGCCGTCCTTGCGCGGCGAGCCGCGATGCAGGAAGCGCGCGACGACTTCCTTGCCGGTGCCCGATTCGCCGGTCAGCAGCACGGTCGTCTCGGTCGCGGCGACCTTCGTCGCCTGCGCGAGCACGTCGCGCCACTGCCGCGAGCGGCCGAGCGCGCGGTGCGGGCTCAGGCTTTCGAGCTCCTGCGCGAGCGCCTGCACGCGGTGCGCGAGCCGTTCCGCGCGCTCCTGCGCCGCCGCCGTGCGGCGCGTCTCCTCGGTGAGCGTGACCGCGAGCTGCTGATGCGCGAGCGCGACGGTCACCATCTCGGCGATCAGCGTCAGCGTGCGGCCGTGCGCTTTCGTGAAGCGGCCGCGCTCGCGTGCGACGAGCAGCACCGAGCCGAGGCGCCGCGTGCCGAGCGTCAACGGCACGCGCACGAGCGAGTGGTAACCGCGTTCGAGCGTGAAGCGATCGAGCGGATAGCTCATGTCGAGCTCACGCTCGACGTCCTCGATCACGACGAGGAAGCGGTCGGCATCGGGCCAGTACTTCGGCGAGAAGCCGTTGCGCGGAAAGAACTGGCCTTCGAGCGCCTTGGCCGACATCTCGCCGGACGCACCGATCGCGCGCACGCGCCCGTCGGGCTCGAGCTGCACGATGCCCATCGCGTCGAACGGCACGACGAGATGGCAGGCTTCGGCGACGCGATCCCAGATCTCGTGCACGTCGAGCGACTGCGCGATCGCCTGCGCGACCAGCGCGAGCGCATCCAGGAGGTCCCCAGCCTCGTTGTCGGAAGCGTCCGACATGCGCGGCATTCTACGCTGCTGAGGCCGCTGAACGCAGCGGCTGCGGCGATCAGAGCGAGAGGCACGCCGCGCTGCGCTCGCGCAGCACCGCTTCCTGGCGGAATTCGCTGCGATAGCGCTGCACGATGTCGCGGATCGCGGCGTCGGACGCCGCATCGTCCTCGTGCACGATGACGACGGCGCGGCTCGGCTCGGACACGGTCGCGCCGTCGTTGCCGCGCCAGCTGCCGCGTGCGTCGAGCACGGTGAAGCCTTGCGGGAACGCGTGGGCGATCACGTCGCTTTCGAAGCGGCTCCAGTCCGCATCGCCGACCGTGCCGCCGCCCGGGATCGCGCGCCCGAAATAGAGCGTGTCGCGGATCGCGAGCTTCTCGTCCATGCGGCAGTAGAGCGTGTGCTCGCGCGTCCATTCGACCGCGCAGCCGGACGTGGCCGTGACGGCGATCGCGAGGGCGAGATGGGCACGCAGGCGAGCCATGCGCGCTGTGTACACCAAAGGCAGCGCCGGCGCATGCGGCGCCGCGCGATCAGTGGACGGCGACGGACGCGCCGCTGGCCGCGTCGGCCGCGCGCTCGAACAGCGCGAGCGGCTGTGCGCCGGAGACGAAGTAGCGGTTCCCGAAGATCAGCGCCGGCACGCCGTGGATGCCGTAGGCGGCCGCCTGATCGAGGTCGCTCTGCACGGCGGCCGCCGTCGCGGCTTCATTGCCGGCAAGGAGGTCGTCGTCGAACTCGAGATCGAGCGGCGCACCGATCCGGCGCAGCACGTCGCGGTCGGCAATGTCTTCGCCTTGCAGCCAGTAGGCGCGGAGGACCGCGTCGTGGAACCCGGCGCCGCGACCGGCGCGCTCGGCGTGCTTCATGGCGTGATGCGCGGCGAACGTCTGCGCGCCGACCGGACCGCGCTCGATTTTGAGGCCGAACTCGGCCTCGATCTGCGCGCTGATCTTCGGCGTGTACGCGGCGATCATCGCGCGCTTTTCCGGCGTCATGCCGGGCGAGCCGGGCGGACGCAGCATGAACGCGTGCCAGACGGTCTCGATCGGGCGCGTCCCGGCGAGCGCGTCGAGACGCAGGCTGCCGATCAGGCAGTACGGACACACGAAATCCGACCAGACGTCGATGCGGACCGGTGCCATGGAATCGGTAGGCGGCTGTAGCGTCATGCGTCGTGAAATGAGGGCGGCGCCCGATCGATGCAAGCGCACCCCATGAGTTCCGGCATGTGCGCAGCCGTGCCGTTCGGGCACACTCGCGCGCTGACCCACTCGGGAATCCCGTGATGAAGCTCGCCGGTCGGATCCTCGTTTCGATCCTCGTCGCCCTCGGCACCGATGCCGCCGTCGCCGCGGCGCCGGACAAGCCCGAAGCCAAGGCGCCGGCCGACATTGCGACCGCGACGCGCGGCATGCAGCGCACGGGCGGGTTCTTCGACGTCTATCGGGACGAGGCGAAAGGCCGCGTGCTGCTCGGCGTGCACGCGCTCGATGCGCCGTTCCTGCTCGTCACGTCGCTGCCGTGGGGCCTCGGCTCGAACGACGTCGGTCTCGATCGCGGGCAGAGCGGCGAATCGCACCTCGTCGAATTCCGCCGCGCCGGGCCGCGCGTGCTGCTGGTCGAGGACAACACGAAGTTCCGCGCGGTCTCGTCGAATCCCGACGAGGCGCAGAGCGTGCGCGAGGCGTTCGCCGAATCCGTGCTGTGGGCCGGCGACATCGTCGGCGAAACCAAGGGCGCGAAGGCGGAGATCGTCGTCGACGTGAGCTCGCTCCTGACGTCCGACCGGCACGGCATCGCGCGCCGCCTCGCCGACGCGAAGCAGGGCAAGTACGAGATCGACGACAAGCGGAGCGCCGTCTCGCTGCCCGACGCGAAGAGCTTTCCGGACAACACCGAGCTCGAAGCGATGCTGACGTTCAAGGGTCCGGGCGACCAGGCGTTCGTCAAGGACGTCGCCATGGATCCCGAAAGCATCACGCTACGCCAGCACCTGAGCCTCGTGCGCCTGCCGGGACCTGGCTATTCGCCGCGTGCCTATCATCCGGCCTCGGGCGCATTCAGCGTCGGCTGGTACGACTACGCACAGCCGCTGGCGTCGAATATCGACCGACGCTTCCAGCCGCGCTTCCGTCTCGAGAAGACCGACGCGACCGGCGCGGTCAGGAAACCGATCGTGTTCTATCTCGATCGCGGCGCGCCGGAGCCGGTGCGCTCGGCCTTGCTCGAAGGCGCGAACTGGTGGCGCACCGCGTTCGAGAAGGCCGGCTTCAAGGACGCCTATCGCGTCGAGCTGCTGCCCGACGGCGCCGATCCGATGGACATCCGCTACAGCATCATCACCTGGGCGCATCGCTACACGCGCGGCTGGTCGTACGGCCAGCCGATCGTCGATCCGCGCACCGGCGAGATCATCAAGGGCTCGGTGACGCTCGGCTCGCAGCGCGTGCGGCAGGACATCCTGATCGCCGAAGGACTGCTCGCGCCGTACGACAAGTCGAATGCCGGCGAGCTCGCGAACGAAGCGCAGCAGATGGCGCTCGCGCGCCTGCGCCAGCTCGCCGCGCACGAAGTCGGCCATGCGCTCGGCTTCGCGCACAACTTCGCGGCGAGCCGGCTCGGCAACGGCTCGGTGATGGATTACCCGCATCCGCTGCTGAAGCTCGCTGCGGACGGCTCCGTCAGCCTCGATCGCGCCTACGGCATCGGCGTCGGACCGTGGGACGATTTCCTCGTCGCGCATGCGTACGGCCAGTTTCCGGAAGGGCAGGAGGCCGCGTCGCTGGCGAAGCTTCGCGCCGACATCGCGAAGGCCGGCTTCCGCTACATGAGCGATCCCGATGCGCGCGCGCCGGGCGATGCCGAGGCGGACGGCCTGCTGTGGGACTTCGGCCCCGACACGCTGGCGAGTTTCGACGCGCTGCTCGCGGTGCGCCGCAAGGCGCTCGACGCGTTCTCGATCGGCGTGCTGCCGCCGGACCGCCAGGCCGGCGAGATCGAGGCGCGGCTCGTGCCGATCTATCTCCTGCACCGCTATCAGACCGAAGCCGTCGCGCGCCTGCTCGGCGGTGCGGACTATGCGTATTCCGAAGCCGGCGATCGCGCGGCGGGAACGAAAGCCGTCGCGGCGGAGACGCAGCGCGCCGCACTCGACCGGCTCGTCGCGACGCTCGGCGCCGAGCAGCTCGCGCTACCGGCGAACGCGCTCGATCTCGTCACGCCGCCGGGCAATGACTACGTGCGCAACCGCGAATACTTCGCGACGAAGACCGCGCCGCTGTTCGATGCGCTCGGCGCCGTCGAAGCCGCGGCTGCGCAGACCGTGACGTTCCTCTTCGCGCCCGAGCGCCTCAACCGCCTCGCGTGGCAGCACGCACGCGACGCGCGCGAGCCCGGCGTCGCCGACGTGCTCGACGCCGTGTTCCGCGGCACGTGGCAGCGCGATCGCGTCGGCGACGTGCCGGCCGGCGCGGCGGTGCAGACGGCGTCAGACTGGGTCGTGCTCGATGCGCTGCTCAACGCGCTCGACGCGGGCAAGCTGCACGCGCAGGTCGATGCCGACGTGCGTGCATCGCTGGTCGCATGGCAGAAGTGGCTCGCGAAGAATGCGGGCGACGGCAGCGTCGGAGCGAGCCGCGCGGAAGCCGCCTCGACGATCGGCAAATACCTCGCCGATCCGAAGTCGGTGAAGCTGCGGCCGTTGCCGGTCATTCCGCCGGGAGCGCCGATCTAGGCGGGTCGAGTTGAGCGGGCAACCCTGAGGTGCTACCTTTGTAGCACCTTGGGAGCAACGCCATGTCGACGACCTCGCTGAAATTGCCAGAAGACCTGAAGCGCCTCGCTGTCGCGGCAGCGAAGCAGCGCGGCGTCACGCCGCATGCGTTCATGGTCGAGGCAATCCGGACCGTGGCGACGGCGGAGAAGCGGCGTGCAGAATTCGTTGCGGAAGCGCTGGCGGCGCGCGCCGATGCCCTCCGCTCGCGCAAGGGTTTCGATGCAGCCGAGGTCCACACCTATCTGCGCGCACGCGCCAAGGGCAAGGCTGCCTCGAAGCCGAAGGCGAAATCTTGGCGCGCCTGATCTATGCGCGCCGGGCGCTGGAGGATCTCGATCGTCTGGTCGAGTTTCTGCTGGAAGCCGAGGCGTCGGCGATCGATGTCGTCGCCCTGATCGCGGAAGCCATCGACGTCCTGGCCAATCATCCTCTCCTCGGTCGGCCGGTCGAAGAGGCGTTGAGGGAGCTCGTCATTTCGCGAGGACATTCGGGTTACGTCGCGCTTTATAGCTGCGAGGCACGCGAAGACACCGTCCTCATTCTGGCGATCCGGCATCAGCGCGAGGCGGGCTACGCGGACGAGCACCAGTTCTAGCTCGCGCCATCAAGGCGTCGCCAGTTTCAGCCCGATGATGCCGGCAACGATGAGCCCGACGCTGGCGAGCCTCAGCGCACCCGCCGGCTCGCCGAACAGCACGATGCCGAGCACCACCGTACCGACCGCACCGACGCCGACCCACACCGCGTAGGCCGTCCCGACCGGCAGCGATTTCATCGCGACGCCGAGCAGCGCGAGGCTGACGATCATCGCGAGCGCGGTGCCGACGCTCGGCCAGAACCGCGTGAATAAGTCGGTGTACTTGAGGCCGATGGCCCAGCCGATTTCGAAGAGGCCGGCCAGGATCAGGAGAAGCCAGGACATGGCGATTTCCTCGGGTTCGTTCGGGTCGTCCCGTGGATGGCGTGCGGGTCGGGGTCGTCCCCGATCGCCTGGTTGCATCCGCGATCTTGCCAGCGATCGCGCGATTCGCGGGTCTCCAGCGTGTTGCCGCCAGCGAGAACCCGAACATGCGTGCCTGCGAGCTCGTCGTCAATACCGAACCGGCGCCGCACGATGTCCAGTATCTGGAGGATCGGCTCGACGAGTTCAACTCGGCGACGACCGGGCTTGCGAACGGCGCGTGGCTGTCGATCTTCGTGCGCGATGCGGATGAGCGGATCGTGGCCGGGATCTGCGGTGCGCTGTGGGGTGGGTGCCTCGAAGTGCGGCAGTTCTGGGTCGAGGAGACGCAGCGCGGGCAGGGATTGGGAACGCGACTCCTGCTGGCGGCGGAGCGTGAAGCGCTCGCGCGCGGCTGCTCGCAGGTCCTGCTCGCGACGTTTTCGTTTCAGGCGCCGGACTTCTATGCAAGACGCGGCTTCGACGTCGTGACCGTGATCGACGACTATCCGCGAGGCCATGCGAATCTGCTGCTGCGGAAGTGGCTGAGCTAGGGCTCAGTCGCGCATCGCCGCCAGCGCAGCGGCCGCGGCCAGCTTGTGCTTCGCCTGCCACGGCGGTCCGGCGGCGCGGCCCATGGCGCGCAAGCGATCGTCGATGTCGCCGAAGGCAACCGCGGCATCTCGGGACACACGATCCCGCTCGTACCAGTGCACGCGCCAACCTCGCGCTTCGGCCGCCGCGGCCAGTGCCTCGCGATACATCACGGAGTCGGCCATGCTCGCCGCGCGCGTGTCCCTGATGCGTTCTTCCGTCGTCGGCGGCAGCGCAGGACAGACGCGAATCGCGATGCGTGCGATCGGCGCGGGAACCTCCGCCGCGAGTGTCGCAAGTGCTTCGCGCGCGCCTTGCGTGGCCGCGTCGCGCACGCGCTCGACGAGCGCGACGGCGTCGGGCAGCGACACGCTGCGCGCCCACGGGCTGTTCGTGTAGCGCCCGACTGCCCACGATCCTTCGTGGTGATACGGATGCGTCGGCAGGCCGCGCGTGAGATCGACGCGGCGGCGATCGAGCAGCTGACCCGCGTCGTCGATCGTGACGAGGATCGCCGAGTTGCCGTGCTCGGCGACGCCGACGGCGGCAGTGCTCGATCGCGTCGTCATGTCCGGCGCCGTCCGGGTGACGTCGCTGCCTTCAGATAGCGGCGAAACGTCGGGCATTCCATGTGGCTCGGCGCGGGGCAGACGGCGGCGTGCCGCAGGCCGTCGCGCATCGCCGTCAACGTGCGGATCTTCCGGTCGAGCTCGTCCGCCTTGGCGGCCAGCAGACGCTTGTCGATGCGCGGCCGGCCGCCGGACGCGAGCATCCGCGCGATTTCCTCGAGCGAGAACCCGGCCGTCCGGCCCAGCGCGATCATCGCGAGCCGCTCGAGCACGCGCGCATCGAACTGCCGGCGCAGGCCGCGCCGGCCGATCGACGTGATGAGTCCGATCTCCTCGTAGAATCGAAGCGTCGATGCCGGAACGCCGGCCCGGCGCGACACCTCGCCGATATCGAGCTCGCTCACGCTTGACCTCAAGTCGACTTGAAGTGGCAGAGTGCCGCCATCGCCTTGCAAAGGCAAGTCATCGGAGACCGTCATGAACAGCGCGCCGCAGACGAACAGCGAGCAGGCGAAGATGTGGAACGGCGTGTCCGGACGTGCCTGGGTCGAGACGCAGGCGCTCCTCGACGAAGTCCTGAAGCCGTTCGAGGCGCTGCTGACCGCCGCCGTCGCCGTACGCAGACCCGCGCGCTTGCTCGACGTCGGCTGCGGCACCGGCGCGACCACGATCGCAGCCGCGCGGCAGATGGGACCGGGCGGCCGCGCCGTCGGCATCGATATTTCGCAACCGATGATCGAGGCGGCTCGCGCAAAGGCCGAACGCGCAAACGCATCCGCCGCGTTCGTCCACGCCGACGCGCAGACGCATGCGTTCGACCGCGCCGGCTTCGACATGATCGTCTCGCGCTTCGGCGTGATGTTCTTCGACGATCCCGTCGCGGCGTTCGCGAACTTGCGCCATGCTTCCGCGGACGACGCCGTGCTCAGCGTGCTCGTCTACCGCAGCCCCGCCGAGAATCCGTTCATGCTGACGGCGGAGCGCGCCGCCGCGCCGCTGCTGCCGGACATGCCCGCGCGCGATCCCGCCGCGCCGGGACAATTCGCGTTCGCGGATCCGCGTCGCGTCGAGCGCATCTTCGGGGACAGCGGCTGGGCGGACGTCGACCTCCAGCCCGTCGATGTCGCGTGCAGCTTTCCGGCGCGCGAGCTGGTTCGCTGGTACACGCAGCTCGGTCCGCTCGGGCGAGTGCTCGCCGACGTCGACGAAGCGCGGCGAACGCGCGTCGTGGAAGCTGTCCGCGCCGCTTTCGATCCCTACGTGCACGGGGACGACGTTCGATTCGAGTCGGCGTGCTGGCAGATCGCTGCCCGAAGGAACGGCGCATGAGCGAGGCGATGGACTTCGTCACGTACGCCACGCTGATCGGCGCCGGCGCGACGGCCGTCGTCGATGCGTGGGCGCTTGGCCGGAAGTGGCTTCGTGGCACTGCGCTGCCCGACTACGGCCTCGTCGGCCGCTGGTTCGCGCATCTCGCACGCGGTCGTTTTCGCCACGATTCGATCGCAGCGTCGCCGCGCGTCCGCGGCGAGCGCGCGATCGGCTGGATCGCGCACTACCTGATCGGCATCGCCTTCGCGGCGATATTGCTCGCGATCTGGGGCGTCGAATGGGCGCGTCATCCGACGATCGTGCCTGCAATGATCGTCGGCGTCGGCGGCGTCGCCGCGCC
>DATFRS010000133.1:0-4754 GCA_035263065.1 Rhodanobacteraceae bacterium
CGGCTTTCGCCGGGACGACGAAGGCGGGTGCGTAGTGGAAACATCGGCCGCGCCCCTGATCGAAGTCGAAAAGCTCGAAGCCTGGTACGGCCGCCGACGCGTCCTGCACGGCATCGATTTCGTCGTTCATCCCGGCGAGATCCGCGTGATCATGGGCGGCTCGGGCTCCGGCAAGTCGACGCTGCTGCGTCATCTGCTCGGGTTGCAGCGGCCGGTCGGCGGCAGCGTGAAGCTGCTGGGCGTCGATCTCGGCACCGCGAGCGAGCGCGAGATGCTGGATCTCCACCGCCGCATCGGAGTCTCGTTCCAGGGCGGCGCGCTGCTGACCTCGCTCACGGTCGGCGAGAACGTCGCGCTGCCGCTTCGCGAGCACACGACGCTCGATCCTTCGACGATCCGCATCATGAGCCGCCTGAAGCTCGAAGTCGTCAACCTCGGCGGCTTCCAGGACCTGATGCCGAGCCAGCTGTCCGGCGGCATGGTCAAGCGCGCGGCGTTGGCGCGCGCAATCGTGATGGATCCGCGCCTGCTGTTCTTCGACGAGCCGTCGGCCGGCCTCGACCCGGTCGTCTCGGCCGAGCTCGACGAGCTGATCCTGCGCCTGCGCGATGCGCTGCGCATGACGATCGTCGTCGTCACGCACGAGCTCGAGAGCGCGTTCAAGATCGCCGACACGATCACCGTGCTCGACCAGGGCCAGATCCTGATGACCGGCACGGTCGCGGCGGTGCGCGCGGCCGACAATGAGCGCATCCAGGATCTTCTGAATCGCCGGCCGCGCGAGATCCACGTCGACGCCGACGCGTATCTGAAGCGCCTCACCGAGGAAGAGGCCTGATAAAGTCGGTGTTCTGGGGGAGACCGTGAGACGCGATACCGTCAATTACACGCTGGTCGGCGCGGTCGTTCTGGCCGCGCTCGTGCTGCTCCTGGTCGGGCTCGCGCTGATCACGGGCCGCGGCGGCGCGACCAGCGACTATTTCGTGCGCTACCGCAACGTGACCGGCCTGCGCTACGGCGCGCCGGTGTTCTACCAGGGCTATCGCGTCGGCCAGGTCGGCGGCATCACGCCCGAGCGCGGCGGCGCCGACGGCACGCGCTACAAGGTGGAACTTTCGGTCCGCCGCGACTGGCCGATCCCGAAGGACAGCC
Source organism: Rhodanobacteraceae bacterium (assembly GCA_035263065.1). Classification (GTDB taxonomy): domain Bacteria; phylum Pseudomonadota; class Gammaproteobacteria; order Xanthomonadales; family Rhodanobacteraceae; genus Dokdonella_A. Next base: position 1,153 of record DATFRS010000133.1, read on the forward strand.
CGGCGCGCCTGCAGTCGACGGGCCTTCTCGCCGACGTCTCGGTCGGCATCAGCGAAGGCACGAGCCGCGATATCCTCGCGCCGGGCGGCGAGCTGAAGGGCATCGAGGGCGCCGATATCTTCGCGGCGATGAACGAGCTCGCCGGCCAGATCTCGGAGCTCACGCGCAACCAGATCACGCCGCTGATCCAGACGCTGTCCCAGCGCGTCGATTCGATCACCGGCGCGATCGACGAGAAGACGCCGCAGATCCTCGACCAGACGCACACGCTGCTCGAGAAGCTCAACGTCGCGTCGAACTCGCTGAACGACGTGCTGAATCCTGCGAATCGCGCCGAGGTCGGCAACATCCTCGGCGAGGTGTCCAAGCTCTCGACGGAGCTGCGCAAGACGCGCGAGACGCTCGATCAGGCGCTCGGCGAGATCGCCGCGATCGCCAAGGAAAACCGGCCCGACCTGCGCGCGTCGGTGCAGGATCTTTCGAGCGTGCTCGAGGCCTTGTCCTCGCGCATGGACGTCATCACGCATCACCTCGAATCGTCGAGCCGCAACCTCGACGAGTTCAGCCGCGAGATCCGCGCGCATCCGAACCGCCTGATCCTGGCGCCCAAAGCCGACAAGCCCGAGGAAGAGCCGCAATGAAATCGCGCTGGATCGCCGCGACCCTGGCCGTGCTGATCGGAGCGGTGCTCGCCGGTTGCGGCGTGCCGACGGCGCCGGATTTCACCTATTTCCGGCTGCCGCGGCCGGTGCCGCTCGAAGCCGCGCCGGCGCCGCTGTTCGGCGACGTCGTCGTCGATGCGTTCGCCGCCGACGGCATCTACGGCGACCAGGCGCTGATCTACGCGATCGATCCCTCGGCGCAGCAGCTGCGCCAGTATCACTACCAGCTCTGGACCGATCCGCCGACGCGCGTGCTGCAGCGGCGCATGATCGAGCTCCTGCGCAATGCCGGCATCGGCTCGCAGGTCATCGACGAATTGCCGGCGAGCCATCCAGCCGTGCGCGTCTCGGGCGTGATCTTGCGCTTCGACCGCGCGCCGAACGGCACCGGGGGATTCAACGCGACCGTCGCGCTGAAACTTCGCGCCGACGATGCCGACGGCCTGCCGCTGGTCGACGACTACTACCGCGCGGAGCTGCCGACCGCGGGCAACGAGATCAAGGCGTCGGTCGATGCGTACGGCGCCGCGCTCGACAAGATCTACGCCGAGTTCTACGCGGACCTGCGCAAAAAGGGCGAGACGCATGCTCGATGAGACGAGCCGCGCGCGCCTCGCGGAGATGGGCGTCGACGTCTACGTGCCGCGCGTGCGCGGCACGGTGCCGGCTGCGGCGGCGGTCGTCGAGCCGGCGCGCACGCGCGTCGCGCTGCTCGCACGCGCGGGCGATGCGGCGGCGAAGGCGCTCGTCGCGGACGTCGGCCGGGCGCTGAAATTCGCGCGCGTCGAGAGCGCGGTCGAAGCGAAGGCGGATGCTCGACTGCATGACGCAGCGGGTCTCGTCGTATTCGGCGACACCCTGGCGCGCGAAGCGGGCGCTGCGCTTCCGGTCGAGCGGCAGAAGGCCGTGCCGTGGGTCGCGGCAGGCGAGGCGGATGCGCTTGCGGGCAACGCGCCGGCGAAGCGCGCGCTCTGGAGCGAGTTGAAGCGCATGGCGCGCTCGCTCGCTCGGGGTTGACTTCGGCACGCCGCGGCGCCATACGGCGTCCAGACACAGAGGCGAAACCCGCGTGGTCGCAATCCTCAAGGAGCCGTTTCCGAACTTCCGGCCGATGCGCACGGAAGATCTCGAGAGCGTCGCCGCGATCGAGATGGCGGCCTATGCGTTCCCGTGGACGCACGGCATCTTCGGCGACTGCCTGCGCGCCGGTTACGAATGCTGGGTGCTCGCGCGACCGGCCGAAGTCATCGGCTACGGCATCCTGTCCGCGGCGGCGCGCGAAGCGCACATCCTCAACGTCTGCGTCACGCCCGAGGAACAACGCCGCGGGCATGGCCGGCGCATCGTGCTGCGGCTGCTCGACCTCGCGCGCTGGCATCGCGCCGAGCGCGTGTTCCTCGAAGTGCGGCCGTCGAATCCGCGCGCGATCGCGCTGTACGAAGCGATGGGCTTCAACGAGATCGGGCGGCGGCCGAACTACTATCCCGCCAAGCGCGGTCGCGAGGACGCGGTCGTGATGGCGATGGAGTTGCTTTCGGAGTAGCCGTCAGAGCGACGCGAGCTTCGCCAGCTGATCGCGCAAACCCGTCACCTGCGACGCACGCTCCGTCACGCGCTGCTTTTCCTGATCGACGACGGCCGCGGGCGTGTTCGGCCCGAAGCGCTCCAGCTTCGCCGTCGACTTCTCGATCTCGCCTTCGATGCGCGTGATCTCGCGCGCGAGACGCGCCTTCTCCGCCTCGATGTCGATGAGACCCGCGAGCGGGATCAGGAGCTTGAGCTCGCCGAGGATCGCGGCCGCGGCGGCCGGCTCCGTTTCGCCGCTTTCGAGCCAGTGCTGCGATTCGGCGCGCGCGAGGAACTCGATCGGGCTCGCGAACTTCGTGGCGCGCGCGCGATCGGCCGCGTTGCCGCCGGTGAAGAGGAGCGGGATCGGCTTCGTCGGCGCGATGTTCATTTCGCTGCGGATGCGGCGGATCTGCGTCAGCACCGACTTCAGCCACTCGATTTCGCCTTCGGCCGCCGCGTCCGCCGGCAGCTCCTGCGCGCGCGGATAACGCTCGACCGAGATCGTGTCGCGCTCGATGCCGAGCCGCGGCGTGACTTCGTGCCAGATCTCTTCCGTGATGAACGGAATGACCGGATGCAGCGCGCGCAGCAGCGTTTCGAGCACGACGAGCAGCGTGTGCCGCGTCGATGCGGCCGCCGCCGCGTCGCCGCCGTTCAGGGCCGGCTTCGAGAGCTCGACGAACCAGTCGCAGAATTCGTTCCAAGTGAACTCGTAGAGCGCCTGCGCGAGCAGGTCGAAGCGATACGTCGCGAAATGCGCCTCGACGTCGGCGAGCGCGCGGCCGAGGCGCGTCAGGATCCAGCGCTCGGCCTCGGTCGCCGGCGCGAGTTGGCCCGCCGGCGCCGCCATGCCTTCGGTGTTCATCAGCACGAAGCGCGCGGCGTTCCAGAGCTTGTTGCAGAAATTCTTGTAGCCGTCGGCGCGCTTCAGGTCGAAGTTGATCGTGCGCCCGTACGTCGCCAGCGCCGCGAACGTGAAGCGCAGCGCGTCGGCGCCATAGCCGGGGATGCCCTGCGGAAACTCCTTCTTCGTCGCGTCGCGGATCGCCGGCGCTGTCTCGGGCTTGCGCAGGCCGGTGACGCGCTTGTCGAGCAGCGGCTGCAGCGCGATGCCGTCGATCAGGTCCACCGGGTCGAGCACGTTGCCTTCGCTCTTGCTCATCTTGTGGCCGTGCGAATCGCGCACCAGGCCATGGATGTAGACGTGCCCGAACGGCACCTTGCCGGTGAAGTGGGTCGTCATCATGATCATGCGAGCGACCCAGAAGAAGATGATGTCGTACCCGGTGACCAGAACGGTCGACGGCAGGAACAAGTCCTGCTCGATGGTCTTGGCGGGCCAGCCGAGCGTCGAAAACGGCACCAGCGCCG
>DATFRS010000134.1:0-3165 GCA_035263065.1 Rhodanobacteraceae bacterium
GCCGCCCGACCAGCGTTGCAGCAGCGCGGTGACTTCGCTCATGCGGGAAATTCCGGCGCGATCCGCGGACGCGAATCGCGCTGGCGCCGTCGGTCGGATCAGTCGGCGCGCTGGCGCGGCTGCACGGCCGGACCGCCGATCGGGCTCTCGCCGCGCGATCCGCCGGACGGGCCCGACGTCGGTTTCGGATCGCGCCAGTCCTTCGGCGGACCCGGCTCGCGGCCGGCCATGATCGCGGCGATCTGCTCGCGGTCGATCGTCTCGTACTGGAGCAGCGCCTTGGCCATCGCCTCGAGCTTTTCCGCTTCGCTTTGCAGGATCGTCTTCGCGCGGCTGTAGGCGCGATCGATGACGCCGCGCACGACCTCGTCGATCTTGCGCGCGGTCTCTTCCGAGACGTGCTTGTGCTGCGTGACCGATCGGCCGAGGAACACTTCGTCTTCCTCGTCGGTGTAGGTCATCGGGCCGAGCTCTTCGGACAGGCCATATTTCGTGACCATGTCGCGTGCGAGCTGCGTCGCGCGCTGGATGTCGTTCGACGCGCCTGTCGTGACCTTGTCGTCGCCGAAGATCAGCTCTTCCGCGACACGGCCGCCGTAGAGGCTCGCGAGGCGGCTTTCCAGCGATACCTTCGAATGGCTGTAGCGGTCCTGCTCGGGCAGGAACATCGTGACGCCGAGCGCCCGGCCGCGCGGAATGATCGTGACCTTGTGCACCGGATCGTGCTCGGGCACCGACAGGCCGACGATCGCGTGGCCCGCCTCGTGGTACGCGGTGAGCTTCTTCTCGTCGTCGCTCATGATCATCGAGCGCCGCTCGGCGCCCATCATGATCTTGTCCTTGGCGCGCTCGAAATGAATCATCTGCACTTCGCGCGTGTTCTCGCGCGCGGCGAACAGCGCGGCCTCGTTGACGAGGTTCGCGAGATCGGCGCCCGAGAAGCCCGGCGTGCCACGCGCGATCGTCAGCGGCTCGACGTCGCTCGCCACCGGCACCTTGCGCATGTGGACCTTCAGGATCTGCTCGCGACCGCGCAGGTCCGGCAAAGGCACCACGACCTGGCGGTCGAAGCGGCCGGGACGCAGCAGCGCGGGATCGAGCACGTCCGGACGGTTCGTCGCGGCGATGACGATGATGCCTTCGTTGCCTTCGAAGCCGTCCATCTCGACGAGCAGCTGATTCAGCGTCTGCTCGCGCTCGTCGTGACCGCCGCCGAGACCCGCGCCGCGATGGCGGCCGACCGCGTCGATCTCGTCGATGAAGATGATGCACGGCGCGTGCTTCTTCGCCTGCTCGAACATGTCGCGCACGCGCGCGGCGCCGACGCCGACGAACATCTCGACGAAGTCGGAACCGGAGATCGAGAAGAACGGCACCTTCGCCTCGCCGGCGATCGCCTTGGCAAGCAGCGTCTTGCCGGTGCCGGGCGAGCCGACCATCAGCACGCCGCGCGGAATCTTGCCGCCGAGCTTGGTGAACTTGGACGGATCGCGCAGGAACTCGACGAGCTCGCCGACTTCCTCCTTCGCCTCGTCGCAGCCCGCGACGTCGGCGAACGTGACCTTGACCTGGTCCTCGCCCTGCAGCTTCGCGCGCGAGCGGCCGAAGGACATCGCGCCGCGTCCGCCGGCGCCGGCCTGCATCTGGCGCATGAAGTAGACGAGGAGGCCGATGAAGATCAGGAACGGCACCCAGTCGAGCAGGATGCGCCAGAGCGGCATCACGTTGTCGGCCGGCGTCTGCCGCACTTCCACGTTGTTCTTGTTGAAGAGCTGGATCGCGCCTTCGTTGGCGCCCATCGGGATCGTCGTCGAGACGGCGGTGCCGTCCTTGAGCTTGGCGGTCGCCTTGGTCGGGATGTCCGAGCCGAGCTGCACCGACGCGACGCTGCCGTTGCCGACCTGCTGCGCGAATTCCGAATACGGCACGTCGGACGGCGCCGACGTGCGCGGATTGAAACTCTGGAACACGGTCAGCAGAACGACCGCGATGATCACCCAGAGCAGCAGATTCTTGGCCATGTCATTCATAGAGCTGTCGCCACCATGTCGCGGATCCTTCCGCACGAATCCGCCCTGCCGTGGCCGGAAATTGCAAAGACGTCAGTCGCGCTTGCCGACCGCGAGGGCATAGACCTCCGGGCTGCGCGCCCGCGAAGCCTTCGGCTTTCGCATGCTGACGCGCTCGTAACCCTGGCGCAAGCGCCGGACGTAGGCATCAAATCCTTCACCCTGGAAAAGTTTCGTCAAAAACGCGCCGCCTTTTCCGAGATGCGCCCGGGCAAAATCCTCCGCCAGTTCAGCCAGATGCATCGCCCGCGGCTGGTCGACGCTGTTCATGCCGCTGAGATTGGGGGCCATGTCGGAAAGCACAAGATCGACGCTCACCCCGCCCAGAACCCGTTCCAGCTCGTTCAAGACGGCCTCCTCGCGGAAATCGCCCTGGATGAAATCGACGCCGGCGATGCCCTGCATAGGCAGGATGTCGAGCGCGATCACGCGTCCCTTTTCGCCGAGCCTGCCGCGCACCATCTGCGACCACCCGCCCGGCGCCGCACCGAGGTCGACGATCACCATGCCCGGCTTGAGCAGGCGGTCGCGCTCGATCAGCTCTTCCAGTTTGAACACCGCGCGTGAACGCCAGCCCTCCGCCTGCGCGCGCTTGACGAAGGGATCGCTGAAATGTTCCTGGAGCCAGCGGGAGCTGGATTTGCTGCGCGCCATGAGTCCGCGCGGCACCGCGCCGGTTCAGTGAGGGATGCGCGCATGATACCCTGCCGCCCCGGTTCGCCCTGTAACCGCTTGTCTGCATTAGGTTTACGTTCATGCCGTTGTCGTCCCACCAGAAGCGCTACCTGCGCGGCATCGCGCACTCGCTCGACCCGGTCATCCTGGTCGGCCAAAAGGGCGTGACGCCGTCGCTCCTGAAGGAATTCGATGGGGCGCTGAAGCACCACGAGCTCGTCAAGGTGAAGCTCGCCGACGCGGACCGCGAGGACCGCGCCGAGACGATCGAGCTCCTGCGCGAAGGTTCGAAATCCGAGCTCGTTCAGACGATCGGCCGCGTCGCCTGCTTCTTCCGGCGCAACTCCGAGCAGCCGAAGATCGAGCTGCCGCGCAAGTAGTCCGATGCAGCTCACGCAAGACCTCGCCGAGGGCTACCTCT
>DATFRS010000135.1:0-3709 GCA_035263065.1 Rhodanobacteraceae bacterium
TCGACGCCGGCAACGCGACCGACGCGAAGCGCATCGCGACGGACGTGCTCGCCGCGGCGCGCAGGAGTCTTCCCGAGAACAATGTCCGGCTCGGCCCGCCGCTTTTCGCGCTCGCGCGCGCCGAGCTCGCGCTCGGTCGCCCGGCCGAGGCCGAAACGCTCGCGCGCGAGGCGCTCGCGATCCGGACGGCGCTGCTGCCGCCGCATGATCCGCGCGTGCTCGAGGTCAAGGTGGCGCTCGTCAATGCGCTCGCGGCGCAGGCGCGCACCGCGGACGCGGCGGCGCTGCACGCGGAGCTCACGCCCGCGCTGGCGAGTCTGTCGTCGTCGTATGGCGCGGACCTTCGCGCGCGAGTCGGCTCGCCGTAGCGCGAAGGGTCCGCTGCGATCGCGCCGACCGGCGCGAGGCGATCAGCCGGTCTTCTTCGCGGCGGCCTTCTTGACCGGCGCGGCTTTCTTCACCGGCGCCTTGGCCGGCGACTTCGCGGCGGCGGGCTTCGCCGTCTTCTTCGTGGCCGCGTGCGGGCGCGCGTTGCCGTAGCTGCGGATCGCGATCTTGCCCTTGCGTGTCTTGCGGTCGCCTCTGCCCATCGTCTTTTCCTCGGAATTGCCTCGAATCGGCCGCGGAGGATAGCAGCCTTGCGGCGCGCTGCAACTCAAGCGGTCTTGCGGCAGCCGGCCTCTTCGCAGGGCAGCGTCTCGAGCTGCACGGTGGCGTGATCGACGCTGAAGCGCTCGCTCAGCACGGTCCGGATCGAGCGGATGACCTGGTCCGGCGCGAACCCGTCGCGCGCGCGCGCGTGCAAGGTCGCGACGTGACGTCCGCTCGCGAGCTGCCACACGTGCACGTGATGCACGTCGTGCACGCCGGACGCCTCGCGCTCGATCGTGTGGCCGATGAGATCCGCATCCATGCCTTCGGGCGTGCCTTCGAGCAGGATGTGGGCGCTGCGCCTGAGGAGCCGCCACGCGCCGCCGAGGATCAGCAGCGACACGAGGATCGACACCGCGGGATCGGCCCACAGCCAATCGAGGTAGCGCACGAGGAGCGCGGCGAACACCGCGCCGAGCGATCCGAGCAGATCGCCGAGCACGTGCAGACGCGCACCGGCCGTGTTGAGATCGCCGTGATCGTGCGTCAGCGCCTGCAGCACGATCGCGTTGACCGCGAGCCCCGCGAGCGCGACGACGAGCATCGTGCCCGACAGGATCGGCGCGGGATTCGCGAAGCGCAGCAGCGCCTCGGTCGCGATCCACGCGACGAGCAGGAACTGCATCAGCGCGTTGCTGTAGCCGACCAGCACTTCCAGGCGCGCATAGCCGAACGTCCGCCGCGCATCGGCGGGCCGCTGCGCATAGTGCGCGCCGAGCCAGGCGAACATCAGCGCGCCGGCGTCGACGAGCATGTGACCCGCGTCGGCGAGCAGCGCGAGCGATCCCGAAATGAAGCCGCCGACCGCCTCGACGACGAGCATCAGCGCCGTCAGCGCGAATGCGAACAGCAGCCGGTTCTCGCGGCGCGCGGCGGGCGTCGCGGGGTGATGGCCGTGATCGTGGGCGTGATCGTGCGAGTGGCTCAAGGGAACGGCGGCGCGGGTGCGATGGCGGCGATGCTAGGCAGCGGCGCCGGAGTTACACAATCACTCAGTGCTCGCAAGCCGCGTCGTGCACGTGTCCGTGCGCGAGCCGGAGGTTCGTCAGATGCGACACGGCGACCAGCGTGCCGCCGATGCTGACCAGCACGGCGTGCGCCGTCGGCAGCGCGTCGAAGTCGACGATGATGCCGGCCGCGAGCAGCAGGATGCCGGGTACGAGGAACCAGAACGCGCGGAACTGACGGTGGCGTCGGAAGCCGACGATCAGCGTCGTCAGCGCGAGCACGCTCGCGAACGCGATGAAGCCGCGCTCGAAACGATGGTTGGCAAGGAAGCCGAGGCCGAGCGCCGGCAGTACCGCGATGATCATCGGCAGCAGCGCGCAGTGCACGGCGCACAGGAAGGAAGCCGTGGCGCCGAATCGATCCGCGAGTCGGCCGAACAGCGAGGTGTGAGTGCTCATGAGGTTCTCATCCATGCGAATTGATATGTTATAACACTCCGCAACGAAAGCCAACTCTTCCGTGCCCCTCCCGGGGTCCGCCGCTCGGCGTGTCCCGCTGTCCTGTCCCGCCTGACCGGCCCTGGCCTGCTGTAACGCAGCATGACAATCGCCAACGAAAACCTCACGATGTAAACGTTTACGTAAACGTTTACATCGCGGCGCCTGGACGCGCGCTCTCGCTCAGGTTGGGAACGGGGACGTCGTGACCGCAACGATCAAAGATGTCGCACGCGCTGCTGGCGTCTCGGTCGCCTCGGTCTCACGCGCCCTCAACGGTCACGAGAGCGTCACCGAGGCGACACGCCAGCGCATCGTCGATGCCGCCCGCGCGCTCCGCTACGTTCCGCACGCCGCCGCGCGCAGCCTGATCACGCGCCGCACCGACACGATCGGCGTGCTCCTGCCCGACCTCCACGGCGAGTTCTTCTCGGAGCTGATCCGCGGCATGGATTCGGCGGCGCGCGCGAGCGGCCGTCACCTCCTGATCTCGAGCTCGCACGGCTCGGCGTCCGAGGCGGCACTCGCGCTGCGCACGCTGCAGGGCCGCGTCGACGGCCTCCTCGTGATGTCGCCGCACGCCGACGCCAGCATGCTCGCCGCGAACCTCCCGGCGACGCTGCCGACCGTGCTGATGAACACGCGCATCGACGCCGGCAGCTACGCGGCGCTCGCGGTCGACAACCACGGCGGCGCGACCGCGATGATGGAGCACCTGATCGGATCGGGCTTCCGCCGCATCGCCTTCATCAGCGGACCCGCGCACAACTTCGACGCCGACGAACGCCTGCGCGGCTATCGCGACGCGCTGGCGCGACGCCCCGCCGCGAGTGGCACGACGCTGCCCGGCGATTTCAGCGAGGCTTCCGGCTATCGCGCAGGCCTCAGCCTGTGCACGGGCCGGGATCGGCCCGACGCGATCTTCGCGGCGAACGACATGATGGCGCTCGGCTGCCTGTTCGCGCTGACCGAGAACGGCCTGCGCGTGCCCGACGACATCGCGCTCGCGGGCTTCGACGACATTCCGATCGCGCGCTTCGTGACGCCGCCGCTGACGACGGTGCGCGTGCGCATCGCCGATCTCGGCCGGCTCGCGTTCGAGCGGCTCAGCGGTCTCATCGAAAGCGAAGGCGACACGTCGCGCACGACCGAACAGCTCGCCTGCGAGCTCGTCGTGCGCCAGTCGACCGGCGCGCGCGGCGCAACGGCCGCGTCCGCTCACGACAGCAGTTGATGCATTCATCGTCCATCTGGTCTTGCGGGTTTCCCATTCAGCAACGTGTCCGGGAGTAAAACGTCATGCATACCTTGAGCTACCGTCTTGCGGTCCCGAAGCCGAAATTGCTCGCCTGCGCGCTGGCCGGCTGTCTTGCGATGCTCGGCGCACCTTCGCTCTACGCGCAAAGCACCGGCGCGACGCTGCGCGGCAACGCCGCCGGCGGCGCCGAGATCACCGCGACCAACACGGAAACCGGCCTTGTCAGGCGCGTCACCGCGACGAGCGACGGCAGCTACACGCTGGCGAACCTTCCGCCCGGCACCTACACCGTCGCCGCCGGCGGCGGCGTCGAACGAACGGTGACGCTGAGCGTCGCGCAGACGGCCGAGCTCAA
>DATFRS010000136.1:0-2691 GCA_035263065.1 Rhodanobacteraceae bacterium
CAGTCGCAGCGCATGTTGCGCGACGTCAAGGTCAGCGGCGGCTACCAGCTCGGCGACGACGCCGCGCTCGTGTTCGAGGCGCGCAACGGCAGCGGCTGGATCGAGCGCGGCGCCGTGCTGCTGACGAAAGAGGGCGACACGTGGGACGTGTCGGGCAAGGAGACCGTCAGCTATCCCGAGTGACCGGCGCTTTCGGGGAGGAAAGGCCATGTTGCGCTTACGTTCGATCCTGTCGTCGTTCGCCATCGCGCTCGTTGCTGCGGTTCCGGCGCCTGCGAACACGACGATGCACACCTATCTCGTGCTCGATCGCACCGACTACGTGAACGCCGCCGTCGGCGGCATCAGCGCGCCCGCCACGCAGGGCGGCGGTGCGGGCACGCTGACGCTGGACGGCGTGTCGGGCAGCGTGACGCTCGCGCTCCTCTACTGGAACGGCATCGACATCGAGATGCCGGAGATCGGTCTCACCGGCGGCGACAGCGACTACGACAACCCCGACATCGTGTTCGACGGCGTGCCGGTTACCGGCACGCGCGTCGCCGGCTTCGGCAGCAACGACTGCTGGCCGACGGAACCCCAGCCGCCGAGCGCCGCGCTCTATCGCGCCGACGTCACCGCACGCGTCGCCGCGCGCGGCAATGGCGACTACGCCTTCGCGGGGCTCGCCGACAAGCCGGGCCACAGCGCGAACGGCCTCTCGCTGATCGTCTACTTCGACGACGGCAACGCCGCGAACGATCTGCGCGTGACGCACTACGAAGGCATGCAGAGCGACACCGAGGAATTCGTGTTCGAGCCGTCCGTCGACTACGCGGGCGGCGCCGTCGAGGCGGTGCTGCACGTCGCCGACGGCCAGGAAGTGCTCAACGACGGCCGCCTGCACTGGACGGCGCCGCCGCCGATGGATCAGCTCACCGACATGGACCTCCAGTACGACACGCTCTACGACGGGCTCGTGCTGTGGCCCGGCACGAGCGTTCCGACGCTCGGCCATCCGCGCAACGCGACCGCGCCGGGCCTCTGGGACATCCGGCGCTTTCCGCTGACGCCGCTGTTCGGACCGTCGAAGCGCTATCCGACGAAGGTCCGCTACAACCTCGACCACGACTGCGTGTCGCTGCAGGTCGCGCAGATCGTGCAGCCGGCGGATCTCTCGCCCGCGATGCTGAGCCCGAATCCGTTCGACTTCGGCGACGTCCTCGTCGGCACGACCAGCGCGCCGCAGCGCTTCATGCTGACGAACCTCCTGCCCGACACGATCGAGGTGCAGCCGCCGAGCATCGGCAACGCGCAGTTCCAGATCGTCGCGGAAACCTGCAGCGGTGCGGTGCTCGCGCCCGGCGCCGCGTGCACGATCGACGTCACCTACACCCCGGCCGGCCCGATCGTGCCGCACGACTATCCGCTGATCGAGTCGTTCCACGACGCGGTGCACGATTCGGCATCTGTTCGTCTCTTCGCGCTGCTGCACGCCGCGGGCGTGCCCGACGCGCCGTTCTCGCGCGTCGAGCTCGACAAGACGGCTTGCACGTATCCCGATACGGCCGTGGAGTCGAGCTCCGGCCCCGTGCATTTCACGGCGAGCAACACGGGCACGCTGCCGGTGACGATCACGAGCTTCGAGTCGTCGGGCGACGACTTCGTGCTCTATCGCGGCACGTGCATCGCGGATGCGCTGCTGGCGCCGGGCGAGACGTGCGCGGTCGATGCCGCGTTCCAGCCGCTCTTCGCGGAGCGTCGCACGTCGGCGCTGGTGTTCCGGTTCTCGGCCGACGATGCCCAGGAAGGTTTCGCGCGTTCGGATCTCGAAGGCAACGGCGTCGCGGCCGGCGATTCGATCCGCGCCGACGGGTTCGAGCCCGTGACCTGCTCGCCGTGGTGATCAGGCGCGCGCGTCGAGCGAGCGCCCGAGCGCCTGCGCACGCTTGAGCGCGCGCGCGTCGGCCGGCGCCTGCAGGCGGCGGACCGCGTCGGCGAGGTCGCTGCGTGCACCGGCCGCGTCGCCGGCATCGCGGCGCAGCGTCGCGCGCTCGAGGTACAGCACGCCGAGGAAGCGCTCGGTGCCGCCGTCGTCCTGGACGGGCGCCGCTTCGAGCGCGGTCTTCGCGGCCTCGAGCAGCTCGGCGGCTTCGCGCCGCGCATCCTCCTCGCGCAGCGCGACCAGACAGCCCGCGAGCGCGACGCGCGCCTGCGCGACCTCGCCGTGCGCATCGCCGTAGATCTTCGAGAGCAGCGCGAGATTCGTCCGAAAGAGCGCGGCCGCCTCGGCGTCGCGACCTTGCGCGCGGCGCAGCGCGCCCATCACGCTCGACGAGTACGCCGTGTCGTACGAATTGTCGCCGGACGCACGCGCCATCGCCGCGACAGCCTCGGTCGCGATCGGCTCGGCCTCGTCGAGGCGGCCTGCGTCGATGAGGCCCTCGACGAGCTTCAGCGCCGTCAGCCACGTGTAGACACCGTCGCCGACCGATGCGCGGAACGCGTCGAGCGAGCCGCGATAGCGCTCGACGGCGACGTCGAAGCGGCCTTGCGCGCGCGCGAGATCGCCGTGGAACTGCAGCGCCTGCGCGTATTGTCCCGACCGAGGCGCCTTCAGGATCGAAAGCGCCTCGGTCAGCGAGCGGTCGGCGTCGTCGTAGCGCGCCATGCGCCGCTGCAGGTCGCCGAGGCGCAGCAGCGTGCCGCCGA
>DATFRS010000137.1:0-27309 GCA_035263065.1 Rhodanobacteraceae bacterium
CCGCAACGGATGTGACCGCCACGTGATCGAGATCTCCGGTTATCGACTGCTGCGCCAGCTCGGCCGGGGCGGCATGGCGACCGTGTATCTCGCCGTGCAGGAATCGGTCGACCGCGAGGTCGCGCTCAAGGTCATGTCGCCCGCGCTCTTGGCCGATCCGAATTTCGGCGAGCGCTTCCTGCGCGAAGCGAAGATCGCCGCGAAGCTGCATCACCGCCACGTCGTCGGCATCCACGACGTCGGCCGCTCGGGCGACTACCACTACATGGCGATGGAGTACCTCGGCGGCGGGCCGGTGCTGCACAAGGACGGCAATCCGCGCCCGGTGTCGTTCGCGCTGCGCGTCATCCGCGAGATCGCCACCGCGCTCGACTACGCGCACAAGAAAGGCTTCGTCCATCGCGACGTCAAGCCCGACAACATCCTGCTGCGCGACGACGGCACGTCCGTGCTGACCGACTTCGGCATCGCGCGCGCGCTCGATCCCGCCGCGAAGATGACGCAGACCGGCGCCGTCGTCGGCACGCCGCATTACATGAGCCCCGAGCAGGCGCGCGGCCGGCCGATCGACGGGCGCTCGGATCTGTACGGCCTCGGCATCGTGCTCTACGAGATGCTCGTCGGCCGCGTGCCGTACCAGGCCGACGATTCGCTCGCGGTCGGCATCATGCACATCAGCCAGCCGGTGCCGGTGCTGCCGGACGCGATCGCGCGCCTGCAGCCGCTGATCACGCGGATGCTCGCCAAGGATCCCGAGGACCGCTACCAGGACGGCCTGCACCTCGCGTCGGCGATCGCGCGCTGCGAGGCCGGCGAAAACGTCGAGGGCGAGGACGACCGGCCCGCGAAAGATCCCGCACCGCGCGAGGGCGCGCGGCGCGAGACGCCCGTGGTCGGATTCTTCGCGAACACGCCGACGCCGCAGGCCGCGACGCCGACGCCGCCGCTTCGCCACACGCCGACGCCGCCCGCGTCGACGCCGCGCGACGGCGGCGCGCATCGCGAGCGCGCCGAGCCGAACATCGGACGCCTCGACGAGATCGTCGCGGCGGTCGGCTCCGATCCGCGCAGCGATCGCGCGCGCGCGCATCAGCGCGAACGCAAGGGGAGCCGTTCCTGGGTTGCCGCGACGCTGCTCGTGCTGGTCGCGATCGGCGGCGCCGCGGCGTGGATGTACCAGGATCGCCTGCGCGCGTTCCTGCCGCGCACCGAATTCAACGACACGCTGACGCGCGCGCAGCGCGCGCTCGACGAGGGGCGCCTGATGGGCACGCCCGACAGCGCGCGCGAGCTGTTCCAGGCGGCGCGCGCGCAGGATCCCGACAACGACGTCGCGCGCACGGGCCTCGAGCGCGTCGGCAAGAAGCTCCTGCTGCGCGCCGGCGATGAGCTCAAGGCCAACGATCCGGCCGCGGCGCGCCAGTCGCTCGACGCGGCGCGCGAGCTGCTCGGCGGCGGCGCCGCGGTCGATGCGTTCGCGCAGGCGCTCGCGAAAGCCGAGAGCGGCAACACCGAAACGGCCGCGCAGTTCGACCAGGCCAAGGCGGCGCTCGATGCCGGCCGCGTGCTCGGCGACGACGGCTCGGCGGCGCTCTACAAGAAGCTCCTCGCGGCCGATCCGACCAACGCGGTCGCGCAGGCGGGCCTTTCGAAATCCGCCGACGCGCTCGCGGTGCAGGCGCGCAGTGCGTTCGCGGCGCGCGATTTCGCGACCGCGTCGGCGCGCGTCGACGCGATCGCCGCGATCCTGCCGGCGTATCCCGCGCTGTCGGAGCTGCGCGGCCAGCTCGCGCAGGCGCGCGAGGCCGATCGCGCGGCCGTCAACGACGATCTCGATCGTGCCGAAGCGGCCGTTCGCGCCGGGACCCTTTCGGGCGGCGAGGGCAGCGCGCTCGAGCTCTATCGCGATGTGCTGAAGCGCGATCCGGGGAACGCCCGCGCGAAGACCGGCCTGCGCCGCATCGCGCAGTCGCTGATCGTGCAGGCCGGCGCCGCGATCGACGACAACCGCGCCGACGAGGCCGAGAAGCTCCTCGCGAGCGCGGCCCAGCTCGCGCCCGAGCTGCCGGAGCTGCGCGAGGCGCGCATCAACCTGCGCGAGCTGCACGAGCGCATGGACATCGACGCGCAGCGCCCGACGCTGACGGCCGCCGACCACGAGAATGTCACGAAGCTCGTCGCCGAAGCCGCGCAGGCCGCGAGCGCCGGCAATCTCATCATCCCGCCCGGCGACAGCGCCTACGACAAGTACCGCGACGCGCTCGCGATCGACGGCAACAACCGCGACGCGCTCGACGGCATCGCGAAGCTGCCCGAACGCGCCAAGGAGCTCTTCACGCAGGCGCTCGCCGACGGCACGCCGCAGCGCGCGCGCATGCTGCTCGACACCGTGCGCCAGATCGCGCCGTCCGATTCGTCGATCGCGCCGATGGCCGAGAAGCTCGCCAACGTCTTCATCGACACGGCCGAGGCGCGCGTGCGCGAAGGCCGTCGCGACGACGCCGTGCGCGCGCTCGACGCGGCGAAGCAGCTCAGCCCCGTCAATCCGCGCCTTGCGCCGCTCGACGCGCGCATCCGCGCGCTGCCGAACGCGCAGCAAGGCTGATCGACGGCGCGAGCCGCGATGTGCCTCCTCCTGATCGCCGTCGATGTCGTTCCCGGCAGCCCGCTGCTGCTGCTCGGCAATCGCGACGAGTACCGTGCACGCCTCAGCGCCGCCGCGGCGCCGTGGGAAGACGACGCGCGCGTCGTCGGCGGGCGTGACCTCGTCGCCGGCGGCGGCTGGCTCGCGCTGCGCAACGACGGTCGCTATGCCGCGGTCACGAACGTGCGCACGGGGTTGCCCGCGACGGCGCCGCTCTCGCGCGGCTGGCTCGTGCGCGATTTCGTGTTCGGCGACATTGCGCCGCAAGCGTTCCTCGATGCCGTGCACGCGGACGTCGAAAGCTACGGCGCATTCAATCTCATCGTCGGCGATCGCAACGGCGCGTTCGCGTACGGCACGGCCGACACCGCGCCGCGCCGGCTCGACAAAGGCGTGCACGTCATCAGCAACGGCCGCATCGGCGTGCACTGGCCTAAGACCGAGCGGCTCAAGCATCGTTTTGAAGACGTCGTAACCGCGGGCGCGCTCGACGACGCGCGCCTGCTCGATCTGCTCGTCGACGAGCGCCAGCCGTCCGACGCGAACCTGCCGGACACCGGCGTCGGGATCGAGCTCGAGCGCCTGCTCGCGCCGGTGTTCGTGCGCGGCAGCGCGCACTACGGCACGCGCGCGAGCACGCTGGCGGGCCTCGACGACGACGGTGCCTTCCTGATCGAGCGCACGTTCGGCACCGAGGCGAACATCGAGCGCGAAGCCGGCTGGCGTCTCGACGCGGCGACGCAGCGCTGGCGCACCGCGTAGCCAGCGAAACCCGGGCGCCTGTATGCTGGCGCGAGTCGAACGGGCGGGGAGGTCCGATGGGCGAGACGCTGGCAGTCAATCGACGGCCCGGCCGGATGTGGGCGTTCCTGCAGTTTCCGCTGACGCGCATCGTGCTCGCCGCGCTCGCGCTCGCGGTCGTGATCGGCGTGATCCAGGTCGGCGCGAAGGCGCTCGGCATCCAGCCGCGCACCGCGGGCGGCCTCGTGATCGCCTGCCTGATCATGCTGGCGACGCTCGCGACCTACTACGCCTTCGTGCATGCGATCGAGCGCCGCCGCGTCGTCGAGCTCGGCACGCAACGGGCCGCGCCGGAATTCGCGTCGGGCTTCCTCGTCGGCATGTTCCTGTTCGCGCTGACGATGCTCGTGCTGTGGTCGATCGGCGACGTCGACGTCAGCGTCGCCGGCGGCTGGCCGGCGCTCGGCTATCCGCTGCTCGATGCGCTCATCGCCGCGGTCACCGAGGAAACGCTGATGCGCGGCGTCCTGTTCCGCATCATCGAGGAAGGGCTCGGCAGCTGGATCGCGCTCGCGCTTTCGGCGGCGGCGTTCGGCGCGCTGCACGCGTTCAATCCAGGCGCGACGACGACCAGCAGCATCGCGATCGCGCTCGAAGCCGGCGTGCTGCTCGCCGCGGTCTTCATGTTCACGCGGCGGCTCTGGATGGTGATCGGCGTCCACACGGCGTGGAATTTCACCGAGGGCGGCATCTTCGGCGCGAGCGTCTCCGGCACCGACGCGCACGGCATGTTCGCGAGCCGCTTCAACGGCCCCGACGTGCTGACCGGCGGCGCATTCGGTCCCGAAGCCTCGATCATCGCCGTGCTGGTATGCCTCTTCGCCGGCGCGACGTTCCTCGCGCTCGCGCACCAGCGCGGCCACGTCGTGCCGCCGTTCTGGGCGCGGCGCTAGGTCAGAACGCGAGGATGCGCTGCACGGCATCGCGCGCAGCGTCGAACGAGAAATGGCGGCCGACGTTGTCGAGGCCGTTCGCCGACAGGCGGTTCCACAGCGCCTCGTCGCCGTAGACGCGGATGACCGCATCGGCGAACGCGTGCGCGTCGGCGGCGACGAGCACATCCTCGCCGGCGGCGACGTGCATGCCTTCGACCGCGATCGGCGTCGCCACGACCGGGAGGCCGTAGCTCATCGCCATGTTGACCTTGCCCTTGACGCCGGCGCCGTAACGCAGCGGCGCCACCGACACGCGGCAGCCGTCCATGTACGGCGCGATGTCCTCGATGTAGCCGTGCACGACGACGTTCTCGTCGGCGAGCGCGCGGATCGACGCCGGCACCTTGCTGCCGATGACGTGGAAGCGGCAGTCCGGCAGCGCGGCGCGCACGCGCGGGAACACGTCGCGCACGAACCAGGTCACCGCGTCGGCATTCGGCGGATGCTGGAAGCCGCCGACGAAGACGAGATCGCGCCGCCCGCTGAACGCATTGCGGCAGCCGTGCACCTCGTGCACGTTCGACAGCACCTCGACCCGCGCGCCGGGCGCGTCCTTCGCCAGCAGCTCCTGCTCGACCGGGCTCACGACCAGCGTGACGTCGCACTCGCGGATCAGCTTGAGCTCCTGCGCGCGCGTCGTCGCCGCATGGCGCGCGAGATCGCTGCGCGATTCGAGCTCGGCCGCGCGCTGCTCGCGCAGGTAATGCAGGTCCACCGTGTCGAAGATCAGCTTCGCACGCGGCGCGTACAGGCGCGCGAGGCCGACGTAGCTCGCCGCGACGTAGTGGCGCGACAGCACGATCGCGTCGAACTCGGCGCCGCGCTCGCGGAAGAACTTCACGGGATCGGCCGCCCACGGCGCGTACAGCGCCTCGACGCCGAACGTCTGCAGCGCCGGCGTGTAGCGTTCGTCCCAGAGCCGGTTGTCGGGCAGGAAGCTCGTGCGGCAGCCGAGGTCGCCGAGCACGCGCATCAGGTTGACCATGCGCAGCGAGCCCGAGTCCTGGTCCGGCGTCGGCGTCGTCGCATCGACGATCAACACGCGCTTCGTCGCGCGGCTCGACGATGCGCGCGCGATCGCCGTGCCGGGCGCCGGCTGCCTGGCGATCGCGAGCTTCCACTTGTCGAGGAACTTCTGCTGGTTGATCGGCTGGAAGCGCTTGATGCCGAACGTCGTGTCGGTGCCCGAGGTGATGCCTTCGAAGTGCACGACGGTCGACGCGGGCTCGTAGTAGACCTTGCAGCCCGCGTTGCGCACGGCGAAGGCGAGATCGGTGTCTTCGTAGTACGCCGGCGCATAGCGCGCGTCGAAGCCGCCGAGCCGGCGGAACAATTCGCGGCGCAGCAGGATCGCCGCGCCCGAGCAGTAGTCCGCCTCGCGCCGGAACGCGTAGCGCGGATCGTCGGGATCGTCGAAGCGCCCGTAGTTCCAGCCCGAGCCGTCGCTGAAGATGATACCGCCGGCTTCCTGCAGCCGGCCGTCAGGATAGATCAGCTTCGCGCCGGCGAGCCCGGCGTCGGGCGCTTCGTCGAGGCAGCGCACGAGCGCTTCGAGCCAGCCCGGCGTGACCTGCGTGTCGTTGTTGAGGAACACGAGGAGCTCGCCCTGCGCGGCCGCGGCGCCGGCGTTGCACGAGCCGACGAAGCCGAGGTTCTGCGCGTTGCGGATCGCGTGGATGCCCTCGATGTCCTCGAGCCGCTGGGCGGTCGCGTCGCTCGAGCCGTCGTCGACGACGATGACCTCGAACGGCGTCGGGCCCGCGTGCGCGGCGATCGAGCGCAGGCACGCGGTCGTGTACGCGACCTTGTTGAACACCGGGATCACGATCGACACGCGCGGCGCTTCGCTCGTGCGCACCGTGAACCGTTCGAAATCGTCCTTCGGCGCGGCGTAGGTGACGCGCGCGCGGTGCGGTCCCTTGCCGCGCAGCTCGGCGAAGATGCGCTTCAGCGTGCCGCCGACGCCGCGCTGCGCGAGGCTGCCGCGCACGCGCGCGAGCGTCGTCTGCACGTGCAGCGTGCGGAACGCGAGCCGCGTCTTGAAGTCGCCGAGCCGCGCATTCCACCGGCGCAGCGGCTCCGTGATGCGCCATGACGTGCTGCCGACGACCTGCTCGTAGCGCGGTCGCAGGTCGCGCAGCTCCTCGTCGAGGCCGATCGCCCAGCGCGTGCGCTCGGCGAGCTCGCGGTCGAGCGCGTGGCCCCAGTCGCCGCGGCGATCGCTTTCGGCGCGCGCTTCGGCGAGATCCGCACGCAGCGTCCTCTCGCTCGCGCGGACGTGCGCGAGCGCATCCGCGCGCGAGGCTTCGCGCAGCGACGCCGCGTCCGACCACGCGAGAGGATAGCGCGCGGCAGGACGCGGTCCGAGCTCGAGCACGCGCGAGTACGCGTCGGCCATCACCGACAGCGTCGGCTCGCGCTGCAAGCCGTACGCGGAGCGCACGCGATCGAGCGCGGTGCGTCCGGTGATCAGCGCGGCGACGCGGCCGACGACCGCCGCGGCATCGGGCGCGACGAGGAATCCGTCGACGCCGTCGCGGATGCGCTCGGCAAGCGCGCCGACGCGGGTCGCGATCACGGGTACGCCGAGGCTGCGCAGCTCCGACAGCGTGTAGCTGTAGGTCTCCGCAACGGTCGGCAGCAGCAGCGCGGCGTCGGGCGCGATGCGCGCGACGAGCTCGGGTAATTCCTCCCGTCGGTACTGCAGCACGATGTGCACGCCGCGCTCGCCGAAGAGGGCGTGCGCGTCGGATCCCGCGCCGACGAGATAGAGGTCGGCGTGCTCGCGAAGCCGCGGCAACGCGGCGGCAAGCAGCTCGGCGCCCTTGCCGCGCCGCACGCGGCCCGGAATCAGGAGGCGCGGCTTGCGCTGCGCAGGCGGTGCGGGCGAGGTCGGCGCGTCCTTCGGCCACGGCGCGAGCCCGTGCGCGATGATGTGCTGCGGCAGCTCGCCGAGCTCGGGCGCGAGGCGCAGGTGATTGGCCAGCGCCGAGCGGCTCGGCGCGATGTGCGTCGCGCCGGCGGCACGCAACGCGGCGACGGTCGCGTCGCGCAGCGCGCGCCAGTGCTTCGGATCGCGGTTCGCGAATTCGGCATCGTCGCGCTGCGCTTCGAGATCGCGCGCCCGCTGCGCGTCGTCGAAGCGCAGCGTCTCGTCGCCGAAGTCGCGGTGCAGCGTCGGCCACAGCGGATAGTGGTCGTGCACGACCGCGAACGTCGGCAGGCGCGTCGCCAGCACGTCGAGGCTGTGGCCGATCAGCGACGAGACGACGACGGCGTCGACTGCGTGGTCGCGCACGATGCCCGCGAGGATTTCGCGATACGCGCCGTCGGCGATCGCGGTGTCGGCGATCGGCACCGGCAGCGGCACGCGCAGGCGCGGCGGGCCTTCGAGTGTGCCGTCGTAAAGCTCCAGCCATTCGCCGTGACGCCGCCGCGCGAAGCTGCCGCGCGAGATGAGCACCAGGTGGCAGGCCTTGTCGAACGCGTGCGCGAAATCGCGCACCCAGCGCTCGGCGCCGCCGCCCCAGCCGTGTACGACGTGCAGCAGCACCGGACGCGCATCGAGACCGGGACGATCCGGCCTCGCACCGCCGGCGAGCGCCGCGGCGACGCGTTCGCGCAGCGCCGCGAGCGGCGAGGGCGGCGGCGGATCGCGCGGATCGCCGTGCTTTCCGGGCGCGGGCGAAGAGGGTGCGCGGACATAGAGATGATCGAGCAGCACGGTGCGAAGATCGCGCGCGGCGAGTGCGTCGGCATCGGCGGGCGACGCGTGGCCGAGGTCGGCGAGGCGCTCGCCGTGCCACGCGCTCACCGCCGCATCGCGGAGCCGCGCGTCGATCAGGCGCCGCTCGCCGAACGCGAAGCAGAGCGCGTCGACGTGCTCGACGCCGGCATCGGCGTCGGCTGCGAGCGGCGTGCGATCGGGCGAGACGTCGTCGAGCGCCGCGGCGCCGAGCACGTGCTCGCATTCGAGCGCGCGCAGGAGGCGCTCGGCGAAGTGGCTCGGGAGCTCGGCGTCGGCGCGGACGAGGATCAGCGTCTCGCGCGGAAACGCGCGCGCGGCGAACGGCAGGACCGCGAGCGGATCGTTGCTGGTGGGCGCCTCGATCGGCGCCGCATCGAGCATCGCGACGGGTGCGACGGCTCGCAGTGCCGCAAGCGTCTCGGC
Organism: Rhodanobacteraceae bacterium; assembly: GCA_035263065.1. Taxonomy (GTDB): domain Bacteria; phylum Pseudomonadota; class Gammaproteobacteria; order Xanthomonadales; family Rhodanobacteraceae; genus Dokdonella_A. Next base: position 8,552 of record DATFRS010000137.1, read on the forward strand.
GGATACCAGCGTCGTGCCGAAGACGCAGAAGCGGAACGGCCGCTCGGTGATGCTGCGCACGGACGCGGCCCGTCAGCGTCCGGCCGGCGCGGGGACCGGTGCGTGGACGACTGCGGAAACGCGAGGGAACACGTGCATGGCAACCCCAGACCCGCGAAAGCGCGGATTATCGCTGATCCGCCTCGGCCGCGGGGCCGGCCTCGGTCTCGCCACGCGCGACGCGGCGCGGGTAGACTCGCGCCAGCCGCTCCCGGACCCAGCGCTTGGCCTTGTTCTCCCGCTTTTTCGCCTTCCTCGCATTCTCGTGGCGCCTCCTGCGCGCGCCGTTCTTCATCGGCGTCGGCTTTGCGATCGGCTTCGTCGCGCCGTACACGGTCTGGCTCGACCGCGAGGTGCGCGGCCGCTTCGACGACCTGTCGTGGGAGATCCCGAGCCGCGTTTACGCACGGCCGCTGACGCTCGCGCCGGGCCTGCCGATGACGGCGGACGTGCTCAAGCTCGAGCTCGACGCCGCGCGCTACGTCGAGGATGCGGGCGCGAAGAATCCCGGCAGCTATGCCCGCGACGGCGCGCGCTTCACGATCGCGCGGCGCGGCTTCGTCTATCTCGAAGGACGCGAGCGCGAGAAGCGCATCGCGGTGACGCTCGGCGACGGCCGCGTCGCCAAGCTCGCCGATGCGGACAGCGGCGCGGCGCTCGACAGCGTGCGGCTGGAGCCCGCGCGCATCGCGACGCTGTACGGCGCGCTCGAGGAAGACCGGCGCATCGTGCAGCTCGGCGAAGTGCCGACGCTGCTCGTCACGGGCCTGCAGGCCGTCGAGGATCGCGACTTCAAGCATCACCACGGCGTCGACTCGGTGGCGATCCTGCGCGCCGCGTGGGCGAACCTCGTCGCGCGGCGCGTCGTGCAGGGCGGCTCGACGCTGACGCAGCAGCTGGTCAAGAACCTCTTCCTCGATCGCGGCCAGACGCTGACGCGCAAGTTCAACGAGGCGCTGCTCGCGCTGATCATCGAGGCGCGCTACGGCAAGCAGCGCATCCTCGAGGCGTACGTCAACGAAGTGTTCCTCGGCCAGCAGGGCGGGCAGGCCGTGCATGGCTTCGCGGCGGCGAGCGAGTTCTATTTCGGCCGCGACCTGCGCGGCCTCGGGCCGGCCGACATCGCGCTGCTCGTCGGCATGGTGCAGGGTCCGAGCTATTACGATCCGCGCCGCAGTGCCGATCGCGCGCTCGGCCGGCGCAACGTCGTGCTCGGCCAGTTCCGCGACACGGGGCTGATCGACGATGCGACGTATGCGTCGGCGATCAGGCAGCCGCTCGGCACGGCCGCGAACCCGCAGTTGCCGCGCGATCGCTATCCGGCGTTCCTCGATCTCGTGCGCCGGCAGATCAGGAAGGACTATCCCGACGCGGAGCTCAACAGCGCGGGCCTCGCGATCCACACGACGCTCGCGCCGTCGGTGCAGGCGCTCGGCGAGGAGGCGATCGACAAGGCGCTGACCGCGCTCGGCAAGCGCGGCGCGGCGGTCGATGCGGCGCTCGTCGTCACCGGCGCGAAGGACGGCGAAGTGCAGGCGATGATCGGCAGCCGCGATCCCGACGAGCCGGGTTTCAACCGCGCGCTCGATGCGCTGCGTCCGATCGGCTCGCTGGTGAAGCCGTTCGTCTACCTCGTCGCGCTCGCGCAGCCGCAGCGCTATTCGCTGGCGACGCTGGTCGAGGACTCGACGATCGATCTGCCGCAGAACGACGGCTCGCGCTGGCAGCCGCAGAACGACGATCACCAGACGCACGGCAACGTCATGCTCGTCGATGCGCTGGTGCACAGCTGGAATCTCGCGACAGTGCATCTCGGCATGCGCATCGGCGTCGATCGCGTGCGCGGGTTCCTGAAATCGTTCGGGCTCGGGCGCGAGATCAATCCGAATCCGTCGCTGCTGCTCGGCGCAGTCGACTTGAGCCCGTACGACGTCGCGCAGCTCTACCAGTATCTCGCCGCCGACGGCCACGCGCTGCCGCTCAACGTGCTGCGCGGCGTGCTCGACGATAAGGGCCGGCCGCTGACGCGCTATTCGGTCAAGCCGGGCGGCGGCGACTACGTGCAGGCGACGCGGCTCGTGAGCTATGCGATGCAGCAGGTCGCGATCTACGGCACGGCGCACGCGATCATGGAGTCGGGCCTCGGCAACCTGCGCGCCGCCGGCAAGACCGGCACCAGCGACACGCAGCGCGATTCGTGGTTCGCGGGCTTCACCGGCGCGCAGCTCGCCGTCGCGTGGGTCGGCCGCGACGACAACAAGCCGACCGGCCTCATGGGCGCGACCGGCGCGCTGCGGATCTGGATCGAGCTCATGAAGCGCATGCCGGCCGCGCCGCTCGACGTGCCGAAGGACGGCATCGAGCTCGCCTACGTCGATTCGGAGTCCGGCAAGCGCACTGATTCCGCGTGCACCGGCGCGCGCGAGCTGCCGTTCGTGCAGGGCTACACGCCCGAGGACGAGGAGCATTGCCCGCTCGATGAGCTCAAGAACTGGTTCCGCGGCGGGGGCGACGCGCCGCAGCCGGGCGGGCAGTGACGCCGAAGATGCGGTATTTTTCGCACCTCGCAGTCCGCCGTCGAAATCGCAGTACGCATGAACACACGTTTTCCGATCGTCGCGCTCGCCGTCGCGGGCGCCCTCACGCTGTCCTCGTGCACGCAGCCGAGCGCGCCGTCGAAGGCCGCCACCAAGCCCGCGGTCGTGCTCGACCACGATCCCGTCGGCGCGATCCGCGCGGCCGGCATGGGCATGGATTCCTCGGTGCAGGTGCAGCCGCTGCGCGATCCCGCGATCGAGGGCTTCCTGAACCAGGCGCACGCGGCGGAGACCGCGAAGAACTACGACGGCGCCGCCGAGGCGGCGGCGCGCGCGCTCAAGCTCGCGCCCGACGCGCCCGACATCCTGCAATACCAGGCCGAGATCGAAGTGCTGCGCGGCAACTTCAAGGACGCCGAGGCGCTCGCGATCAAGAGCTATACGCTCGGGCCGAAGGTCGGCAGCCTCTGCGCGCGCAACTGGCAGACCGTCGTCGAGGCGCGCATCGCGTTCAACGACGCGGCGACGCAGGCGCAGGCGAAGCAGCGGATCAAGGAATGCCGCGTCGCGCCGCCGGTTCGCATGTGACGAAACCCCGGGCGGTCCATGACCGTGCGTGATTCGATCGCCGGCGCCGCCGAGCTGCTCGGCCCCGAAGGCCCGTTCGCGCGCGAAGTGCCGGGCTTCCGGCCGCGCGCGTCGCAACAGGCGATGGCGGCGGCGGTCGAGGAAGCGATCGCCGACCGCCAGATGCTGATCGCCGAGGCGGGCACCGGCACCGGCAAGACGTTCGCGTACCTCGTGCCGGCGCTGACGTCGGGCAAGCGCGTGATCATTTCGACCGGCACGAAGACGCTGCAGGATCAGCTCTTCCATCGCGACCTGCCGCAGGTGCGCGGCGTGCTCGGCGCGCGTTTGTCGGCGGCGCTCCTGAAAGGCCGCGCGAATTATCTGTGCCTGCACCGGCTCGATCAGGCGCGCCGCGAGGGCCGCTTCACGAGCCGCGAGCAGGTCGCCGATCTCGAGAAGATCCACGCGTGGTCGGCGCGCACGCGCTCGGGCGATCGTGCCGAGATCGCGGAAGTCGCCGAGGAATCGCCGCTCTGGCCGCGCGTGACGTCGACGACCGAGAACTGCCTCGGCACCGACTGTCCGCTGTTCAACGACTGCTTCGTCGTCAAGGCGCGGCGAGCGGCTCAGGAAGCCGATATCGTCGTCGTCAATCATCACCTGCTGTTCGCCGATCTCGCGATCAAGCAGGAGGGCTTCGGCGAGATCCTGCCCGGCGCGCACGCGTTCATCCTCGACGAGGCGCACCAGATTCCGGAGCTCGCGGGCCAGTTCTTCTCGGTGTCGCTGTCGGCGCGCCAGCTCAACGAGCTCGCGGGCGACACGCTCGCCGAATGCGCGGGCATCGCCGGCGCGCTCGCGTTGCTGCAAACGCCGGTCGATGCGCTGAATCTCGCCGTGAAACGCGTGCGGCTCGCGCTCGACCGCTTTCCGCCGAAAGGCGCGATGACGCTCATCGAGCACGACGCCGAGGTCGAGCGCGAGCTCGCCGGCCTTCGCGATGCGTTGACCGCGCTCGCCGAGGCGCTGTCGAAGCACGCGGAGCGGAGTCGCGGCCTCGCCAGCGTGCACGAGCGTGCAGAGACGCACCTGTCGCGCTTCGTCGAGGTCTGCGACGCGGCGAGTCGCGATTCCGTGCACTGGTACGAGCTCAGCGCGCACGGCTTCGCGTTCCACGCGACGCCGCTCGATCTCTCGCAGCCGCTGCGCGACCTGCGCGCGCAGAGCCATGCGGCGTGGATCTTCACGTCGGCGACGCTGTCGGTCGCGGGACGCTTCGAGCATTTCGCGCGGCAGCTCGGGCTCGAGGATCCAGTGGCGCTCTCGCTCGAGAGCCCTTTCGAATATGCGCGGCAGGCGCTCGCGTATCTCCCGCCGGGCCTGCCGGATCCGACGATGCCGGATTACGTCGAGCGCGTGCTCGATGCGGTGCTGCCCGTGCTCGAGGCATCGCGCGGACGCGCATTCCTTCTATTTACGTCGCATCGCGCGCTGCGGCGCGCGGCGGAGATCCTGCCGCAGCGCGTCGCGTTCCCGCTGTTCGTGCAGGGCACCGCGCCGCGGCACCGGCTGCTGACCGCGTTCAGGGAGTCGGGCAACGGCGTGCTGCTCGGCGCGGCGAGCTTCTGGGAAGGCGTCGACGTCGCCGGCGAGGCGCTCAGCGTCGTCGTCATCGACAAGCTGCCGTTCGCGGCGCCGGACGATCCGGTGCTGGTCGCGCGGCTCGATGCGCTGCGCGACGCGGGCGGCAATCCGTTCACCGACTGGCAGATCCCGGCCGCGGTGATCGCACTGAAGCAGGGCGCCGGGCGCCTCATCCGCGACATCAACGATCGCGGCGTGCTGGTCCTGTGCGATCCGCGCCTGACCTCGCGCAGCTACGGAAAACTGTTTTTAGCGAGCCTGCCGCCGCTGCCGAGGACGCGCGCACTGGACGACGTCGAGCGTTTTTTCAGCTAGAACGCACGACGCCTCCGCCTCGGGGCGGATACGAGCCCGTATGGCCGCGCGCGGCTACTTCCACCGGCGCGGAGGCGGTGCTATAAGCCGCGGAGCAGGTCTTTGCTGGGATTCCTTCCGTAGTATTTCCTGCTTGCCTGAAGACCCGTGCTGCCGTCACGGAGCGCGCGGCTTTGTATTTATCCGAAAGTGCGTAGTCATCCTGACGGAGATCATGTGACATGGGGAATTCGGTTCGAATTAAGACGTTAGCTTCAGCTATCGGCATCGTGCTGGCCAGCGCGAGCCTCGGCACGGCCGCCATCGCGGCGCCGGCCAACTCGACGAGGGCGACGAGCTCGCAGCAGTCCGACGCCCGCGAGAGCTACATCGTGCGCTTCACGGAGCCCGGCCTCCTGCACTATTCGGGCGGCACGCAGGGTCTCCTCGCCACGGCGCCCGACGCGCAGCACCAGCGCAAGCTCGACGTCCGCTCGGCGGCGTCGCACGCGTACAGCAACTATCTGCAGAGCCAGCGCTCGGCGCACCTGTCGGCGATCTCGCAGTCGCTCGGCCGCTCGCTCGACGTCACGCACAGCTATCTCGTTACGATGAACGGCATCGCCGCCGAGATGACGCTGGCCGAAGCGCACAAGATCGCCAAGCTTGCGGGCGTCGCATCGGTCAAGCGCGCCGGCGAGCAGCACACCACCACCTTTCACGGCCCCGAATTCATCGGCGCGCCGGCCATCTGGGATGGCTCGGGCGTGCCCGGCGGCGTCGGCACGAAGGGCCAGGGCGTCGTCGTCGGCGTCATCGACACTGGCGCGAACTCGACGCATCCCTCGTTCGCCGACGATCCGACCTGCGGCGTGTTCAACGCAGGCAACCACAAGCTCCTCTCGGCCGTCGACTGCTTGACGACGAACGGCAGCGGCCAGTGCGTCGGCTCGGATCCCGAAGCGAATGCGAACAACGGCCACGGCGTGCACACGGCGTCGACCGCCGTCGGCAACACGCTCGATGCGACGGCGAATCCGCCGCCGACGATCCCGCCGCCGTTCACGACGATGTCGGGCGTCGCGCCCTGCGCGAGCCTTCGCACGTACAAGGTGTGCGCGACGAACAACTGCTCGGGCGCGGCGATCCAGGCCGCGATCGACGGCGCGATCGCCGACGGCGTCGACGTCATCAACTTCTCGATCTCGGGCGGCTCGGATCCGTGGAACGACACGGATCGCGCGTTCCTCGACGCGGTCGGCGCCGACATCTTCGTCGCGGCCTCGGCCGGCAACACCGGCACGGGCGTTACCGATCCGGTCGGCGCGGTCAACCACCTCGGCGCGTGGGTCACGACCGTCGCGGCCTCGACGCACGATCTCAACGTGTCCGGCGCGGGCCTTCTCAACACGACCGGCCCCGGCACGCCGCCGGCCAACACGCAGAACATCTCGCTGACGCCGGGCTCGGGTCTCGATCCGGGCACCGCGCAGACGGGCCTGCCGATGCGCCATTACGGGACCAACGAGCTCGGCTGCACGGCCGACGGCGGCTTCCCGCCGAACTACTTCGACGGCGCGGTCGCGCTGATCTCGCGCGGCACCTGCACGTTCGAAGAGAAGATCGACAACGCGCAGGCCGCCGGTGCGGTGCTCGCGGTGATCTACAACAACACGACCGGCACCATCAACATGTCGGTCGGCGCGGCGACGCTTCCGGCGTACAGCATCCAGCAGGCCGAAGGCCAGGCGCTCGTCGCGTTCATCGACTCGACCGGCGGCGTCGCCGACCGCATCTTCGGCGACGGCTTCGACGGCGTGCCGCTCGGCGGCGGCCAGGCCCAGTCGATCATCGACTTCACGCCGGCCGTGCAGCAGGGCGACGTGCTCGCGGGCTTCAGCCTGCGCGGCCCGAGCCGCCTCGCCACCGTCACCAAGCCCGACATCACCGGCCCCGGCGTCAACATCTACGCCGCGGTCGATCCGGCGGCCGGCAACTACGGCTACCTCAGCGGCACGTCGATGTCCTCGCCGCACACGGCAGGCTCGGGCGCGCTGATCCGCGCTGCGCATCCGGACTGGACGCCGGCCGAAGTCAAGTCGGCCCTCATGCTGACCGCGTTCACCGACGGCCACGAGGAAGACCGCACGACGCCGTGGACGCCGGACGACGTCGGCGCGGGCCGCATCGATCTCACCAAGGCCGCCGAAGCGGGCTTCGTGATGAACGAGACGTTCGCGAACTTCCTCGCCGCCGAACCGCCGGGCGGCGATCCGAAGACGCTGAACATCCCGAGCGCGCGCAACATGAGCTGCGTCGACTCGTGCACGTGGACGCGCACGCTGCGCAACACGCTGACGACGGCGTCGAGCTGGACCGTGACGGTCACGAATCCGGCCGGCCTCGACGTCAGCGTCGACACGCCGACGTTCTCGTTCACCGGCGGCATCGCCGAGACGCACGACATCGTCATCACGGCCGCGCCGACGACGACGCTGACACAGCCGACGTTCGCCGAAGTCGTGTTCCACGAGAACTCGGGCGCCGCGCCGGACGCGCACCTGTTCGTCGCGGTGCAGGGCACGGGCTCGGGCGGCGGCGGCGACGTCGTCACCGGCACGATCGACCAGGACGTGCTCAACGATCCGGACGGCAGCACGCTCGACTTCGTCACCGGCCAGTGGGGCGTCTACGACCCGTCGCGCATCGACGACATCAACCTCTACAACTTCGGCGACGGCATGTACGTCTACTGGTACGGCGATCTCGCATCGCTGGCCGTGGGCGGCGTCGTCGACAGCGGTGGAGTCGATTTCGCGGTGCTGCAGTCGGGCGACACGATCGGGCCGTCGTCGACGATCTCGGCGGGCTCGATCCAGATGTTCAACTGGATCGGCGGCACCGACGGCTACATCGGCGTCGCGTTCGAGAACGAGGACACCGGCGCGCTGAACTACGGCTACATCCACATGACGACCTCGAGCCCGGACGGCTTCCCGGCGCACGTGCTGGAGTACGCCTACAACCGGGTCGGCGATCCGATCACCATCCCCTGAGTGACGGCGTTGGACGGCAATTTGGGGCCCCGTGACGGGGCCCCTTTTTTTTGTGGCCGATTTCCTGTGGCCGATGAGCCGCTTGGGAGCTGAATTCGCACCGGCCATGGCGACCCGGCGCCGATCTATGGGAGGATTCGTGTACAGAATTCCACTACGAATCGCAAAAAAACACCTGTCGATTGGCAACGTCGGCGGATACGAACTTGTCGACTGTACGCGTGCCGGTGATCACCGCAATCGCTCGATCCTGGCGCACGCGCGTTGCCCTCGCGGTCGTCGGGCTCGTGCTGTGCTCGCTCGCCGCGGTCGCCGGCGAGGATGTGCGGCGGTTCCACGTAGAGGTCGGTGACCTCGGCGACACGCTGAACGCCGTCGCCGCGCAGGCCGACGTGCAGATCCTCTACGACCCCTCGCTCGTGACCGGGCGACGCGCCCCGGTGCTCGACGGCGACTTCTCCGTGGGCGAGGCGCTGGCACGCGTGCTGGCGGGTTCCGGCCTCGCCGCGGTCGCCGCGACACCCGACACGTTCGTGCTGAAGCGGCGCCTGCCGCCCAAGCATGCGCCCCCGCCCGAGACGACGGTCGACTCGCCTGAATTCAGCTCGACCACCGAGCTCGCCAGCATTTTCGTGCGCGGACCGGGCCCGCAGCGCTCGGCCGCCGAATCGGCGATCTCGATCACCGAGATCGACCGCGAGCAGATCGACGCGAGCGGCTACACGACGCTGTTCGACCTCTTGCGCGCGCAGCCCGGCGTCGAGGTCGCCAACCAGCCCGAAGCGATGAGCGCGGCGAGCAGCTCGGTGTTCAAGACCGGCGCGTCGGGTGCGGCCGCGGTTGCGCTGCGCAGGCTCGGCGCGAAGAACACGCTGATCCTCGTCGACGGGCGGCGCATCACCGGCTACGGCATCTCGCAGCTCGACACGGCGACGGTGCCGGACCTCTCGAGCATTCCGCTCGCGATCGTCGACCGCGTCGAGATCCTGCGCGACGGCGCATCGGTCGTCTACGGCTCCGACGCCGTCGCCGGCGTCATCAACATCGTGCTGCGACGCGACTTCACTGGCAGCGAGGTCGAGGCGTACACCGGCGTGTCGAGCCGCGGCGATGCGGCGAGCTCGCGCCTCTCGTACCGCTTCGAGACGAACACCGACGGCGGCACCAGCGCGTTCGTGAGCCTCGACGTCGCGCACGCCGACCCGCTGATCGGCGACGATCGCAGCTGGTACACGCTCGATCAGAGCTACCGCGGCCTCGCCGACGCGCGCAGCCCCGCGTCGTTTCCCGGCAACTTCCTCTACGGCACGCAGTACGTCGCGCGCGACGGCTGCGCGCCGCAGAATCTGTCGGCGGCCGGCGTGTGCCTCCTCGACAGCGCGAAGTACACGACGCTGCTGACCGGGAAATCGGGGCAGTCGGTGTTCGCGCGCGTGACGCATCCGTTCGGCGACGACATCGTGCTGCACGCGGACGTTCGCGCCGCCGACGTCACGCAGCACCAGCAGGCCGCGCCGTCGACGTCGCAGATCGCCAATCCCTCGCCGACGCCCGGGGAGCCCGATTCGCTCGCGTATTCGTTCAACGATCTCGGCCCGGTCAAGGAGACGACGCGCTCGACGCTGGCGAGCCTCACCACCGGGCTCGACGGCCGCAGCGGTCACTGGAGCTGGGACGCGGACCTCCGCCTCGAAGAGAGCCGCGTGCGCGACGCGATCGATCACCTGATCCTCGCCGAGCCGCTCGACGGCGAGCCGATCTTCGATTTCGACAACCCGTCGGTCGATCCGGACAGCGCGGCGGTCGCCGCGCCCGAGGTCGTGCGGCGCGGCACGACGACGCTGGCGGCGCTCAATTCCGATCTCGCGGGTCCGCTGTTCGACCTTCCGTCCGGCGCCGCCGCGCTCGCCGCCGGCATCGAGCTCCGCCGTGAAGGCATCGAGCTCGACCCCGACCGCGTGCTGCAGTCCGGCGCGCTCGCCAACCAGCCGGCCGAGGTGCCGGTCTCGGAGTACCGGCCGGCGGCCGCCGTGTACGCGAAGCTCGACATGCCGCTGACGGCGTCGCTCGACGGCTACGTCGCCGGCCGCTACGACAAGACCCGCGGATACGCGGGGCACTTCTCGCCCGCGCTCGGCCTCTCGTGGAACGCGCTGCCGAGCGTGACGCTCCGCGCGACGCACTTCGGCGGCTATCGCGCGCCGGCGCTGTCCGAGCTGCACCGGTTCGCGGGCTCGCTCGCGGCCGCGGTGCCGCAGTTCTATTTCATTCCGAAGGCGCTCGGGCCTTGCGCGATCCAGACCGTCGAGACGCCGGACCAGCTCGGCTGCGAGCTCTTCACGACGACGATCGGCAACGAGAACCTGCAGGCCGAAACCTCGCGCACGAACGCGATCGGATTCGCCTGGTTTCCGTCGCCGTCGTTCTCGATGGACCTCGACTTCTACGACACGCTGCGCGACAACGAGATCGCCGAGCTCCCGCTCGAATACGCGCTGGAGAACCCGGACCAGTTCCCGGGATTCCTTACCCGCAATGCCGACGGCGAGCTCGTGTCGATCAACGAGATGCTGGTCAACCTCGGCCACACGCGCACGCGCGGCGTCGACTTCGAGGCGCGCTGGGACGTCGAGACGCCCGATGCCGGCCGCTTCAAGATCGGCTTCGGCCTCAACTACCTCGGCGATCTCGAGCGCGAGGTGACGCCGGGCACCGATCCGCTCCAGTACGCGGGCTTCCGCAGCGAACCGCGCGTGACGGCGGTGACGTCGGTGCGCTGGGCGATCGACGCGTGGATCGCCGGCTTGAACCTCCGCTACACGGGCAACTACGCCTACGAGGAATACGCCAGCGCCGCCGACACCTGCCCGGCCTACAAGGCGAACCTCGGCCGCTGCCGGACGCCGTCGTTCACGCTGGTCAACCTGAGCCTCGCGTACCAGGGCTTCCCCCACTGGTCGATCACGGGTTACGTCAACAACGTCTTCGACCACACGCCGCGCTTCTACGACGAGGCGTCCGGCGGCTACAACCCGGCCTTCGACGATCCGGTGGGGCGCTACTTCGCCGTGCGCGCGACGTACAGCTTCTGAGCGGTCGCGGCGGCTCTGCTCGACGGACCGGAAAGCCGAGGTAGGGTGTTCGCGCTCCCGAACGTCATACCCGAGGACGCCCCCGTAAGCGTCCCGTAGAGCCGTTCGAGGAGAGTACCCGTGACCGAGGCCGAGCTGCCGTTGTCGGACCTGACCGGAAAAGCGCGAATCCGCCACGTCGCGTTACACCTGTTCGCGGCGCGCGGCTGCGCGCAGACGCCGCTCCGGCTCATCGCGGGCAAGGCGTTCGTGTCGCTCGCGCTGATCTCGCATCATTTCGGCACGAAGCACGAGCTGCGCGAGGCGGTCGAGAAATACATCGTCTCGTGCTTCGAGAAGGCGATCGACGACATCGCGCAGAACGCGCTGCGCCGCTCCGACGCCGACGCGATGAAGCAGCTGGTCGAAGGCCTCGAGCGCGTGCTGAACTCGCGCCCCGAAATCCGCGGCTACATCCGCCGCGCCGCGAGCGAAGGCTCGAGCGCCGGCGGCAACGCGCTGATCGACGCGCTGATCCGCATGACGCAGGCCGCGCTGGTGCGCATGTCGCTCAGCGACGGCGACCGCGACGGCACCTGGCAGCCGCTGCAGGTGTTCCTGCTCGTGTTCGGTCCGACGCTGCTCGAGCCTGCCCTGCAGCGGCGCGTGCCGGATCTCTTCGAGCAGGGCTCGGCGCAGGCGCGCCTGCGCTCGAACGTGCGCGTGCTGCAGTCGGCGCTCGTGCCGCCGCCGCGCCCGAGCACGCTGCCCGCGTTCGCGATCGAACGTCCGCTGCGCGTCGGCGCACAGGCCTGAGAGCGCAACGTGCGATGATCGGGACCGTGCTACCGTTGGCGCGGCGCGACGATGCCGCGCGGCGACACGCTCGCAGATCGCGGACGTCGAAGCCCGCGGCGCAGCGGACGGCATCGCACGTCCGGCGCGCGCATCGACATCGCACGGACTTCCGCATGCCGCGAAGCCTCGCCGGGGGCGAGAACACTGCCGAGCTTTTCGAGCGCTTCGTCCGCGAGCGCGTGCCCTCGCTTGAGCGTTTCCTCGGCCGCCTGCGCGTGCGCGAGGACGACGTCGAGGACGTCGCGCAGGAAAGCGTGGCGCGCCTCCTGCGCTACCGCGACCAGGAGCCGCCCGAGGCCTGGACCGCACTCCTCTATCGCATCGCGATCAACGTCACGCGCGACCGCGCGCGCCGCGATCGCCACGCGGCGCCGACGGCGGACACCGCGGCCGAACCCGTCGCCGCCGACGCGTCGCCCGAGCAGCACGCGAGCGATCTCGAGTCGCTCGCGCGCGTGCGCGCCGCGATCCTGCGCCTGCCGCCGCGCTGCCGCGCCGTGTACCTGATGCATCGCGTCGAGGGTTTGAGCTATCCCGAAATCGCGCGCCGCTGCGGCGTGTCGACGAAGGCGGTCGAAAAACACATGTCGCACGCGTTGCGCGAGCTGCGCGAGCGGGCCGGAGCGGAAACGCCATGACCCGCGCGAACGACATCGCACGCCGGCAGGCAGCCGATTGGTTCGCGCGCCTCCTCGCGCCCGACGCGAGCCCGCGCGACCACGACGCCTTCGAGCGCTGGTGCGCCGAGAGCGACGCGAACGCCGACGCCTACGCGGCCGTCGCGGCCGATCACGAGCTCGCGCGGCTCCTCGCCGACGATCCGATGATTGCCGCGGCGACGCGCAAGGCGCGCATCGCCTACGCGGGCCACGGCCGGACGGGCGGTTTGCGCCGCTACGCGGCGCTCGCGGCCGCGGCGATCGTCGTCGTCGCCGCCGGCGCCTTCGCCTGGCGCCTCTATCGCGACGCACCGCGCGCAGAGGCGCTCGCGACCGCGGTCGGCGAGCAGCGCACGGTCGTGCTCGCCGACGGCACGCGGCTCGTGCTCGATACCGACACGCGCCTCGACACGCGCTTCGGCGGCGCCGCGCGCGAGCTCGTGCTGCACCAGGGCCGCATCGACATCGACGTCGGCCGCGACGCGCGCCCGTTCTCGGTCGCCAGCGGCCGCGGCGTCGTGCGCGACGTCGGCACGCGCTTCGAAGTCGAGCGCCGCGGCGAGGACGTCGCCGTGACGCTCATGTCCGGCGCGGTGAACGTGTCGCTGCCGGAGGTCGCGGGTGCGGGCGAAGCGACGCTCGCGCCGGGCCAACAGGCGCGGTTCGGCGCGACCGGTGGCATCGTCGTCGCCGAGACGGCCGACATCGGCACCGCCGCGCGCTGGACCGAGGGCACGCTGGTCTTCAAGGAGCGCCGGCTCGGCGACCTCATCGCCGAGGTCAACCGGTATTCGACCGTGCAGATCCGGCTCGCCGACGATTCGCTCGCGGACCTTCGGGTCAGCGGCGTGTTCCGCGTCGGCGACCAGGCGGGGCTGCTCGAGGCGCTCCGGACCGGGTGGTCGATCTCGACGAAGCAGACGTCCGATCGCGAGATCCTTCTGTTGCGGAAATAGCCTTTTCCGGTGCCTGCCGCCGTCCTGTCGCGGATCGGCAACACCGGCGTCACGGGCATTGGCCGTAGAATCGAACCGTCGTAGTGGCGCCTAAGGGGGAGCCAATGCGCATTCGCCGTTTACTGGTGCTCGCCGCCGTCGCTTTCGCTGCCGGCAGCCTGCACGCGCAAGCGCTGCCGGGTTCGGAGCGCGACGCGCCGCCGATCGTCGAGCTCCCGCCCGCCGACATCTCGGTGACGCTCGACGACGGTTTCGACGTCGTCGAGCCCGGCCAGATCGTCACCTGGACGCTGACCGTCAACAACGTCGGCATCAACGGCCTTTCCGGCGTGCTCCTGACGACCGCGCTGTCGCGCAACCTCAGCCAGATCTTCTGGACCTGCCGCGCCTCGACGGGATCGCAGTGCACGTCGAACGGCTCGGGCGCGCCGAACGACAGCATCGTCGTCGCGAGCCTCGGCAGCGTCAGCTACCGCATGACCGCGACCGTGCGGCTCGACGCCGTCGACACGGTCAGCGTCAGCATGAGCGCGGCGATACCGTCGGGCTACATCGACCTCACGCCGGAGAACAACCGCGCGACCGACACCGATTTCGTCGGCACGCACGATGACACGATCTTCGTGGACGGGTTCGACGACTGATCGCTGCTACGGCAGTCTCTCGAAGTCTGGCAGGCCCCAGGACTTGTCGAAGAACGGCTCGGTCGGCCCATAGAAGCGAAAGTAGGTGAACCAGCTCTTGCCCGGAAGCGTCTGCACCCAGTTCGCCTCGTGGCCGGCCGGCGCCTTGGGACCGAAGTAGACGTCGATCGACCCATCGGCATTCTTGACCAGGTCTTCCTTCCTCGACGAAAGGTCGGGTCGCCCCTGCGGCGTTTCGATCATGCGACGCGTATCTTCGTCGTAATACGTGATCGACCAGAATTGCTTCACCGGCGGATTCGGCGGCACGTGCAATTTGTACGTGTTGCTGCCGTTGAACCAGTTCCCGTCGCGATCCCGATAGGACGCGATGTAACGCTGTCCCACGCCCGGCGTCTGCGTCAGCATGCCCTTCGAGATCACGACGGCCTCGTAGAACCACGCGGCGCGCTCGTCGAGCTGATCGTAGTTCGGCGCGCGCTGGTCGACGGATACGACGAGCGCGTGTTTCCAGTGCGTGCCCGGCCAGAACGGCGGCTCGACCCGCTTGTCCGACGTGTTGGCCTTGGCCATGGCCTCGCCGACGATCAACCCGTCCTCGAGGATCTTCTTCTGTCGCGCGTCGGGTGCGAAAGCCTTGCCCTTTTCGATTCCCAGGAATCGAAGCTGCGCGAGGATCAGGCGATCGCGCTCGTCGATCGGCTCGCGTTGAATGACTTCGTTGATGCTCTCCCAGTAAGCCATGCCGCGCGGAGGCTCCTGGCTCCACGTCACGTCGCCCGCCGCGCGTACCGGCATCGGCGTTCCCGTGCCCTGCGCAGACCATGTGTATGTCTTGATGTGCGGAACGATTTCGGCGATCGCCTTCTTCTTGTCGTCGCCGAGCAGCCGGACGCCTGCGAGCACGTCGCGGCTCGTCGACTGGACGACGAAGTAGCCTTTCGCATCGACCTTGTCGTGCCCGGGCGGCAGGATCAGGTACTTTCCGCCCTTGCCGTGATCGGGACCGACCACGCCGAGGTCCGCGAGCACGCGCTGCCAGTCATCGAGGATCATTCCCGCCATCAATCCCGGCGGTATCTCGACGACGATCGGGCCGCTCTCCTGCAGGTCGATGAAGGTTGCGATGTACGGCGTCGTGAAGTTCGGCGTCAGGATGCCGAGCTTTTCCTTGAAGTCGAGATACGAAAGCATTTCGCCGTTCCTGGCCTTGAACACGCCGAAATGCGCGCGTCGCCATTCGTTGAGGCCGACGGCGGGGATCGCCCAGAGATAGGCCTGGCAGGCGCGCTGGAAATCCATCGTGTCGTAAAGCTTCTTGACGGTGTCCTCGGTCGGATATCCGCTCTGGAAGGAAAGCTTGCCGATCGCGGTATCGACGGTCTCCGGCTCCGACGCCGCCACCGAAGCGGACAACAGCGCGCCCCAAATCGCCGACGACAGGATTCGCATGGGATGTCTCCTCGTTGACGTCCGCCATCCATCCAGGGCGGAAAGCATGCGCGCTGGCCGGCGAGGGGGCGACCGTAGAATTTCCCGTTTTCGATACGTAGGTCTACCAAGCGCGTCTTGTCGATCCGACGCCGGACGGATGTGCTCGCCGGGACCACCCCGAGTCAGGTGAATCTACTGATACGACGATGGGTAGTTTTACGGTCGTCCGGCACCGGCAATTGTGGTCTTTTGGCGAAATCGGCAGCGGCCATTCGAGCCAACCCACGAGACGGAGGTCACATGAAGCAGCGCATCCTGCGGTCTCTGAGCGTCTGTGCGCTGTTGTCGTTCGCGACAGATGCGCTCCCGGCGGATACGGATCGTTTCGACGGTCTCGCCAACCTGTCGTTCGAACAGAATCGTCCGACGGCGCAGACCGCGAACACGCTGAAGGAAGAGCTCGTCTTCCAGCGCGCGACGCAGACCTATCTCTGGGCGATGCCGCTGCTCAATACGATGGGCATGCGCGACGGTTTCGCCGAGTCGTTCGGCACCGGCTACAACACGATGGCGATCTGGATGAAGCGTCTCGATGCGAAGACGCGCATCACGACGCCGAACTCCGACCTGATCTACGGCATGGTGTTCGTGAACCTCGCCGACACGGGGCCGCTGGTATTCGAGGCTCCGCCTAAGCTGCAGGGCATCCTGCTCGACTTCTGGCAGCGACCCATCCCGCACGACGGCGGCAAGTTCTTCGGCGACGTCGGGCTGCCCGGTCCCGACGGGGGAGCGGGCGGAAAATTCCTGATCCTTCCTCCGGGCTATTCCGGCGATGTGCCGAGCGGCTACTACGTCTATCGCTCGGGGACCAACAACGTCTTCATTTTCCTGCGCTCGTTCTACAAGGATCTCGCCAACATCAAGCCGGCCGTCGACGTGCTCGAACAGTCGGTGCTGTATCCGCTCGGCAAGAAGGAAAGCGCGGACAAGATGAAATTCGTCGATGCATCCGGCGCGCGACACGAGATGCTGCCGCGCACCGACGCGTCGGCGTTCCAGGAGCTGAAATATCTCGTCGATACCGAAGGAGGCAATCTCGCCGATCCGGACTGGCTCGGCATGCTCGCGAGCCTCGGCATCGTCAAGGGCAAGGCGTTCGAGCCCGATGCGCGCACGAGGAAGATCCTCGGCGATGCGGCGAAGACCGGTTACGACATGAGTCGCGTCATCGGATTGCAGGGCATGAGCGGCGATGCGAACTACCACGTGTACGCGGACCGCCAGTGGATCAATCCGGTAAACAACCTGTCGTCGCGCTGGCCCGACTCGGTGCTCGATCTCAGCTTCAGCGCACGCGCCGGCAACTATCGCGACCTCGATGCGCGAGTCTGGTTCTTCACGGACTACTACTCGATCAGCCCGGGCATGGTGTCGATGACGCCCGGCAAGGGCGCGTTCTACATGATCGCGTTCAACGATCAGAAGGGCGAGGCGCTCGTCGGTGCGAACGACTACAAGGTGACGCTGCCGCCCAACGTTCCTGCAGAGCTCTTTTGGTCCGTCACGCTGTACGAGGCCGAGAATGCCTCCGGTCTCGACAACGGGCAGCCGTTCCCGTCGCTCGGGAAATTGAACAAGCCAGCGCAGGATCGCGACGGCAGCACGACCTTGTACATCGGTCCCCGCGCGCCGAAGGGCCATGAGCGAAATTGGCTGGCAACGGTGCCAGGCCGCGGATTCTTCGCGATTCTGCGTCTCTACGCACCGGCGCAGCCGGCGATCGACGGAAGCTGGAAGCCGGGCGACATCGAGAGAGTCCACTGACTTCGATGGAGGCCATCGCTCACTACCCGCTGTTGCTGGGGGTCTTCTCGTTGGCGCTGTTGTGGCTCGTCTCCTGGCTCGCGGCGTCGCTCTTCAAGGCGGCCGGCGCGCGCACCGCTGCCGAACATCCAGCGTACGGCGCCGTGCAGGGAGCCACACTGACGCTGCTCGGGCTGCTCATCGGCTTCACGTTCTCGATGTCGCTGAGCCGATACGACCAGCGGAAGAATCTCGAAGAGGAGGAAGCGAACGCGATCGGCACGGAATATCTGCGCGTCGAGTTCTTGCCCGCGGGCGACGCCACGAAGGCGAAGGAGTTGCTAAAAAGCTATCTCGACGAGCGACTCCAGTTCTATGCGACGCGCGACGACGACGAGCTGTCGCAGATCGATGCACGTACGGCTGCGTTGCAGGACGAGCTCTGGTCCATCGTCAGGAAAGCCGCGTCGTCGCAGCCGACGCCGGTCATGGGCGTGGTGGTCACCGGCATGAACGACGTCCTGAACTCGCAGGGGTACACGCTCGCCGCGTGGCGCAACCGCATACCGCACGAGGCGTGGTGGCTGATGGAAGCGATGGCCGTCTGCGCCATCGTCCTGGTGGCCGGCCTGCACAAGCAAGCCGGCATCAGCGCGCGATTGCAGCCGGTCCTGCCGATCGTCGTGTCGCTGGCGCTGTTCATGATCGCCGACATCGACAGTCCGCGCCGCGGGTTGATTCGGGTCGTGCCGCAGAACCTTCAGAGCCTGTCGCAATCGCTCCATCCGCATTGATCCGTCGTGCCGATCTCGATCGGCGAAGACTGGAAGGCGATCTCGCGGAAGATCCTGCCCATGGGCGGCGGCGGATCTCGCAAGACCGCTCGCTACTTTCCGATACAGAACGAGCTGAAGATCGCGCCGAGCAGGTCCTCGCTGGTGAACTCGCCGGTGATCTCGCCGAGCGCGTGCTGCACGTCGCGCAGTTCCTCCGCGGCGAGCTCGCCGGCGTTGCGCTCGACGAGTGCCGATTCGGCGGCCGCGAGATGCGCGCGTGCGCGCTCGAGCGCGGCGACGTGACGCGCGCGCGCGGTCCACGCGCCGTCGCCGTCGCCGCCGCCAAGACTGCGCAGCTCGCCGTGCAGCAGGTCGAGTCCGGCGCCGGTCCTGGCGGACAGCCACAGATGCACG
>DATFRS010000138.1:0-3300 GCA_035263065.1 Rhodanobacteraceae bacterium
GCGATGACGACGCCGCTGCCCGGGAACCGGAAGTTGTTCCAGGTGCCGTTGAACGCCGCATTGTTGCTCTGCGGATACGTGTCGAAGTAGGCGACCTCGGTCATCGACGTCGTCGCGAGGTTGTCCATGTGCAGGATGCGCACGCCGGCCTCGTAGTCGGACTGGTAGACGTAGTCGCCGTGCACGTAGAGGTTATGGTCGATGACGGTGAGCGGGTGCTCGTGGTAGCCGACCAGCACCGGCGCGTCGAGATCGGACACGTCGAAGATGTACGTGCGCGCGTTGTCGCCGGTGTTCTCCTCGTCGAGCTCGTCGTCGAGCAGGAGATACTTCTGGTCGTCCGTCAGCCAGGTCTGGTGCGTGTACGCGCTGCCGTTGTACGGCGTCGACGACAGCGTGTGCAACGCGGACTTGTCGGTGACGTCGACGATCGCGACGCGGCCGCTCGAGCCGTTCGAGTCGAAGCAGACGTCGCGGCCGACGTGCTCGGTGTCGGGACCGGAGTAGACGTAGCACTGCGATTCGTGCGTGTAGCCGGCATCGTTGATGCAGCCCGCGAACGTCGGCGCGGCCGGATTGTGGATGTCGAGGATCTGCAGGCCGCCGTGGTTCGAGTCGCCGGGACAGGTCACGTCGGCGCCGGCGACGGACGCGAAGCCGGTCGCCTCGTTGATCGAGATCGTGTGGCTCGAGCCGAAGCCGGAATAGTGGCCGTCCTCCGTGAACGTCTCGGGCGTCGTCACGGTGCGCAGGCGCGTCAAGTCGAACACCTGCATGCCGTGGCCGGGGTTCGAGTCGCTGACGACGAACGCGTGGTTCTGGTAGACGCGCACGTCGCGCCAGATGGAGCTGCCGGTGCCGGCCGTCGTCGGCAGCTTGCCGAGATAGCGCGGCGTGTCGGGCGTCGAGAGATCGTAGAAGGCGACCCCGTTGTTGGCGCCGATCAGCGCGTATTCGATGCCGGAATCCGGATCGGTCCAGCCCCAGAGGCTGTTGGTCGTGGTCGCCGCGAATTGCGATTTCGGCACGAACGCGAGCAGATCGATGTTCGAGCACGGATAGATGCCGGCCATGCCGTCGACGCACGGCGTGTGTGTCGCGGGCGCCATCGGCAGGCTTGCGGGGCGGTGCTGCATGTGCTCGCGCATCGCGGGCGACTCGATGTCGCAGGCTTGCGCGGCGGCGAAGGTCAGCAGCGCGGCGGCGGCTGCGGCGGCGCGCGGGCGCCGGACATCCCATGAACGCATTTCGCACTCCCCAGAGTTGCGGCGGCGGGAAAGTCGCGATTCTAGAGGGGAAACGGGCGCGCGGGTGGGCGCGGGTGGATTTTTTACGAGGTGGAAACGTAGCTGTCCCTTCTCCCGCCGCGCGGGAGAAGGTGCCGAAGGCGGATGAGGGAAGCTTTCGCACGCTTGCCCTCACCCCGGCCCTCTCCCGCAAGCGGGAGAGGGGGAACAGCGCGCGAGCAGGAGGGTGAACTCTCAGCCGACCACGGCGAATGCGTCGCGCGTCAGGTTTTCAGGTTCGTCGTCCGTGCAGACGACGTCGTCCTCGATGCGGATGCCGCCGTACTTGCGGAACGCGTCGACCTTGTCCCACGCGACATCCTTCGCGGCGGGCTTCTTCCTGAGCTCGCTGAGCAGCATGTCGATGAAATAGAGGCCGGGCTCGATCGTCGTCACCATGCCGGGCTCGAGCTTGCGCGTGAGGCGCAGGTACGGATGGCCGTCCGGCTTCGGGATCGTGCCGCCGCTGTCGCTCTTCTGGAAGCCGGCGACATCGTGCACCTGCAGGCCGATGCCGTGGCCGAGGCCGTGCGGGAAGAACGTCGACGAGACGCCCGATTCGACCGCGCTTTCGGGGCTCATGCGGATGAAGCCGTGGTCGCGCAGGATGCCGGCGAGCACATGATGCGCGTGGACGTGGAGCTCGGGATAGCTCTGTCCAGCGCGCACCTTGTCGCAGAAGCCGCGCTGCGCTTCGTCGACCGAGTCGATCAGCGCGCCGAACTCGCCCGCGCCCGCGGCCGCGTAGGTGCGCGTGATGTCGGACGCGTAGCCGTGGAAGCTCGCGCCGGCGTCGATCAGGAACGAATGCAGGTGCGCCGGCGGCGCGTGCGCGAGATCGGTGTAGTGCAGCACCGCGCCGTGCTCGTTGAGTGCGACGATGTTGGAGTAGGGGAGCTCGTTGTCGGTCTGGCGCGCCGCCGCGAGGTACGCCATGTGGATGCCGAACTCCGAGTCGCCGGCGCGGAACGCGGCTTCGGCCGTGCGGTGCGCGCGCGCGCCGATCTTGCTGGCGACGCGCATCATCGCGAGCTCGTACGGCGTCTTGTAGGCGCGGTGGTAGTGCAGGTAGTCGATGAGCGCGCGCGGGTTGTCGGGGATGTAGGCGCCGACGGCCGCGTTGTCCTCACCGACGATCGCGCAGCGCGCGGCATCCTTCGGCAGGTGCTGCGCCGCCTCGGCGGCTTCGCGGATCACGACGATCTCGAAATGCTCGACCCAGTAGCCGGCCGGCGCATCGGGCACGACGTGCCAGTAGTCGTGCGGCTGGAGATACACGAGCCGCGGCTTCCCGCCCGGCGTGTAGACGAGCCACGAGCCCGGCGCCTTCGTCACCGGCACCCAGTACTTGAACCACGGGTTGACGACGAACGCCGCGGGGCGGTCGTCGAGGAATTCGTAGCGCGGCGTGCCCGCGGCGACGACGAGATGCTCGCGCCCGGCGCGCGCGAGCGCAGTGTCGGCGCGCGATTTCAGCGTGGCGAGATGCTCCGCGTAGAGCGGGTGGAGATCGGGGTGGGAAATGTCCATGCGGGAAATCCGTGAGGCGAAGCGGAATTGTGCCGCGCCGTGCGCGCGAGGACCATCCCCACCCAACCCTCCCCTTGAAGGGGAGGGCTCAGGCGCGTCACGGTGCCGCGTCGAACCCGTCCGCGAAGATGCGATCCCACGTCACCGTCGCGCTCGCGACCGTCGATCGCACGAACTCCGGGCTCACCGCCTCGACCTCGATCGTCGACGTCGACTGGCCAGCGTCGCGCACGAGGTTGCCGACGAAATACGCCGTGTTCGGCGTCGCGCCGAGCCACGTGAACGTGTCGTCGGGGTGCCGCTGCAGCACGTTGTACGAATTGATGGGGCTCGGCGACGCGGTCCAGGCGAGACGCACGGTCGCCGTATCGGGCGTCATCTCGTTCCGACTCAGCACCTCGACATCGCTCGGCGGCTCGGGCGTCGTCGGGCCCTCCGTCAGCGCGAGACGTCCGATGCGCATCGAATACGGCTCCGGCGTCGG
>DATFRS010000139.1:0-3186 GCA_035263065.1 Rhodanobacteraceae bacterium
GCTTAAACCTTCATTCGCCCCAGCGCCGGCTGCGACGGCGCAGCGAATGCACGAGCAGCGGCACGACGAGGACCAGGCCGATCGACCAGTGCGCGATCGACACGAACGCGCGCAGGTTCTCGTCGCCCGCGTAATAGAGGAGATAGCCCGAGACGATCAGCACCGCGAAAATCACGCCGAGGAGAATGCCGCTGTTGCGCCGGTGCGAGCGCCACGACGGCACGACGTGCACGATCCAGAGCTGCCCCGCGAGCCACAGCGCCGCGAACGCGCCGAGCCCGTGCAGGCGCATCAGCCACGGTTCCAGCGGATGCGGCAGCTCGCCGAATTCGCCGGCAGGCCGCAGGAAATAGCGCAGCACGAGCCAGACGGCACCGCTCGCCCAGAGCAGCGACAGCACCGCGTAGACCCAGCGCTCGCGCCGCGCCGACAGCCGGCCGCGCACGCCGTGGCTCGCCGCGGTTTTCTGCCGCGATCTCACGACGCACCGAGCCTTCGCCAGCCGCGCGTCGCATCGAATTCGTAGGCGTGCGCCCGATGATGACGCAGCAGCGATTCGCCGGCGCGACGATCGGCGAGCAGCACTTTCGTCAGCGCATCGGCGATGCAGCATGACGATGCGACGACGCTGACGCTGCGCCGCGCGCCCGTCGCGCGGCGCTTGCGTCCGTGGACGTGACGACGCGCGAACGCGAAACCACTGCTCGTCGCGACGGCGGCATCGCCGAGCTCGATCGCGACGGGAACGTCGCCGCTGCCCGTATCGAGCGCGATGGCTTCCGGCATCGAACCGAACCGCGCGAGATCGCCGCCCGCATTGACGCTCGCGCTCGTCGCGCCGTGCTCGCGAAGGATCGCGAGCGCGCGATCGACCGCGTAGCCCTTCGCGATGCCGCCGAGATCGATCCATAGCGGCCGGCGCAGCCGGACGTGCGCATCGTCGAGCAGCTCGATGTCGCGCCACGTCGCGCGCGGATCGGCGTCGCGTGCTTCGACGGGACGCGGCAGCACGTTCCAGTCGACGAGCGTCCCACCGATCGAGGGATCGAACAGCCCGTCGGATTGCCCGGCCAGCGCGATCGCACGCGCGAGCACGTCGTGGGTGCGCGCATCGACGGCGATCGCCGCACCGTTCGCGCGATGCAGCCGCGAAAGATCGCTGTCGCGCTCGTGAAAGCTCATGCAGCGATGCACGGCGCCGATTTCGTCGAACGCACGTTCGATCGCGTCGATCGCGCGCGCTTCGGCCAGCCCGCCGACGCGGATGCCGACGATCGTGCCGAGCCAGGGCCGCGCGCGGGCGATGTCGCGCATCGTCGTTACCCGGCCGCCCTGAGCGTCTTTTCGTAGACCTGCAGCAGCCGGTGCACGCCTTCGGTGACGTGCCGCGACGACAGCGTCGCGCCGGAGATGTTCCTGATGTCTTCGTTGAGCTGCACGGCATCGTGCGCGGTCTTGCCGACGAACTGCTTGCGCCACGCGGCGAGGCGGACTTCGGAGCCGTGGCTCTCGCGATAGTCGAGGATCTCGATCGACCGCACCGCGCCCGTCGGATCGAGCGCGACGGCGTACGTGATGAGCTCGGTCTTGCCGATCACGCGATCGACGAAGAACCAGCCGAGCGCGCCGCCCGCGCCGCGCGCCTGCCAGATCTGCGGCGTCCAGCCCGGCGCGCCGAGCGCAGCGGCGGTGGCGGCGTCGAGCGCCGGCATCGCGCGGAGTTCGCTCGCGTCGGCGAACGCCGCGCGCTGCGCTTCCTCGACGCTCATGTACTGCGTCGCGTAGGCCGCGTGGAACGCCGGCACGGCGATGAGCCCGACCGGCAATGCCCAGCGTGCGCGCGATGTCCGCATGGTGCCTCTAGAACTGGTAGCCGACCCCGAGGTCGAATCGCGTAGAGTAGCCGAGCAGCTCGTCGGTGAAGTCGAAGTGCTGGTAGTCGGCCTTGAAGACGACCTGCGGCGTCAGGTAGTAGTTGACGCCGACCGTCCACACCTTCTGCGTCGGCCACGGCGGCACGCCGAGACCCTCGGGCACCGGCTCGAACGACGCCGCCGTGTTGAATTCCTCGTAGCGCACGAACGGAGCGATCGACTGATCGCCGCGCTCCCACGCGCGCATCGCGGCCTGCACGTAACCGCCCCAGAACGTCTTCGGTACCGGATAGGGATTGCCGATGAACGTGAGATTGAGCGCTTCGGTGTCGCTGATGCGGCCGCGCGCATACAGCGCGGAAAGATCGAACGGACCCGGCTGCCAGCGCGCGTGCACTTCGCCGAAGGTGAGGCGCGCGTCGTCGGCGAGGAAATCGTCCTGGCCTTGGCCGATGTTGCCGGTGAACACGGCGCCGCCGAGCTGCAGACCCGGAATGCCCTGCCAGTTCGCCGAGCCGTACACGGCAAGATCGTGCGCCTTCGCGAGCTGCAGCTCCTGGTGGATCGCGCCAAGCGGCGACTCGCGCGTCTCGGGATCGGTCGGATCCCACTTGCCGAGGTCCTGGCTCGTCGTGACGCCGACGTTCCAGCTCAACCCGAAGTCGGTCGTGCCGAGCGCGGAAATGCCGCCTTCGCGCCATGTCGACGGAATGATCGCGGTCTCGACGAAGTTGCGCTCGACGCCGTAGTAGTTGGTCGGCTCGTGGCGCTCGTTGAGGAAGCCGAGCGGAATCAGCGTCAGGCCCGCGCGGAACGCGAGCTCCGGATTCAGCCGGTGCTCGATGTAGAGCTGCTCGACTTCGCTCTCGCCCTGATCGTCGGCCGAGACGACCGCGTGTTCCCATTCGAGCTCGCCGTAGACGTGCGTGTCTTCGTTGAACGCGTGGCTGAAGCCGATCACCGCGCGGCGCACGTCCGCCTGCGCATCCTGCGACTTGCCGGTCGGATGGTTGTAGTTGAGCTCGCCGTAGCCCCAGAGGCGCGTCGAGTCCGCGACGGCGATGCCGGGCGAGCCAGGCGGCGTCGGCGGCGGTGTCGACGCGACGACGGGCGCCGGCGGCGCGGCTACCGCCGGTGCCGAGGGCGCTGCCGGTGCCGCCGCGACGGCCGGCGCAGCGGCGGCCTTCGCGGCCTGCATCTCGTTCACCTGCGTGCGCAACGCGCTGACTTCCGCGCGCAATGCGTCGAGCTCCTTGCGCAACGCGGCCTCGTCGGCGTGCGCCGGCAGCGCGGCGATCAGGCCCGCGGCGAG
>DATFRS010000140.1:0-6758 GCA_035263065.1 Rhodanobacteraceae bacterium
CTGCCGCTTGCCGATCCGCGCATGCTGGCGCAGCCGTTCTGCTACCTCGCCGGCCACAAGCTCGTCGAGTTCAATCCGGACGAGCGGCGCAACTTCGAGAAATACGTGCGCAACGGCGGCTTCGTGCTCGTCGACGACTGCAACCACGACATCGACGGCCTCTTCGCGAAATCGTTCGAGAACGAGATGACCGCGATCTTCGGCGCCGACGCGCTGAAGAAGCTCCCGAAGGAGCACGCCGTGTTCTCGAGCTTCTTCACCTTCGACGGCCCGCCCAACACCGCGTTCGAGCTCAACGGCTGGGGCGACGACCTCGTCCACGAATATCTCAAGGGCATCGAGATCGACGGTCGCCTCGGCGTGCTCTACAGCAACAAGGACTACGGCTGCGAGTGGGACTACGACTGGCGCAACAAGCGCTGGCTCGCGGAGGACAATACGAAATTTGCGGTCAACGTGGTGGTTTACGCGTTGACGTCATGAACACCCTACACACCCGTCATTCCGGCGAAAGCCGGAATCCATTTTGCTCTTTCGGCGTACGGCCAGATCAAAATGGGTCCCGGCTTTCGCCGGGATGACGATGGAACGTCGCGCTGCGTAGGCCGCGCCGAGGTATCGAATGACACAAGCCATCAACGAACAAATCGTCTCCACTCAGCTCGACAAGCTCAGCGCCCTGCGCGACGCCATCGCGCGCGTCATCGTCGGCCAGCGTGACGTCGTCGAGCAGCTCCTGATCGGCCTCATCGCCGGCGGTCACTGCCTGCTCGAAGGCGTGCCGGGCCTCGGCAAGACGCTGCTCGTGCGCTCGCTGGGTCAGGCGCTCTCGCTCGATTTCCACCGCATCCAGTTCACGCCGGACCTGATGCCGAGCGACATCATCGGCACCGAGCTCCTCGAAGAGGACCACGGCACCGGCAAGCGCTTCTTCAAGTTCCAGCGCGGCCCGGTGTTCACCAACCTGCTTCTCGCCGACGAGCTCAACCGCACGCCGCCGAAGACGCAGTCCGCGCTCCTCGAAGCGATGCAGGAGCGCACGATCAGCTACGCCGGCACGACGCACGCGCTGCCGTCGCCGTTCTTCGTGCTCGCGACGCAGAACCCGCTCGAGCAGGCCGGCACGTATCCGTTGCCGGAAGCGCAGCTCGATCGCTTTCTCCTGCACATCCGCGTCGACTATCCGGACGAAGGCGAAGAGCGCGCGATCCTCGCGCAGACGACCGGCGGCCGCGACGCGCGCATCGAGCCCGTCATGAGCGGCGGCGACGTGCTCGATCTGCAGAAGCTCGTGCGCGATGCGCATCTCGGCGACGATCTCCTGACCTGGATCACGCGCCTCGTGCGCGCCTCGCGTCCGCGCGAGAGCGAGCTCGCCGAAGTGCGCGAGTGGGTGCGCTGGGGTGCCGGCCCGCGCGCGGGACAGGCGCTCGTGCTCGCCGCGAAAGCGCGCGCGCTGATCCACGGCCGCTACGCTGCGACGCGCGAGGACGTCGTCGCGCTCGCCGCTCCCGTGCTACGGCATCGCCTCCTGCTGTCGTTCGCCGCCGAAGCCGACCAGCGCAGCGCCGACGACGTCGTCGCGGTGCTGCTGCGCGGAGTGCCGTATCCGAGCTGAGCGATGGCCGCCGTCCCGCTGATTCCTGCCGACGTCCGCGCGCGTCTCAAGAACCTTCGCCTTCGCGCGCGTCATGGCGCGGGCGGCGACGGGCTCGGCCAGCATGCGAGCCGCAGCCGCGGCGCGGGACTCGAGTTCGCGCAATACCGAGCCTACGAGCCCGGCGACGAGCCGCGCCGCATCGACTGGAAACTCTACGCGCGCTCGGACCGCTACTTCGTGCGCGAATCCGAGCGCGACAGTCCGCTGACGCTCTGGCTCGTGCTCGACGCGAGCGCCTCGATGGCGCAGGCCGATACGGCGCGCCCGTCGTGGCGCAAGCTCGACGCCGCGAAGACGATCGCCGCGTGCGCGATCGAGCTCGCATTGCGCCAGGGCGATCGCTTCGGCCTCATCATGCTCGCCGCCGGCGGTCCGCATCTCATCGCCGCCGAGCCCGGTTCGCGCCATCGCGATCGCTGCCTGCTCGAGCTCGAACGCATCGAATGCGCCGGCGCGTGGCCGTCCGAAGCGTCGCTGCGGCCGCTGTGGGAGCGCGTGCTGCCGTCCTCGCTGGTGCTCGTGCTGTCCGATTTCTTCGATGACGCGTCGGCCGAGCTCGCGCTCCGCTTCGCCGCCGCACGCCGCGAAGTCCTGACGATCCAGATGCTGAGCGCGGAGGAACGCGACTTCCCGTTCGCCGGCGGCCATCGCTTCGTCGATCCCGAAAGCGGCCTCGATCGCCGCGTCGAAGCGGCCGCCGTGCGCGGCGACTTCCTCGCGCGCTTCGCCTTCGCACGCGTGCAGCTCGCGCGACGCTTCGCCGCCGCCGGCATCCGCCACGCCGAATATTTCCTCGACACCGCGCCGGATCTGCCGCTCGCGCATTTCTTCGGCCTCGTCGGCGAGCGCGTGCGCGCATGACGCTCACGCTTACGCTGCTGGCGCCGCTCGGCCTCGCCGCGCTCGTCGCGCTGGCGGTGCCGATCGTCATCCATCTCGTGCGCCGCATCGAGCTGCGCACGACCGAGTTCGCCGCGCTGCGCTGGATCTCCGAACGCATCCGCCCACGCCGGCGCCTGCGCTTCGAGCGGCCGTGGCTGCTTCTGCTGCGGCTCGCGCTGCTCGCATTGCTCGCCTTGCTGCTCGCGCGGCCGATCGTCAGCGAGCCGACGATCGCGAAACCCGCGTGGGTCGTCGTCGCGCCCGGCAGCGACATCGGCGCGGCGCGCGGCGCGGTGTCGATCGAAGGCGCGGACTGGCGCTGGCTCGCGCCGGGCTTTCCGGCGATCGAAACGCCGGCGCCGTCGAAAGAGGTGCCGGTCGCAAGCCTGCTGCGCGAGATCGACGCAGAGCTGCCGCGCGACGCGAAGCTCGCGGTCGTCGTTCCGGAGCAGGTCAGCGGCCTCGACGGCGAGCGTGCGCTGCTCTCGCGCGCGGTCGACTGGCACGTCGTCGCCGGCCGCGCGCCGTCGAGCGCGGTCGCTGCATCGAACGAATCGACGACGCTCGCAGTGCGTTACGCGCCGTCGGCCGAACGCTCGCTCAAGTATCTGCGCGCGGCCGTGACCGCGCTCGACGCGCACGGCGGCGACCACTACACGCTAGACGCCGAATCGCAGGACGTCGCGCTCCACGACGGCACGCGCCTGCTGATCTGGCTCGGTGCCGATCCGACGCCGGCGATCCGCGACTGGATCGAGGCGGGCGGCACCGCGATCACCGACCACGCGCCGCGCGCGAGCGGCGCGCCCGTGTGGAGCGACGCGGAAGGCAACGTGCTCGCGCGCGCCGAGCCGCTCGGCCGCGGCCGCCTCGTCGCGCTGTCCGCGGCGCTCTCGCCGCAGACGCTGCCCGAGCTGCTCGATGCGGAGTTCCCGGAACGCCTTTCCGATCTCCTGCGCGGTGCCCCGCCCGCGCCGACCGCCGCACCGGCAAGCGCGATGCGACCTGCGCAATCGACGGGCGTCGATGCCGCGGCATCGATACCGTCCGCCGCCAAGCCGCTCGACCCGTGGCTCGCGCTGCTGATCGCGGCGCTGGTGCTGATCGAGCGCGTCGTCGCGACGCGACCGAGGGCATCGGCATGACCGTCGACGCGCGCCTGCACGAGCTCGGCCGCAAGGCGCGTCTGCGTCGCGGCGTGATCACGGTGCTCGCCGGCGCGCCGATCGCGCTCGCTGCGATCGCGTGGGGATCGCGGCTCGCCGGCGGGCCCGGCGCGATCGTCGCTCTGCTGATCGGCGTCGTCGCGATCGTCGCGGCGTCGCGCCGCGCAATGCGCTCGATCGACACGGCGTGGATCGCGCGCCGTCTCGACGCCGCCGAGCCCGCGCTGCAGGACAGCGCCGACCTGCTGTTCCGCGAGGCGAGTGCTCTCTCGCCGCTGCAGCAGCTCCAGCGCGCGCGCCTGCATCGCCGCCTCGCGTCGCATCCGGTCGCCGATCTCGCGCCCGCGTGGCCGCGCCGCGCGCTCGCGCTCGCGTGGGGCATTTCGCTGCTCGTCGTCGCGATCGCGTTGCTGGCACCGCAAGCGGCGCAGCGAAACGCCGACTCGGCGGTCGCGGCGAATGCGAGCGCGAAGTCGACGCGCATCGACCGCATCCGCCTCGACATCGCCGCGCCCGCGTACACGCATCTCGCCGCGCACAGCGAGTCGACGCTCGAGGCGCACGTGCCCGAAGGCGCGCGCATCGGCTGGAACCTGCATTTCGTGCCGCAGCCGAAGGGCGCCGCGCTCGTGTTCCATGACGGCAGCCGCGTCGATCTCGCGCGCGACGGCGACGGCTGGCGCGGCGAGCGCACGCTCGCGGCGTCGGCGCTCTACCGCGTCGTGCTCGACGGCGTGCCGCCGGTCGATGACGATCGCCTGCACCGGCTCGACGTGATCGCCGATCGCGCTCCGGACGTGCGCGTGATCCAGCCCGAGAAATCGCTGACGCTGCTCGCCGACGGCCAGCGCGACTGGGATCTCGCGTTCGAGGCGAACGACGACTACGGCATCGCCGCGGCGAGCCTCACGATCACGCTCGCGCAGGGCACCGGCGAGAACATCGCGTTCCACGAGCAGACGCTCGCGCTCGCCGGCGAGGATCTCGATCCCGCGAACGCGGGGCGTCATCAGCGCTATCGCCACAAGCTCGATCTCGGCGCGCTCGGCATCGCGCGCGGCGACGACGTCATCGTGCGGCTCGCGGTCAGCGACACGCGCCAGCCGCAGCCGAACACGACGAAGAGCGCGAGCTTCATCCTGCGCTGGCCGCCGGAGACCGCGAGCGACAGCATCGGCATGGAAGGCCTCGTCGAAAAAGCGATGCCGGCGTATTTCCGCAGCCAGCGCCAGATCATCATCGACACGCAGAACCTCATCGCCGAGCAGCCGAAGCTCGCCGACGACGCGCTGCTCGCGCGTTCCGACGGCATCGGCGTCGATCAGAAAATCCTGCGCCTGCGCTACGGCCAGTTCCTCGGCGAGGAATTCGAGAAGCGCAGCGAGGTCGCGGGGCCCGACGACGAGAAGCACGGCAAGAACGAGGCCGACGCCGGCCGCGCCGACGCGCTGACGAAGCGCGAGGAAGAGCACAAGCACTTCCTCGAAGTCCAGCGCTTCGGCGACGCCGGCGCGGTCACGGCCGAGTTCGGCCACACGCACGACTACGCCGAAGCCGCGACGCTGCTCGATCCGGAGACGAAGACGATCCTGAAATCGGCGCTCAACGAAATGTGGGAAGCCGAACTGCATCTTCGCCAGGGCCGCCCGTCGGACGCGCTGCCGTACGAGAACAAGGCGCTCGCGTACATCAAGCAGGTGCAGCAGTCCTCGCGCATCTACCTGGCGCGCGTCGGGCTCGAGCTGCCTGCCGTCGACGAGGGCCGGCGCCTGTCCGGCGATCGCAAGGGCGTAACCGATCGCGAATCCGCCCTCGCGCCGGCGACCGTCGACGAATCCGGCGCGCTCGCGCTGTGGCGCGCGCTCGATGCGCATGCGACGCCCGATCTCGACACGTTCGAGCGCTGGGTGCAGACGCACCAGAGCATGGCCGGCGATGCGCTCGCGCTGCTTGCCGCGACCGACCGCGTGCGGCGCGATCCGCACTGCGAGGACTGCAGGGCGCAGTTGCGCAGCCTGTTGTGGCCGTTGCTGCCGCAGCCGGCGACTGCGGTCGACTCGCGCGCCGTGCCCGACGCAACGGGTCGTGCCTATCTCGACGCGCTGCGCTCCGCGGGAGGCGCGCCGTGAACCTCGCGCTGCTCGCCGCGATCCTGCTCGGCGTCGCCGCGCTGCTCGGTGTCTTGCAGACGCTGCGCGCTTCGACGCCGCATCGCATTGCGCGTGTCGCGCTGCAGCTCGTTGCCGCCGGGCTGCTGTATCTCGCCCTGTTCCCGCCGCACGTCGACGAGCGCTTCGCCGCCGGCACGCTCGTCGTGCTGACGCCCGGCGCGACGGAGCAGCAGGTCGCCGCGCTTGGGAGCGGCGTTGCCGTCGTCGCGCTGCCGGGCGCACCGTCGCCGCGCGACGTCGCGCGCGTTCCCGATCTCGGCACGGCGTTGCGCAAGCATCCCGACACGGCGCGCCTTCGCATCGTCGGCGGCGGATTGCCGGCGCGCGACTTCGACGCCGCGCGCGCGCTGCCGGTCGATTTCGACGCGGCGCCGTTGCCGAACGGCCTCGTCGACGTCACGGCACCCGGTACCGTGCGCGCCGGCGGCACGTTCGCGATCTCGGGCCATGTGCGCGGCGGCGCGGGCGGCCGCGTCGAGCTGCGCGATCCCGCCGGTGCCGTCGTCACGCACGCGGCGCTCCGCGACGACGGCGCCTTCACGCTGAAGGCACAGGCGAAGTCGGCAGGCCAGTTCCTGTTCGCGCTGCGCACGCTCGACGCGGCAGGCGCGACGAAGGAAGAAGTCGCGCAACCGATCACGGTGACGGCCGGCGACGCGCTCGACGTGCTCGTGCTCGCCGGCGCGCCGGACCCCGAGCTCAAGTACCTGCGCCGCTGGGCCGAGGATGCCGGCGTCGCGCTCGCGAGCCGCATCGTGCTGAGCGACGGCATCGCGATGCAGGACGGCGCGGCGGCGCTGACGGGCGAGGCGCTCGCGAAGACCGATGTCGTGATCGTCGACGAGCGCGCGTGGAAGAGCCTCGATGCGGACGCGCGCA
>DATFRS010000141.1:0-17088 GCA_035263065.1 Rhodanobacteraceae bacterium
CGACACCGAGCGCGGCGTGCACAAGGCGCCGGCCAACGAAATCATCCGCGGGCTCTATTCCGACCCGAACGATCCGACCGCGGGCCTCCAGTTCAACATCACCAAGGGCCAGCAGGACATCCTCAATCCGCGCGGCGTCAACGTGCTGCGTTACTTCCCCGGCCGCGGAAACCTGGTCTGGGGCGCGCGCACCTGCTCGCTCGATCCGGACTGGAAGTACGTCAACGTGCGCCGGCTCTTCATCTTCGCCGAGGAATCGATCGACGAGGCGACGCAGTGGGTCGTGTTCGAGCCGAACGACGAGCCGACCTGGGCGCGCGTGCGCCGCAGCGTCAGCGACTTCCTGACGCGCCTTTGGATGGACGGCATGTTGCAGGGCCGCTCCGCCGCCGAGGCGTACTTCGTGCGCTGCGACCGCACGACGATGACGCAGGCGGACATCGACAACGGCAAGTTGATCATGCTGATCGGCATCGCGCCGGTGAAGCCGGCCGAGTTCGTGATCTTCCGCATCGGCCAGTGGACCGGCGGCTCGGAAGTCAGCGAAGGCTGATCTGAACACCACAGAGGAGAACGGCCATGCCGGACGGGAAACGCAACGACCCCTACGGTCAATTCAACTTCCTGATCGAGATCGACGGCGTCGTGAAGGGCGGCTTCAGCGAAGTCAGCGGGCTCACGACCGACACCAACGTGATCGAGTACCGCGAGGGCAACGAGGGCCAGGGCACCGTGCGCAAGCTGCCCGGGCTCATGAAATACAACAACGTCGTGCTCAAGCGCGGCTGGACCAAGGATCGCTCCTTGTGGAACTGGCGCAAGCAGGTCATCGACGGCAAGACCAAGCGCGCGAGCGGCGCGATCGTGCTGCTCGACGAGGCGAGGCAGCCGGCGCTGCGCTGGGAGTTCCGCGAAGGCTGGCCGAGCAAGTGGGAAGGGCCGGCGCTGAACGGCAAGACCAGCGAGGTCGCGATCGAAACGCTCGAGATCGCGCACGAGGGACTTGCGCTCGCCGACTGACCGACGATGCCCGAATACCTGACGCCAGGGATCTATCTGCGGCCGAAGCCGGAGGCCAGGCGCGACGTGCGCCTCGTGCGCACGGACATCGCCGGTTTCGTCGGCTATGCCGAGCGCGGCCCGCTGGTCGAGCCCGGCATGCCGGACGCGATCGCCAAGCGCCTGCCGCAGCGCGTGACGAGCTGGAAGGAGTTCCGCGCGACGTTCGGCGGCTTCATACCGAACGGGCACCTCGCGTACGGCGTCAAGGCGTTCTTCGAGAACGGCGGCCGCGTCGCATACATCGTGCGCGCGGCGGCGACGCAGCTTTCCAGGGCGTACCAGCGGCCGCGCGAAGCGCGCTGGCTCGTGCCGCTCGGCGTCGACGCGCCGCCGGGCCGGAAAGTCACGCTGGCGGGCGATGCGGGCCCGCTCGTTCCGCCGCCGGATCCGACGGTCGATGCGAAGGACATGCCGTTCCGCGTCACGCTCACGGAGAAGCTCAGGATTCCGGTCGGCATGCAGATCGCGCTTTCGAGCGGCGGCGTCACCGATGTGTCGATGATCGTCGATGCGAGCGATGCGACGCTGCGCCTCGCCGTGCCGCTCTCGGCCGAGCATGCGGCCGGCGACAAGACCGAAGCCGTGCTCTACGACACCGGGCTCTCGTTCGTCGCACGCAGCAAGGGCGCCTGGGGCAATCGCATCCGCATCGTGATCACGCCGCTCGAGATCGTCACCGTCGGCGACACGCGGCGTTTCACCGATTTCTCGCTGCGCGTCACGCTCGATCCCGGGCCCGACACGTCCGCGCCGATCGAGGAGGAGTACTACAACCGGCTGTCGACGAAGGATGCCAGCAACAGCCCGAAGGACCTGTCGGCCGCATTCAACGTCGTCGATCGCATCAACCGTTTCTCGAATCTCGTGCGTGTCCTCGCGCCCGACTATCCGGCGCAGGCGAAGCCGCCCGTGCCGGTGTTCTTCTTCGACGCCGACGTTCACGGGGTTCCGCTCTATCTCGAAGGCGGGCAGGACGGCCTCAGCGGCATCACCGCGCGCGACGTCACCGGCGGCACGGATGACCTGCGCGGTCTTCGCCTGCTCGAGGAAGTCGACGAGATCGGCATCCTGTGCGTGCCGGATGCCGTGTTCGAGTATCAGGCGCCGACGCCGCCCGCCGATCCGCCCGCCGATCCGTGCCGTTGCAAGCCCAAGATCGCGCCCAAACCGCCCGGTCCCGGCGACGCGACGGAGCGGCCGGCGGCGCTCGATCCGATGAGGATCTACGATGCGATGATCGTGCAGTGCGAGCGGCTGCGCGATCGGGTCGCGCTGATCGACACGCCGCGCACGACGCGCGGCGCGGGCGCGCTGCTCGCCTGGCGCCGCCGCTTCGCGACGCGCTTCGCCGCGCTGTACTACCCGTGGCTCGAAGTGCCCGATGCCCTCGACGCGCTGGGCGGCACGCGCGCCGTGCCGCCGTGCGGGCACGTCGCCGGCGTCTACGCGCTCACCGACAACACGTTCGGCGTGCAGCGCCCGCCGGCGAACGCCGAGCTCGCGTTCGCCTCGCGCGTCGTCGACGACGTCGACCGCCTCGCGCAGGAACAGCTCAACCCGTACGACATCAACGCGATCCGCAGCTTTCCGGGCCGCGGCATCCGCGTCTGGGGCGCGCGCGCGCTCGCCGAATCGAGCGACGCCGACTGGCGCTTCATCCACGTGCGCCGGCTGATGTCGATGATCGAGAAATCGGTCGAGAAGTCGATGCAGTGGGCGGTCTTCGAGCCCAACGACTTTCCGCTGCGACGCACGCTGGCGCACGCGCTCAACGTCTTCCTCGAGCAGATCTGGCGTGCCGGCGGCATGAAGGGCGACCAGCCGGCGAAGGGATTCTTCGTCAAGTGCGACGAGACCAACAACCCGCAGAGCGTCGTCGATGCGGGCCAGATCGTCTGCCAGGTCGGCGTCGCGGTCGCCGCGCCGATGGAGTTCATCGTCTTCGAGATCCGCCAGGGCGGAGCCGACACGGAGCTTCTCGAGCAATAGCCATGGGACTGCGCATCGACCCGCTCGGCGTATTCAACTTCTACCTGACGCTCATCGACACGAGCGACGTGGTGGGCACGCTGGTGTCGCTCGCGGCGAACTACGTCGTCGCGGGCTTCTCCGAGTGCGGCGGGCTCGAGGCGTCGATCGACGTCTTCGAGTATCGCGAAGGCGGGCAGAACACGTTCGTGCACAAGTTCCCGGGCCGCGCGAGCTTCTCGAACGTGACGCTGAAGCACGGCGTCATCTATCTCTACGACGATCTGTGGACCTGGCACAACGGCTTCGTGCTCGGGCAGGGCAAGCGCAAGGACGGGCTGATCGTGCTGATGAACGAGGCGCGCCAGCCGGTCAAGGTCTGGAAATTCCTGAAGGGCGTGCCGCTCAAGTGGAGCGGCCCGAGCCTCAACGCGGCGCAGAGCAATGTCGCCGTCGAATCGCTCGAGATCTCGCACGAGGGGCTTCTGCTCGAGGTCGGGGCGTGAACAAGGGAGAGACAGCATGGCCGAGCTCGACGTGCACATCGGCGAAGTCGTCACCGATCTCATGCTGACCGAAAGCGTCGGCGCGCTCTCGCCCGAGGAGGTCAGGCGCCTGGTCGCGCTGGTCGCCGAGCACCTCGAGCGACGGCACGACGCCGGCGCGCAGCGCGAGCGCGACGTGCGCATCGACAACTCCGCCTACAAGAGCGCACAGGGCTGACGCCGATGCTCGAAAGACTGCAAATCGTTCCCGAGGCGCCGCTCGAGGCGTTCTACGTGATGTTCAATCCGGAGCGCTACACGGTGAACAAGGCCGTGCAGCACGCCGAGATCGGCATTCCGGGGCTCGATTCGCCGATCCTGCAGTTCGTTCGCGGACAGAACGAAAAGATCACGATGGAGCTCTTCTTCGACACGACCAGCGGCGGCATGGGCGACGACGCCAAGGACGTCCGCGAGGAGACGAAGAAGGTCTACTACCTCCTCAAGATCCTGCCGGAGACGCATGCGCCGCCGCGCTGCCGGCTGTTCTGGCTCAACGAGATGTTCTCGTACGGATCGACGCTGTCCGCGCGCTGCGTGCTGGAGAGCGTGACCGAGGAATTCCTGCTGTTCAGCCCCGGCGGCATTCCGCTGCGCGCGAAGCTCAACGTCAGCTTCCGCGAATACAAGACGATCGAGGAGCAGCTTCAGGAGAACCCGCGCCACTCCGGCGACCGCACGAAGGTGCGCACGCTGAAGCCGCGGCAGACGCTCGCGGCGCTCGCCTACCAGGAATACGGCGACAGCGGCGAGTGGCGCCGCATCGCCGAGGAGAACGACCTCGAGAATCCGCGCTTCGTCGACCCCGGCACGCCGCTCACGGTGCCGCGGATCACGGCGGAGGAGGGGTGATGGGCGCCGAGACGGCCATTCCGCTCGAGATCTACAAGGGCCAGGACTTCTACGTCCCGGCGTTCCTCGTCAGCGTCGAGGGCAAGGACCTTTCGCGCAACGTGCTCGCGGACGTCGTCGGCGTCACCTACTCCGACAGCCTCAAGGAAATCGACTCGTTCGAGATGACGGTCAACAACTGGGACGCCGAGACGCTCAAGTTCAAGTACAGCGACGAGCCGACGTTCAATCCCTGGAAGGACGTGGAGCTGCGCCTCGGCTACTACCGCAACGGCGTCGACGAGCGCCAGCGCATGCTGATCGGCGAGATCACGACGATGTCGCCGAATTTCCCGCAGGCCGGCGCGCCGACGCTGACGGTGCGCGCGCTGAACCTGTTCCACCGTTTCCGCACGCAGCAGAAGACGATGCCGTTCTTCGGCAAGAAGGATTCCGAGATCGCGCAGCTCGTCGTCGACGACATCGCCAAGGAGCTGCGCAAGAAATCCTCGCAGCTCAAGCTCAAGCTCGACGTCGGCGACAACCTCAAGCACGAGGAGCCGATCCCGTACGTGCTGCTCGACAACCAGTTCCCGATCGTGTTCCTGATGCAACGCGCGCGCGACCTCGGCTACGAGCTCACGATGAACGAGGCCGACGCCGGCGCCAAGGAAGTCACCTTCAGCTTCAAGCCGACCGATGCGGTCAAGCGCAAGACCTACGTGCTCGAGTGGGGCAAGTCGCTGATCAGCTTCCAGCCGACGCTGCAGGTCGCCAACCAGGTCGCCGAGCTCACGGTGCGCGGCTGGAACCCGAAGACGAAGAAGGAGATCAAGGTCACCGTCAAGCGCAGCGATCTCAAAGGCGTCGTCACGCCGAGCGACCTTGCGGTCAGCGAGCCCGAGCTCTCCAAGAAGATCGAGATCGTCGTCGACCGCCCCGTCAGCAACGAGGCCGAGGCGCGCCAGCTCGCGCTGAACCGCCTGAAGCAGATCGGCGAGGTCATCGTCGAAGGCAAGGGCAAGACGATCGGCCTTCCGGACCTGCGCGCCGGCGTCAAGGTGCAGATCAAGGGGCTCGGCACGCGCTTCTCCGGCACCGACGGCGCTCCGCTCGTCTACGTCGTCACGTCCTCGACGCACTCGCTCGGCGCCGGCGGCTACACCACCGATTTCAGCGCGCGCATGGAGAAGCTATGACTCCGATCAACGGCGTCGTCGTCGGCCTCGTTACGAAGGTCGACCAGGAGATTCCCGGCCGCATCAAGGTGCACTTCACCGCGCACGACGAAGCGCACGAGACCGACTGGATCCGCATCGCGACGACGATGGGCGGCAAGGGACGCGGCACGTTCTTCATGCCCGAGGTCGACGACGAGGTGATGGTCGCGTTCGAGCGCGGCGACGTGCGCTTTCCGGTCGTCGTCGGCTTCCTGTGGAACGGCGAGGACGAGCCGCCGTCCGAGCACGTGCGCCTGCGCCGCATCCAGTCCGTGAACGGCCATCGCATCTCGTTCGTCGACGCGACCGAGGCCGCCGGCAGCAAGGGCGCGCTGATGATCGAGGACGCGCACGGCAACGTCATCACGCTCTCGAACGGCAAGATCGTGATCCAGAGCGTGTGCGTGCTCGAAATCGAAGCGCAGACGATCGTCCTCCAGGGCCGCCGCCCGCCGGGCGGCGATCCGCCGTGGCGACGCGTCGTGTCGCCGAACAACAACCCGATCTGAAGTTCGCCACGGGAAGCCGCGCACCATGCCCGAGATCGATATTCCGCTGAAGCCCGACGTTCGCGCGCTGCTCGACATGCCGAAGTGCGAGTACATCCGCTTGCCTTCGCCGTCGCCGACCAAGGTGCAGCTGCCGACCGGCGCCCAGCTGAAGGCGTTCACGGACATCTCCAAGGGCATTCCGACCGACTGCTCGATGTCGTTCAACCTGCTCATCCAGCTCGCGCCGCTGCTGGCGAGCATGGAGTGCCTGGTCAAGATCCTGAAGCTGATCAAGCCGCTGATCGACGTGGTCGGCTCGCTCGGCCCGCCGCCCGATCCGATCAAGCTGCCGAAGGCGATCGTCGATTTCATGAAGGCCGCGGCCGACCTCGCGCCGTGCCTCCTGATCCCGACGCCGGCGAACCTGATCCCGTTCATCCGCGACCTGCTCTGCCTGATCCTGAAGATGCTGAAGTGCTTCCTCGGGCAGCTGAAGACGATCGTCGGCCTGATGAGCGGCCTTACGCTTCAGCTCAATCTCGCGCAGGCGGCCGGCAACATCGAGCTGCAGCGCTCGCTCGAATGCGCGCAGGAGAACGCCGCGCTCTCGGCGCAGCACCTCACCAACGCGATCGAGCCGATCGGCGTCATCCTCGATCTCGTCGGTCCGCTGATGGGCATCGCCGGCGTCTCGCCGATCAAGCTGCCGCAGCTCGGCAGCGACACCGATCTCGAAGCGCTCAATGCGACGATCCAGACGCTGCAGACCGTGGTCGCCACGATCCAGGTCGCGGTCGATGCGCTCGGAGGCTGCGGCGAATGAAAGCCGACAAGCTCATCGGCAGCGGCTGGCGCTTCCCGATCAACGTGGATGCGCGCGGCCGGCTGCAATGGTCGTACGGGCCCGATCGCGTGCGCGACTCGATCTGGATCATCGTGCGTACCGCGATCGGCGAGCGCGTCATGCGGCCGCGCTTCGGCGCGTCGGCCGACGACTACGTGTTCCAGCCGAACAGCCTGCCGACGCGCACCGCGCTGCAGGGCGCGATCAAGAGCGCGCTGCTCGCCTGGGAGCCGCGCATCGAGGTCGTCAGCGTGCGCGTCGACACGGCGTCGAGCGATCCCGAGCGGCGCCTCGTCGACACCGGCCTCGACAACCAGGTGCTGGTCACGATCGATTACAAGATCCGCGCGACGAACGAGCTGTTCAACGTCGTGTACCCGCTGTATCTCGACGAGGGAGTGAGCTGATGCCACTGCCTGACATCATCCTGGACGATCGTCGCTTCGAGGACATCGTCGCCGAAGCCAAGCGGCGCATTCCGGGCTACACGCCGGAGTGGACCGATCTCTCCGAGAGCGATCCCGGCGTCACGCTGGTCGAGCTCTTCGCCTGGCTCACCGAGATGATCCTGTGGCGCATGAACCGCGTGCCCGGGAAGAACTATCTCAAGTTCCTCGAGCTGATCGGCGTCGTGCCGGGCCTGCCGACGCCGGCGCAGGCGCACCTGACGTTCACGCTCGCCAAGAAGGCGCCGACGGCCGCGCCCTCGGTGCAGCTGATCCCGCAAGGCACGAAGGTCGCGCTTGCCGAGCAGGTCGACGGCAAGCCGGTCGTGTTCGAGACCGACGACAACCTCTACGCGGTCGACACCGAGCTCGCTGCGCTGCAGAGCTTCGACGGCGCGCGCTTCGACGTGCTCGACGAGGCGCACCGCGTCGACGGCAAGTATTTCTATCCGCTGAGCGCGCGCCCGCAGCGCAACGCCGCATTCTACCTCGGCTTCACGAAGGCGTTTGCGGAAGGCTGGCCGATCGCGCTGACGATGTACGCCTACACCGCCGGCCTCATTGCCGAGGGCAAGGGCGTCGAGGCCTATTCGCCGCCGATCGACGATCCCGCCGTCGACGACGACGAGGCGAGCTTCGCCGTCAACGACGCGACCGCGCTGGCCAACAGCGCGCCGCCGCCCGTCGTCGGCGTCTGGGAATACTGGGCCGGCGACGCGCTGCGCTGGCAGCGCCTCGACGTGAAGTCCGACGCAACCGCGAGCCTCGCGCAGAGCGGCACGCTGACCTTCCTGCCGCCGGCGCCGGATGCGATGGCGAAAGCGAAGATGGGCCTCCTGCGCAAGGACGAGGACGAAGCGCGCTACTGGCTGCGCTTCCGCATCGACCAGGTCCTCGGTCGCGGCTACGAGATGGCGCCGCGCCTCGAAGGCGTGCTGCTCAACACGATCCCGGCGACGAACGCCTCGACGGTCGAGGACGAGCTCGTCGGCGCCAGCGACGGCCGCGCCAATCAGAGCTTCGCGCTCGCCAACGCGCCGGTGCTGCCGTCGCCGTTCGCGCTCACCGTCGACGAGGGCGATGGCCCGGTCGCGTGGACGCGCGTGCGCGACTTCGCCGCGTCCGCCCGCGATGCGCGTCACTACGTCGTCGATTTCGCCAACGGCCGCGTCGCGTTCGGCGACGGCACGCACGGACGCATCCCGCCGCGGCGCTGGGGCCTGGCGCGGCCGGAAGAGGATCTCGCCAACATCCGCGTGACGCGCTACCGCTGGGGCGGCGGCGCGCGCGGCAACGCCGGCGCGCACAAGATCACGTCGCTGCAGTCCTCGGTGCCGTTCGTGGAAAGCGTCGACAACGCGCGGCCGGCGGTCGGCGGGCGCGACGAGGAGTCGCTCGACGACGTCAAGGCGCGTGCGCCGGACTACCTGCGGACGCGATCGCGCGCGGTCACGGCGTCGGACTTCGAGTTCCTCGCGCGCCAGACGCCGGGCGCGCGCATCCGCCGCGCGCACCCGATGCCGCTCGTGCATCCCGAGCTGCAGCCGCGACGGCCGGCCGGTGCCGGGCTGCCCTCGTCGAGCGTCGCGGTGCCCGGCGTCGTCACCGTGATCGTCGTGCCCGAGGCGCTCGACGACGATCCGAAGCCGATCCCCAACGAAGAGACGCTGACGCGCGTCGCCGCGTGGCTCAACCAGCATCGCCTGCTGACGACCGAGCTCTTCGTCGTTGCGCCGACGTATCGCAAGGTCGAGGTGTCGTGCACCGTCACCGTCAAGGACAGCGCGGGCAGCGGCGACGTGCAGAAGGCGCTGCAGACGATGCTCTCCGACTACTTCCACCCGCTGCGCGGCGGCGCCGACGGGACCGGCTGGCAGTTCGGCGAGACGATCTCGTTCGCCGAGATCTTCCGCCGCATCCTCGACATCGACGGCGTGCGCAGCGTCGAGGGCGAAGGCGTCACGATCTTCGTCGACGGCGTGCGCATCAGGAGCTGCACCGACGTGCCGCTGAACAGCGGCGAGCTGACGTACTCCGGCACCCATCGGGTCATCGCGAACTATGCCGGCCGCTGATCTCGCCACGCCGTTCGTCCTGCTCGATGCCGTGCAAGGCTGGCAGCTGGCGTCGCGCGTGCGCCTGCGCGATGCCGACGGCGCGCTGACGCTGCAGCCGCTCCCCGGCGAGGCGTCCGCGCTGCTCGACGCCGCGACGCTCGCGTCCGCCGGCATGCGCTGCCCCGCGGGCCTCGCGACCGACGGCTGCGGCGTGCTCTGGCTTGTCGACGCCGGCGGCGACGGCGTCTGGCGCGTGCGCCTCGACGTGCTCGACGACGCCGGCGCGAATTGCCGCGCGATCGAGCGCATCGACGGCATCGGCGGCAAGGGCCGCATGCCGCGCGAGCTCGATGCACCACGCGGCATCGCGGCGCGCGGCAACGGGGTCGTCGTCGCGGATACTGGCAACGGCCGCGTGCAGTCGTTCGCGGGCCCGCCGTATCCGCTGGGCGGAATCTGGCAGGACCTCGGCGAGCTTCGTCCGGCCGCGACGAGCGCCGTGCCGGCGACGCTCGCGCGTCCCTGGTCGGTCGCGCTCGGTTCGTGCGGCGAGGTCTTCATCGTCGATCGGGGCCATCGCGTCGTGCGTCGCATCGATGCGCGCGCGCGCACGCTGGCGACGCTCGGCGAGGGCGCGCTCGGCGATCCGCTGCGTGTCGCGCTCGGCCCGCACGGCATCGTCGCCGTCGTCGACGCCGGCAACGCGACGGTGCGCCTGTTCCGCGCGAACGAGACGGCTTCGTTTGCCGAAGCGAGGCCGCCGAACCAGACGCCGCTCAGCGCGGCCTTCGGCGACGACGGCACGCTG
Organism: Rhodanobacteraceae bacterium; assembly: GCA_035263065.1. Taxonomy (GTDB): domain Bacteria; phylum Pseudomonadota; class Gammaproteobacteria; order Xanthomonadales; family Rhodanobacteraceae; genus Dokdonella_A. Next base: position 10,273 of record DATFRS010000141.1, read on the forward strand.
TACGTCGGCGATGCGGTCGGCCTGATCCACGCATTCGTGCCGGGCGAGGGCGCCTACGCGTTCGCCGGCACCGGCGACTCGCGCGTCACCGGGCGCGTGCTCGATCTCGCATGGGCCGGCGCGCGCGGCCTCTTCGCGCTGATCGAGGAAGACCGCGACGGGCGGCCGCGCGGCGTCTGGCGCACCTGGCCGGACGGCGGCTTCGTGCGCGACGGTGAGTTCGTCACCGACGCGATCGACAGCGACATCGACGCGTGCCAGTGGCATCGCGTGCTGCTCGATGCCGGCTTCGTCGGCGGCCACGGCGCCGGCGTATCGACCGGCTCGGCCACGAGCGCGCAGGCCGGCGTCGCGAGCATCGAGATCGCGACCTACGTATCGAGCGATCTCACCGCGACCAACGCGCTGCTCGCGGCCGGCAACGTGCCGTGGCGCGTCGATGCGCTGAGCGGCGACGCGAATCCGGATTGCCTGGTGCAGAACGGGCCCGGACGCTATCTCTGGCTGCGCGTGACCCTGCGCGGCAACGGCGCGATCTCGCCGCGCATCGGCGGCGCGCGTCTGTTCTTCCCGCGCACGAGCTACCTCGAGCATCTGCCGGCGATCTACCAGGACGATCAGCAGAGCCGGCTGTTCCTCGAGCGCTTCCTGTCGATCTTCCAGACGGGTTTCGACGACATCGATGGCGCGATCGACCGCCTGTGGCTCCTGTTCGATCCGGCCTCGACGCCCGCGGGCGACCTGCAGTGGCTCGCCGCGTGGATCGGCCTCGTCATCGATCCGGACTGGACGCCGGAAGAGCTGCGCTTGCGCATTCGCGACGCGCACCAGCGTCACCTGACGCGCGGAACGCCGAAGGGCCTCGAGCAGGCGATCGGCGACTATGTCGATCTGCCGGCTGCCGCGAAAGTGCTCGAGCATTTCCGGCTGCGCGACTGGTCGATGGTGTCGCCGGGCGTCGAGGACGAGCGCGATCGCGCGTTCTGGACCGGCGCGTCGGCGCTCGACGGCACGCGCCGCTTGTGGAGCCGGAGCTTCTATCACCGGTTGCAGCTGGACGCCTATTCGACGATCGGCGAGTTCCGGCTCGTCGACCGCCCCGAGCCCGCGGCCGAGCCGTTCGACTGGGGCGCGCACCGATTCACGGTGTTCTTTCCGGCCGATCCGAACGACGAGGGCGCGACCGCGCGCCGCGTCGCCGCGATCGTCGAGCGCGAAAAGCCCGCGCACGCGACGGCCGAGTACTGCGCGGTCTATCCACGCATGCGCGTCGGCCGGCAGGCGATGGTCGGCGTCGACGCGCGCATCGGCGGCGTCGGCCGATTCACGCTGAACCGGCTCGCGACGTTGAGCTACGACACGATTCTGGGTTGCTCGCCTTACGAAGCGCCGATGCGCGACAGCGGGTCGTCGCCGCGTCCGCGCGTCGGCACGACGACCGTTCTCCAGTAGAGGAAGCCGCTATGGACACACCGATTGCTCCATCCCTCGCCAAGGAAGAGAAGGCGTGCAAGGCCGCCTGCGTGCCGTGCGACGTTCCGCCGCTGTGCCGCAACGCGTTCTTCACCGGCAAGCTGCTCACCGAGCGCGACTTCACGCTGGAGCAGCGCTACTTCATCGACAAGCTGCGCCTGCATCACCTGGCGCTGCACGGCTGGGGCATCGCCTGCGGGCTCGGGCTGAAGCCGCATCCGCATTGCCCGAGCCTGCGCATCGTGATCGAGCCCGGCCTCGCGATCGACGGTTGCGGCCGCGAGATCTGGATCCGCGACTGCATCGAGTGGGAGCTGCCGAAGCTCGAAACCGCCGCGCCGCCCGCGGAGGATCCGTGTCCGCCCGACACGCCGCCGCCGGACGACGGCAAGCCGGCACCGGAGAAGCCGGGCGCGGCGCCGGCGGCGTATCAGCAGAATTCGCCGTACGACCGCGAGCCGCCGCAACGCCAGCACGATCCGTACGACGATCACCCCGAGCCGTGCCGCGACGGCATCGATCTCTATCTCAGCCTCTGCTACGAGGAATGCGAGAGCGAGCTCGTGCCCGCGCCGTTCGACGAGTGCGCGTGCAACGGCCTCACCAAGCGCGCCAACCGCATCTGCGAAGGCTACTGCATCCAGTGGTCGACGACGCGCCCGGAGGACTGGCCCAGGGAAGAGGAGTGCGGCTGCGACGAGGACGAGACCGACGACTGCGAGCTGATCTTCCGGCGCATCCGCCAGCGCTGCCACGTGCCCTCGCGCACGCGCTGCGTGCCGCTCGGCGTGATCCGCGGATTCCAGCCGGGCCAGGATGTCGTCGAGTCGATGTTCGACTACGGCGATCGCCGCGATCTCGCCAGCACGCGCGTCCTCGAGCTCCTGATCCGCTGCATCCTGCACAAGCTCCCGACGAAGAACTACACGCACATCGACGACATGAACTGGGAGCACGGCATGGAGTACAGCTGCAAGCAGTTCCAGCAGATGTTCGTCGGTGACGGCAAGGCCGAGGAGGCCCTGTCGGTCACGTTCAACGATGCGGTGCGCACCGAGACGCTGTCGACGCTGTCGTTCCAGGCGATCGTCGTGCAGCACACGCGCGAGCGCAAGGAAGGCGGCTACCTCGAGGTCGCGCCCGCGAAAGTGTGGGCGAGCGCGGACCGCAAGACGTTCTACCTGCGCATCGAGCCGGGTTACGCCGCGCATTGCCTCGAGCGCGGCAGCTTCGACGTGTTCGTGACGCTGCGCTGCAACGCGCTGGTCGACGACCGCGGGCTCGCCGTCGACGGCACGCTGCTCGCGCGCGGCGGCAACGACGTCATCGTCGGGCCGCCGACCGGCGACGGCATTCCGGGCGGCACGTTCGAAAGCTGGTTCCGCGTCTGCGATTGAGAGGGGAATGCGCCATGTCATGCTGCCAAGACAACTCCACGACCGTGACGACCGCGCCGGTACGCAAGGCCGCCTCGGCGCCGGCCGCCAAGCAGGGCTGCCAGTGCGAGGGCTGCCGCACCGGCGGCACCTGCTGCGAGCTCGTCTGCTACGAGCGGCCGAACTATTTCTGCGGGCACCTCCTGACCGACGCCGACCTGTTGCGCGAGCAGAGCTACTTCCGCGAGAAGAACAAGCTCTATCACCGCGCGCTGCACGGGCACGGCATCGTCTGCGGCCTGCGCATCTTCTGCGACGGCGAGTGCGAAGGGCACGTGCGCATCGAGAAGGGCTACGCGATCGACGATTGCGGCAACGACCTCGTCGTCTGCAACCCGCTGCGCTTCAACGTGCTGAAGGCGCTGCGCGACAAGGGCTGGATCGTCGACGAGCCCAAGCCGGATCCGTGCAAGCCCGACGAGAAGGTCGAGGATTGCAAGACCCGGCAGTGCTTCTACGTCGCCGCCTGCTACGCCGAGGAGCCGGCCGACTTCGTCGCGCCGTTCGTGCCCGGCTGCAAGCCGATGCCGGCGGACTGCGAGCCGACGCGCATCCGCGAGATCGTCACGTTCGACGTGCTGAATACGCTACCGCCGAAGGCCGGCGTGCTGGCCGATCTGGAGAAGCGCCTCGAAGGGTGCTTCGATCTCTTCAGCAAGGGTCCCTTCGCGCAGTACCTGCGCGACAACGCCGAGGCGATCGAGGCGATCCTCGAAGACAAGCCGGAAGCCAGGCGCTTCGACTGCGCCGATCTCTACTGCAACCTGCGCGGCCTGCTGCTGCTCTATCTCAAGAGGCATCCCGACCGCTACAACTGCACGCTCGCCGCCGACATCGCCGGGATCGCGCCGCCCAAGCACGACAACGAGCGCGACAAGGGCTGCCGCGAGTCGCTGTGCCGCCTCATCGAGCTCGCGGTGCGCCATGCGTTCACCTGCGCGATCAACGAATTCGCGCCGCAGTGCGAGCCGGGCCGCAGCGCCTGCGTCGTGCTCGGCACGGTCGAGGTCGAGCACGGCGAGATCGTGCACGTCTGCAACTGTCCGCGCGAGTACGTGTGGACGTTCGCGAACTTCTACGAGGTGCTGCTGGCGACGCTGATCTCCGACAAGCTCTGCGTGGACAAGGACAAGGATAAGGACAAGGCGCGCTGGGAGCGCGCCGCGCACGAGCAGGACGAGGATCCGTGCAAGCCGAAGGGCCGCCACGTCTGTTGCAGCGAGATCGACGTGTCCTGCGCCGAGATCGTGCGCCTCCTCAACATCAATCCGCGCGCGATGCACTACCGCGGCATGGTCGGCCTCGAGGCCGCCATGATGATGCGCGAGGCGCTGGCCGACGCGTTCGACTTCACGCGCGCCGGCGTCTACTCGCCGCAGATGTTCAGCACGCTGACGCCGGCCCAGGCCGAGGCCGCCGCCGCGAAGCTCGACATCAGGCGCACGGCATTCGAGGCGGCGCGCGCCGAGCCGATGCCGATCGCGCCGTTCGAGGTGCTGCGCCGCATCGGGCTCGCGACGCCGGCCGAGCCGCTCGTGCTGACGAAGGCCGACAAGACCGTCAGCGCCGGCCGCGCCGAGGTGCCGATCGCCGAAGTGCAGGCGATCCAGAAGCGCATGCAGACGCCGATCGAGGAGCTCGGCGAGCTCCGCAAGCGCATCGCCGCGCTCGAGAAGCGGCTCGGCACCGCGCCCGAGAAACCGAATCCGCCGCCGCCTGCGCCGAAGAAGCGCGGGCCGCGCTAGGAGACCGTCCATGGCCAGCACGATCGAGCGCGTCAACTACTACGAGCAGCAATACCTCAGGAGCTTCGACTTCACGGCCGAGCAGGACTACCACCTCGCGATGCGCCGGCGGCTCAACCTGGCGCTGCATCTGTGCGGCCTCGTCGACGGTCTCGAAGTCACGCTGGGGCCGACCGATCCCGCGGTCGATGCCGACGGCAACACGTTGCTGCCGGACCAGGTCTACGTCACGCCCGGCCTCGCGATCGACGGTTACGGCCGCGAGATCGTGCGCTTCGCGACCTTCGCGATCGACGGCGACGTGCTCGCCGACAACAAGATCAGCCTGCCCGGCGCGTACGGCGTTTACGTAGCCTACCAGCGCGAGCTCGGCACGCCGCCCGACGCCGGCTATCGCGTCTGCAACGCGAAGGATCAGTACACGCGCTGGTTCGAGACCGGCCGCATCTTCCTCAGCAGCGACGCGCAGCCCGCGCCGGCGGTCGCGACGACCGACGAGCTGCCGGACGATCCCGACGCCGCGCCGTGGCCCGTGCGGCTCGGCGCGATCCAGGTCGCGTTCGACAGCAGCGGCACGCGTCTCGTCGCGAGCGCGGTCAACGCGCCCAAGCCCGGCGATCGGAAGTACGTCGGCATCCGCGCGCAGCGCATCGTCGCGCCGGTGACGGCACTCGCGGCCGAGAAGGACAAGGACGACAAGGCGATGCCGATCACCGCGGAGGCGGACTTCCGCGCGACGAAGAACGCGATCGTCGGCACCGACTTCAAGGTCGACAAGGCGAAGGTCGTACCGCCGCCGCCGGCTGCCGATCCGAATTTCCCGGGCGACGCCGGCAATCTGCGCATCGAGAAGAATCTCTTCCTCAAGGGCGACGTCTACAAGAGCGTCGGCGACCAGTGGCTCGGCCTGTCCGAGCTGTTCCGGCAGATGATTCCGGAGGTCAGGATCGCCAACGGCATCGAGATCGAGACGTCGGCGTCGAGCACGGACCCGCCGAACAACAAGATCGACCTGCCGGCCGACCTGCTCACCAGCAAGGTGCTGAAGAACCCGGCGAGCGCATCGGTGTTCGTCGCGCTCTGCGCGGTCGAGCTGCAGGCGAAGAAATCGCTGCAGCAGTGGTGGGCGAAGCTGACGGCGCCGGCGAACGGCGCGGCGATCGACTTCGGCGTGACGGTCTCGAGCCTCGCCAAGAAGGCGGGCACCGACAACGTGTTCGAAGGCTCGCTGTCGTGGTCGGTCGGGCCGAAGTCGATCACGGCGCTGCCGGCCGACGCCAAGATCCTCACGACCAAGCTCAAGGTCAACGTCATCGTCATCTTCTCGCCGTGACCCTCGCGATCGACCGCTTCGCGACCCGCTGTCGCGCCTCGCCGCGCGCGGCGGCCGAGCGCGGGCGCATCGAGCGCGTCGTGCGCACGGACTTCGTCGAGCACTGCGGGCGCGAGCTGGCAACGGCCTTTCGCGGGCACGAAGGCGTGATCCGCATCCGGCGGCTCGCGCTCAAGCTCGCGCTGCCGCGTGCGGGCCTCGGCGATGTCGCGCTCGCGCGCAACTGGGCGGCGAGCTTCGCGGTGTCGCTCCGGCGTGCGCTGGCATCGCCCGAAGGCGGCGCGATCGAGATCCGGCGCTACGCGAGCCGCGCCGACTGGCTGGCCGCCGCCATCGCGGCTGCGCTCGCCGGCGAGCTGTCCGGGCGCTGGGAATTCGCCGAGCTTCGCTGGATCGGGGCGCTGCCGCTCGGCGATGCGTTGCGCCGCATCCTCGATCTCGACGGCAGCCTCGCGGGCGACGTGCTGATCCGCCTGCGCCAACGCGGACATCTCGAAGCGTTGCTGCTGAACCTCGACGAGGTCGCGCTCGAGCAGCTCCAGCGCCGACTCGACGACGGAGCGCGCGGCGCCGATCCCGTCGACGTCGACGCGCTGATCGAATGCGCCGAGCTCGTGTTGCGCGAGCCATGGCGCTCGGAGCGCCTCGTCAGCCGTCGCCGCGCGATTGCGCTGTGGGCTTCGCTCGTCGAACGGCCGGGCCGGCGGCAGACGTTGCGTCGGGTGTCGGATGCGCTCGTCGCGCTCGACCTCCTCAACCGCGCGTTCGCCGCTGCGCGTCGCGACGATCTCGCGTCGCGGCTGCGGGGTCACCTGCACGACGAAGCCCG
>DATFRS010000142.1:0-7810 GCA_035263065.1 Rhodanobacteraceae bacterium
ACGATCGGGCCGACGACTTCGACCCAGAGGTCGACCGGACCGCACTCGCTCGAAACGTCGGCGGGCGGAGCACTATCGAGAATCATCGGGAACAGCCTGATTGCGAGCCAGGTTGCGGGAGGCTAGCCGCGAGCACCTGAACGCAGAGGCGCTGGAACCGGGAAAAACACCGAGTTTCGTAGATGCGTCGCACGTGTACAGCGTGCGTTCGCCCTCGGCGACCTCAGCAGTCGGCAGCGCGAACGTTCAGGGACCCGAACAGTCCGAGCGGTTCCCGGATTATTTCGCGACAGAAGGTTGACGATAGACGACGCCGTCCTTCATCACGAACGTCGGCCGCTGCAGCGCCGTGATCGAGATGCTCGGATCGCCATCGAAGCCTGCGATGTCGGCGCGAAGCCCCGGCGCGATGCGGCCGAACGTCTTCGACTGACGAAGGATCGACGCCGCGACATCGGTCGCCGCGTGCAGCGCCTGCGGCGGCGTCATGCCGTACCTGACCATCCAGTCGAGCTCGCGCCAGTTCTCGCCGTGCGGGAACACGCCGACGTCGCTGCCGTTGCCGATCGTGACGCCGGCCTTCAGCGCCGCGCGGAATGCCTGCTCCGATTCACGCATGCGCGGCGTCGGCGTGCCGCCGGGCTGGTACTTGCCGGAGTACTCGCCGATCGCGATGACCGCCGTCAGCGTCGGCACGTAGACGGCATGGCGCTGCTTCATCAGCCGGAACGTCGCTTCGGTGGCGCCGTCGCCGTGCTCGATCGAATCGACGCCCGCCTCGACCGCCATGCGTACGCCGGCGTCGCTGCCCGCGTGCGCCGCGACCGGCCGGCCGATCTGGTGCGCGGTGTCGACGATCGCCTTCATCTCGGCAGCCGAGAGCGTCGGCAGCGTCTCGCCGTCGATGCCGACGCGATAGTCGGCGTAGAGCTTGATCCAGTCCGCGCCGCGCGCCGCCTGCTCGCGCACGGCGCGGATCGCGGCATCGACGCCGCTGATCGCCTCCGCGCCTTGCGGCAGCTCGAGATCGGGCCGGAACCCGCTCGGGCCGGGTCCGTAGCTCGCGCTCGCGACGATCGCGCGCGTCGCGACGAAGAGCCGTGGACCCGGAATCAGCCCTTCGTCGATCGCCCGCTTGATCGAGACGTCCGCATAACCTGCGCCTTCGGTGCCGAGATCGCGCAGCGTCGTGAAACCGGCGAGCAAAGTGGCGCGGGCATGCTCGGCGCCGACCAGCGTGCGGTAGTCCTGCGGCTCCTTCAGCACCTGATCGTTCCACGGCGTCTCGTTGTACGGATGCAGGAGGAGATGCGAATGGAGGTCGATGAGGCCCGGCGTCAGCGTCGCGCCGGGAAGCTCGATGCGCTCGGCGTCCGGCGGAACCGTCAACGTCGCGGCCGGGCCGGCGTAGGCGATCGCGCCATCGTGGACCAGCACGGCCCAACCGGTCCGCGCAGCGTCGTCGTTCGCGGTCCAGACACGCGCGGGAAACAGCGCGAAATCCGCCGCGAATGCCGGCGAGCACAGCAGCAGGAGCAACGTCGGGAAGATTCGATCAATGCGCACGCGCAATCCTTCGATGACATCGTTCCGCCCGGCGGGACCCGATACGCAAACGGGGGCTTTTCGCGGGGACGCTAGACGCGCACACTGTCGCGCGTCAAGCCGCACGACGAAACCGCATCCACGGCCGTTTCCACTGCGCGATGCGAGCGCAGCGGATGCCCTCCCCGCATCGAGGTGTCGCGCATGATCACGCTCAACGTCAACGACCAGGGGCACGATGTCGACGTGCCGCCCGACATGCCGCTCCTCTGGGTCCTGCGCGACGTGCTCGCGATGACCGGCACCAAGTTCGGCTGCGGCATCGCGCAGTGCGGCGCGTGCACCGTGCATCTCGACGGCACGCCGGTGCGCTCGTGCCTGCTGCCGGTCGGCTCGATCGGCGCACGCAAGATCACGACGATCGAAGGCGTCGGCGCGACGCCGACCGGCGCCAAGGTGCAGAAGGCCTGGCTCGATCTCGAAGTGATCCAGTGCGGCTACTGCCAGTCGGGCCAGATCATGTCGGCGGCCGCGCTGCTCGCGACGAAGCCGAAGCCCGACGACGCCGACATCGACGCCGCGATGGCCGGCAACATCTGCCGCTGCGGCACCTACGTGCGCATTCGCGAAGCGATCAAGAAAGCTGCGGAGGCCGCATGAAACCCGAAGCATTCGCCGGTTCCGCCGCGCTGCCTTCGCCGTCGCGCCGCACGTTCATCGGCGCGGGCCTCGCCGCCGGCGGCGCGCTGCTGCTCGGTTTCCGCATGCGGAGCGCCGACGCGGCGGGCGAAGCCGCGGCGTCGCCGTTCGCGCCCGACGCGTTCGTCCGCATGGACCGCAGCGGCACGGTCACGCTGATCATTCCGCAGGTCGAGATGGGCCAGGGCACGTATACGTCGCTCTCGATGATCCTCGCCGAGGAGCTCGACGTCGACTGGAACGCGGTCAAGGTCGATCACGCGCCGCCGAGCGACGCACTCTACGGCAACCCGACGTTCAAGGAGCAGATGACCGGCAACTCGAACTCGATCCGTGCGTTCTGGATGCCGCTGCGCAAGACCGCGGCGACCGCGCGCGCGATGCTGGTCGCCGCGGCCGCGAAACGCTGGAAGGTCGACCCCTCGACCTGCACGACCGGCGACAGCCAGGTGCTGCACGCGGCGAGCAACCGCAAGCTCGCGTACGGCGACCTGCTGGCCGACGCGAGCCATGTCGAAGCGCCGAAGGATCCGCCGCTCAAGGCCGTCGCCGACTTCAAGCTGATCGGCAAGCCGCTGAAACGGCTCGACACGCCGGACAAAACGGACGGCAAGGCGATGTACGGCATCGATGCGATGCCGCAAGGCCTCAAGTTCGCGACGCTGCGCGCCTGCCCCGTGTTCGGCGGCAAGGTCGGCCACGTCGACGACAGCCGCGCCAGACAGGTGCCCGGCGTGCGCCAGATCGTCGTGCTCGACGATCTCGTCGCGGTCGTCGGCGATCACATGTGGGCGGCGAAGCAAGGCCTCGACACGCTCGACGTCACCTGGAACGAAGGCGAGCACGCGAACGTCACGACCGAGGCGGTCTGGAGGAAGATCCGCGCCGCGAGCGAGAAGGACGGCCTCGTCGCCAAGAGCGAAGGCGACTTCGCCAAGGGCATCGGCGAAGGCGAGAAGATGGACGCCGCGTACGAGATGCCGTTCCTCGCGCACGCGACGATGGAACCGCTCAACTGCACCGCGCACGTCAAGCCGGATTCGTGCGAAGTCTGGGTCGGCTCGCAGGTGCTCGCGCGCGCGCAGAAGGCGTGCGCGAAGATCACCGGGCTTCCGCTCGAGAAGGTCGTCGTGCACAACCACCTGCTCGGCGGCGGCTTCGGGCGCCGGCTGGAAACCGACTATGTCGAGAAGGCCGTGCGCATCGCGCAGAAGGTCGACGGCCCGGTCAAGGTCGTCTACACGCGCGAGGAAGACATCCGCCAGGACATCTACCGGCCGGTCTATCGCGACGTCATGTCGGCGAGCCTTGCCAACGGCCGCGTCGTGGCGTGGAAGCATCGCGTCACGGGCTCGTCGATCATGGCGCGCTTCCTGCCGCCGCTGTTCGAGATGACGAAACACATCGACATCGACGGCGTCGACAGCGCCGTCGACGTGCCGTACGACATCCCGAACCTGCGCATCGAGTTCATGCGCGACGAGCCGCCCGGCGTCCCGACCGGCTTCTGGCGCGGCGTCGGCCCGAACAACAACGTGTTCGCCGTCGAAAGCTTCATCGACGAGCTCGCGAAGAAGATCGGCAAGGATCCGGTCGAGTTCCGCCGCGGCATGCTCGGCAAGAATCCGCGCCTGCTCGCGGCGGTGAACCTCGCCGCCGAAAAATCCGGCTGGGGCTCGCCGCTGCCGGCGCGCGTCGGGCGCGGCATCTGCGCGCAGGGTGCGTTCGCGAGCTTCATCGCGACCGTCATCGAAGCCGAGGTCGGCGACGACGGCGGCGTGAAGCTCCGCCGCGTCGTCTGCGCGGTCGACACCGGCATCCCGGTCAACCCCGACACGATCGTCGCGCAGCTCCAGGGCGGCCTCGTGTTCGGCCTTTCCGCTGCGCTGTGGGGGGAGATCACGCTCGACAAGGGCCGCGTGCAGCAGGGCAACTTCAACGACTATCGCGTGCTCCGCATCGACGAGGTGCCGAACATCGAAGTGCACGTGATCCCGAGCGGCGAGGCGCCCGGCGGCATCGGCGAGACCGGCACGACGGCCGGACCACCCGCGCTGCGCAACGCGATCTACGCCGCGACCGGCATCGCGCTGCGCCGCATGCCGGTCGATCGCGCGCTGCTGGCGAGGAAGACGTCATGAGAAAGAAGCGCTCTTCGCTTGGGCGGCGCCTCGGCCTTCTCGTCCTCATCGTCGCGATCGTCGGTATCGGCGTGCTCGCGTACTACGGCACGCGCCCGGGCGCCTTCGCGTTCGCGGGCGGCAACCGCGTGCCGCTCGATCAGTACCCGCAGGGTCAGCCGACCGGCATACCGGCCGACTTCAGGGAAACCGATCCCATCGCGCGCGGCCGCTATCTCGCCGACGCCGCGGACTGCCGCTCGTGCCACACGACCGACGGCGGCGCCGCATTCGCCGGCGGCCGGCCGTTCAAGCTGCCGTTCGGCACGCTCTACACGACGAACATCACGCCCGACAAGACGACCGGCATCGGCGGCCTCAGCGACGCGCAATTCATCGACGCGGTCCGCAACGGCATAGGCCCGCGCGGCGGCCGCCTCTATCCCGCGATGCCTTACGCGTCGTACGCCTACATGACCGACGCCGACGTGCTCGCGATCAAGGCGTATCTCTTTTCGCTGGCGCCGGTCGAGAAGAAACGACCCGAGAACACGCTGAAGTTCCCGTACGACCAGCGCTGGCTGATGGCGATCTGGTCCGGCCTCTTCAAGCCCGGCGAGGTGTTCAAGCCGGTCGCCGACAAGAGCCCCGAATGGAATCGCGGCGCGTATCTCGTCGAGGCGATGGCGCATTGCGGCGACTGCCACACGCCGCGCAATCAGCTGCAGGCGTTGAACAACGCGAAGAAGTTCGCCGGCGGCGAAGCCGAAGGCTGGGTCGCGTACAACATCACGAGCGACAAGGCCTCCGGCGTCGGCGGCTGGAGCGACGCCGAGCTCGCACAGTATCTCTCGACCGGTCACGCGCAGGGCCGCGGCACGGGCTCGGGGCCGATGGGCGAAGCGATCGCGCTGAGCTTCTCGAAGATGACCGCGAGCGACATCCGCGCGATGGTCGCGTACCTGCGCACCGTGCCGGCGATCGCGACGCCGGAGCTGCCGGCGCCGAAGGATGCGCCGGCACCGGCCGATCCGAAGCAGGGCGTCGTCGTCGCGAGCGCGGACCTGCGCGGCCAGCACGTCTTCGCCGGCGCCTGCGCCGGTTGCCACGGCTGGACCGGCACGAGTCCGCTGTCCTCGCGCGCGACGCTGACCGGCACGCGCGCGATCAACGATCCGAGCGCGAAGAACGTCGCGCAGATCGTGCTCGGCGGCTCCAGGCATCCCGAGCCCGGCGCCGGGCTCGAGATGCCTTCGTTCGGCGCGGCCTACACGAACGACGAGATCGCCGCCGTCGCCAACTACGTGACCGGCCGCTTCGGCGCACAGGCGTCGGCGATCACGGCGGCGGACGTGCAGAAGATGCGCGAGATGCAGTAACGCAAAAACCGCTTGCACCGGGCGTCGGAGATACGTACATTAGTACGTATGACGACCGACGCCCGCCTGACCGCCAACCAGCAACGCGTCCTCGACTGCATCCGCCGTCACATCGACCGCTGCGGCCACCCGCCGACGCTCCGGGAAATCTCGGAAACTCTGGGACTTAGCAGCCATAGCTCAGCCCAGGATTACGTCGAGGCGCTGGTCCGCAAGGGCGCGCTCGAGCGCCTTCCCACGCATCGTGGCCTGCGCCTGCCGCACCGCTCACGGGCGCCGGCGGCGACCCCGCTTCCCCTCGTCGGGCGGGTCGCCGCCGGCAGCCCCATCCTCGCGGCCGAGAACATCGAAGCCGAGCACGACGTCGACGCGGGCCTCTTCCATCCGCGCGCCGACTACCTGCTGCGCGTCGTCGGCCAGAGCATGCGCGACGCCGGCATCCTCGACGGCGATCTCATCGCCGTGCACAGGACCGCGAGCGCCGAGCACGGCCGCATCGTCGTCGCGCGCCTCGACGACGACGTCACCGTCAAGACGCTCGAGCAGCGCAACGGCCGCGTGCGTCTCTTGCCGGCCAATCCCGATTTCGCGCCGATCGACGTCGATCCGCGCCGCCATGCATTCGCGATCGAAGGTTTGTACGTCGGACTGATCCGCCCCGCTCCCCGCCACCGACAAGGATGAGTCGCCATGTTCACAAGCACGTCGGAAGCTGTCGCTTCGGTTCCCGGTTCCCTCGACTTCGCGCAAGCCGCGCCGCTGCGCGCGCCGGCGCGCTCGCCGCGCGATGAGCATGCGCTCGCCGAAGTGCTGCGCCATCCCGGCATCTGGCGGCGCGGCAGCGCGCCGCTCGGCACGCTCGACATCCAGCCGAGCGGCATCGCCGAGCTCGACGCGCGCCTGCCCGGCGGCGGCTGGCCACGCGGCGCGCTCAGCGAGATCCTGATCCAGCACGACGGCATCGGCGAGTGCAGCCTTCTCCTGCCCGCGCTCGCCGCGATGACGCGCGCGAAGCGGCGCGTCGTCTTCATCGCGCCGCCGTACATTCCCTATCCGCCCGCGCTCGCCGCGGCCGGCCTCGATCTCGCGCAGGTCGTGCACATCGAAGCGGGCGCCGTCGACACGCACTGGACCGCCGAGCAGTGCCTGCGCGCCGGCTGCTGTGGCGCCGTGCTCAACTGGCTGCACGACGCCGACTATCGCCAGCTCCGCCGTCTGCAGCTCGCCGCCGAAACCGGCGCGGCGCTCGGTTTCGTGTTCCGTCCGCTCGGCGCCGCGAACGAGACGAGCCCCGCGGCGCTGCGGCTCAAGGTCACGATGGCGAACGACGGGCCGTGCATCGATATCCTGAAGTGCCGCGGCCGTCCCGGCGAAACGACGCAGGCAATGCGGCTTCGCGCATGACGGGCGCGCATGCTCTGGGCCTGTCTCCGCTTCCCTCTGCTGGCGCTCGACGTCGTCCGCGCCGACGCCGATGACGCCGCGCGGCACGCGCCGTTCGCGGTCATCGATGGTCCGCTGCAGCGCCGGCACGTCGTGCGCGCCGATGCGAAAGCGCGCAATGCCGGCGTCCACAGCGGCCTCGCGCTGACCGCGGCGCGCGCGCTCTGTCCCGCGCTCCAGACGACGCTGCGCGATTCCGCGGCGGAGCAGCAGGCACTCGAAGCGATCGCGGCGTTCGCGTATCGCTTCAGCGCGGAAGTCAGCATCGCGGGACCCGACAGCGTGTTCCTCGAGATCGGCGCGAGCCTCGGCCTCTTCGGCGGCCTCGCCGCGATCGAGCGGCGGCTGCGCAGCGAATGCGCGGCGTTCGGTTTCGCGTTCTCGCTCGCGATCGCGCCGACCGCATCGGGCGCGCGCGTGCTGGCCGCGCACGAGGACGGTCTCGTCATTCCCGCGCTGCCGACGTTCGGCGATGCGCTCGGGCTCGTGCCGATCGCGCGGTCCGACCTCGACGAGGCGACGATCGCCGCGCTGCACGGCATGGGCTTTCGCCGGCTGCGCGATCTCTTTCACCTGCCGCGCGCCGAGCTCGCGCGCCGCATCGGGCCCGACGCGCTGCTCGCG
>DATFRS010000143.1:0-5600 GCA_035263065.1 Rhodanobacteraceae bacterium
CGCGCTGCACGACCTTTTCTGCAAATATCCCGAGACGCTCCTCTTCGGCGAGGACGTCGCGCAGAAGGGCGGCGTCTACACGGTCACCAAGGGCCTGCACAAGGCGTTCAAGAACGCGCGCGTCTTCAACACGCTGCTCGACGAGACGATCATCCTCGGACTCGCGCAGGGCTTCGCGAACATGGGCATGCTGCCGGTGCCCGAGATCCAGTATCTCGCGTACTTCCACAACGCCTGCGACCAGATCCGCGGCGAGGCGGCGTCGCTGCAGTTCTTCTCGAACAACCAGTACAGGAATCCGATGCTCGTGCGCGTCGCGGGGCTAGGCTACCAGCGCGGCTTCGGCGGCCATTTCCACAACGACAACTCGATCGCCGCGCTGCGCGACATCCCGGGCATCGTCGTCGGCTGCGCGAGCCGCGGCGACGACGCCGCGATGATGCTGCGCACGCTGGCGGCGCTCGCGAAGGTCGATGGGCGCGTCGCGCTCTTCCTCGAGCCGATCGCGCTCTACATGACCAAGGATCTCTACGAAGCCGGCGACGGCGCGTGGCTGACGAAGTATCCGGCGCCGGATCGGGCGCTCGTCCTCGGCGAGGCGCGCGTCTACGAGGAAGCGGCCAACGATCTCGTGATCTTTACATACGGCAACGGCGTGCCCATGAGCCTTCGCGCCGCGCGCACGATCGAAAAGAAGCACGGCTGGAAGGTGCGGGTCGTCGATCTCCGCTGGCTGGTCCCGCTGAACGAGCCGCTGATCGCCGCGCACGCGAAGACCGCCAAGCGCGTCATCGTCGTCGACGAGGGCCGCCACAGCGCGGGCGTCGGCGAGGGCGTCGTCACGGCG
Source organism: Rhodanobacteraceae bacterium (assembly GCA_035263065.1). Lineage (GTDB taxonomy): Bacteria > Pseudomonadota > Gammaproteobacteria > Xanthomonadales > Rhodanobacteraceae > Dokdonella_A. The sequence continues at coordinate 848 of DATFRS010000143.1, forward strand.
ATCGTCGAGGGCGGGCACGGCGCGAAGCCGCTGCGCCGCGTGGTCGGCGCCGATACGTACACGCCGCTCGCGGGCGCGGCGTTCCTCGTGTTGCCGGGAGATGACGATATCGTCGCCGCGGCGGCCGAGCTTGCCTGAAACATTCCTCCATCCATGCGCTATTCCCCCTCTCCCGCTAGCGGGAGAGGGCCGGGGTGAGGGAAGGGCGGAGCGCCGAACCATCCGTGCCCTCGCCCTGACCCTCTCCTCCAAGCGGGAGAGGGGAAAGAAAGCTGCGATTCACCTATCATCGGCCGCTCCATGACCGAGCGCCGATCACTGACGATCCTGTTCGCCGACGTCTCCGGCTCGACGAAGCTGTTCGAGGCCCGGGGCGACGAGGCGGCGATGCGCATCGTCGGCAGCGTGCTCGTCGCGCTGGCCGAGGTCGCGGCGCGGCACGGCGGGCGCGTCGTCAAGACGATCGGCGACGAGATCATGTGCACGTTCCCGGGTCCGCTGCACGGGCTCCTCGCGGCGACCGACATGCAGCGCCGCGTCAAGAGCGATCCCGATTTCGTGCGCGACAACCTCGGCATCCGCATCGGCCTGCATCACGGCGATGCGCTGGTCGACGCGAACGACGTGTTCGGCGACGCCGTCAACACGGCGGCGCGCATGGCCGACAAGACGCTCGCCAGGCGCGACCAGATCGTGACGACCGCCAGCACGGTGCGCGGCGTCACCAACACGACCGGCCTGCGCATGCGCCCGCTCGGCACAGCGCGCGTGCTGGGGAAGCTCAAGCCGATCGAGATCGTCGATGTGCTCTGGCAGGAAGACCTCGCGCACGTCACGACCGTGCAGCGCGTCGTGCAGGTCGACGACAGCGAGGAGCCGCGCCGCTCGAGCCTCACGATCCGCTTCAAGAGCCAGGCCTTCGAGATCGACGAGCTCTCGCCGCCGTTCACGATCGGCCGCGACGCCAGCAACAGCCTCGTCATCGAGACCGAATGGGTCTCGCGCAACCACGCGCTGATCGAATGGAAGCGCGGCTACTTCACGCTGTCGGACCGCTCGACGAACGGCACCTGGATCCGCATCGGCGAGGACGAGGAGATCTTCGTGCACCGCGACGAAGTGCGGCTGCGCCGCGGCGGCACGATCAGCATCGGGCAGGCGCACCAGCTCGAGTCGACGGACCTCGTCGGGTTTCAGTGCAGCGACGGCGAGAACGTCGGGTAGCCTAGAAAGACTGAACCACGAAGAACACGAAGAGCACGAAGGAGAGGTCGAAGATTTTCAGCTTTTTCTTCGCGTCCTTCGTGTTCTTCGTGGTTCAATCTTTTCTAAAACCAAGTCCTAGTCGAACCCGTTAGCAAAAACCGCGTCGTAATTGCTCGGCGGCAGATCCGGCCCCTGGAACACGCCGAGCGGCGAATACCCCGAATAATTCTGGAACACGTAGTAGATGTTCGGGTTCGCCATGCGCCGGATCAGCGCCTCGGAGATGACCTGGCGATAGTCGGTCGTCACGTCGACGTCCGTGCCCTGATAGAGATGCGCGCCGTCGAGGCCGCGGAACGTGCCGAACACCTGACCGCCGTTGACCGACGCACCCATCGCGAGCATGACGTTGCCGTAGCCGTGGTCGGTGCCGCTGTCGGCGTTCTCGAGCACGCGACGGCCGAATTCGCTGACGACGATGACGCTGACGCGCTGCATGTAGTTACCCGCGCCGTCGCTCGAAAGGTCCGTGTAGAACGCGCTCAAGCCCTGCGACAGGCTCTCGACCTGATTGCCGAACCAGTCGTAGCTCTGCGTCGGATTGCCCTGGCCGTTGTGCGTGTCCCAGTTGCCGAGGTCGATCGTGACGGCGCGCAGGCCCACGTTGAGCTTGACGAGCTGCGCGATGTTGCGAAGCTGCGCGCCGAAGCCCGAGTTGTAGTTCAGCGAATAGTTCGCGCCGCCGGAGGGCTGGTAGCCGTCCGGATGGTTGTTCGGATCGTACGGGTTGAAGTCGATCGGCCGCAGCATCGCGAGCGAGTTCAGCGTGTCCGCGCCGGCGAGCTCCATGACCGTGCCGCCGGTCCAGAGGGCGTTCATGCGCGTGACCGCGCCGACGAGCCCGTGTGCGGCATCGTCGTTCTGCCACGACCAGTGGAACGTATCGAGCCGGAAGTCGGAACCCGACGCCATCGTGATCGCGTCGGTCGAGCCGAGCAGGCTCGACGCCGTGATGCTGCCCATCGACACCGCGGGCAGCGGCACCGTGCCGGGGAGGCCGCCGCTCAGCAGATGACGCGTCAGCCAGCCGATGCCGCTGCTGGACGCGCCGCCGACGCCGAACTCGAGGTTCGACTGCGCTTCGAAATGGCTGCGCACGACCGGATTCGGTTGCAGCTGGCCCGCCGCGACGATGAATGCGAGATGGTTCGCCTGATACAGCGCCTGCAGCGCAGTCGCGCGCGGATGCAGCGCCCATGTCGTGTTCGGCAGCGCGAGCGCCGCACCGGCGCCGGACGTCGGCACGCGCGTGTTCGTGCGGTTCGCTTCGTAGTCGGCGCGATACGGGCTCGACGCGCCGGGCGGCAGGAGGCTCAGGCCATCCATCGCGCCGCGCAGGAACACGATGACGAGGCAATCGTCGGTCGCCGTCGCCGGGATGATCGGCGGCGGTGCGAAGTAGGCGCGGGCGCGGCTGCCGGCGCCGACGGCGGCGGCGACGCAACAGCCCTTGAGGAAATCGCGGCGATCGAGACGGGTCATGGCGATCTCCTTAGCGACGCAGGAATTCGGGACTGCACAGAACCAGCGCGATCGCGGTGCGCAGGCGCGCGATCGTGTAGTGCTGCGACAGGTCGTTGAGATTCCAGACGCCCGTGTGGTTCGGCTGGCCCTGGTCGTTCGTCGAGTCGGCGACGAGGTCGAGCGGATCGGTCGCCGCCGCGTTCTGGCGCAGAAAATCGACCGCGATCGTGTGCGTCGGCTCGGGGTAGTAGCCGAGGATGCGCGCGCACCAGTACGCCATGATGTTCGCCGCGGTGCGGTCGGCGTCGTTCGGGAACGCGGCGAGCGTCTGGCCCTGCACGTCGGCGAGGAACGGCTGCGCGTTGTCGTAACCCGAGTTCTGGTGCATCTCGAGGAGCCGCGGCAGGAGCTTCAGCGTCATGCCCATCGAGCCCGTGCTCGACCACGCCGCCATCACGTCGGGATAGCCGTTCGGCGCCGGCCAGTAGAACAGGCGCTGTCCCGCGCCCTGCAGGCGCGAGATGAATTCCTCGGTCGTCGTCCACGTGCTCGTGTTGTCGGGCCTGACGACGAACAGCGCGCCGGTCGCACGCAGCGCGCCGACCGCGGCCATCGCGGGACGCTTCATCTTCGTGCCCCACGTGTCCTTGAATTCGCTCGACTGCAGGATGATGCCGAGCGCCTGCGCGATCTGGTCGGGCGCCTGCCAGTTCGCATTGAGGCTGGCGGCGACGCTGTGCACGAGGCTCCCCGACGGCGCATCGCCGACGAGCCGCCGGCACATCTTGCCGGCGACGAAATGCGCGGTGCCGGGATGCTGCGCGAGCATGTCGAAGAGGAGCGTGCCGTCGCCCTCGCCCTGATATGCGGCGAAGTAGCGCGCGAGGATGTGCTTGGGGCCCTGGTCGTGGTTCGTGTCGTCGTAGGCGAAGGTGCCGAGCGGCGCGGTGCCGATCTGCTCGTACGGCCACGTGCTGCCCGAGATCGTCCAGCCGGTCAGCGCGCGCGCCGCTTCATAGACGTCGTCGTCGACGTACCTGAGGCGCTCGATTTCGCCGTCCCACGCCGTGAACGAGCCGAGCAGCGCAAGGTTCGACGGGCTGTCGGGATTGACGATGATGCCGGCGTAGTTCTCGGCGCCGAGCGTGTGCAGCTCCATCAGCTCGCGCGCGTAGTTCTCGTTCGGATGGCCCGACTCGCTCGCGTAGAGATCGAGCATGTACATCATCGACGCCGACTCGCCGACGGCCTGCAGCATCGTGCGGAAGTTGCCGAACACGTGCGGACGGATCGCGTCGCGGTCCATCGCGACGAACATCGGGCCGCCGTCGTAGTCCCAGCCGAACACGCTGAAGTGGTCGTGCCAGAAATCGGTCATCAGCTCGTAGAGCTGGCGCTGCGTGTAGATCTGCCGGATCAGCGTCGCGCATTCGGTCTCGGCGGCCGGCAGCATGCGCGTGTAGTAGTCGTTGGTGACCGCGTGGTGCTCGTTCCAGAGCTGGTTGGCGTTCTTGTTCAGCGTGACGAAGCCCGCCGCGGCGATGACGTTGTCGCACGCGGTGTCGGCGATCGACTGCGGTTGCAGCTGTTGCGCGATCCATGCGGCCCAGCGCGCCTCGTCGTCGGCGCCGAGCGCGTTGAACGCGACGAAGTCCGCGATCGTGAAGCCGAACGTCGCGCGCGTCAGCCAGCGCATCGCGTCGGGCGGGAACGTCGACGTGTCGGGACTGACCGGCACGTGGCCGTCGCGGGTGCCGGTGCGGCCGGGCCTGCGCATCGCGAGCGCGGCGTCGGTGACCGGAACGCCGACGCTCGTCAGCAGCGCGGTGAAGAGGCGCCGTCGCGACGCGACGAACGGCGGATAGGCGGCAACGGCTGCCATGCGACCCCCGGAGCACGAAAACGAATCGCCGGCCTTGCACGTTCGGCCGGCGCCACGGCTGGAACATAACGTCGGAGTGCCGCAATGGCTGTGACCGTCGGCCCGAAAACGGATGTAAAGCCGACGGGCGGCGCTTCAGAC
>DATFRS010000144.1:0-24950 GCA_035263065.1 Rhodanobacteraceae bacterium
TCTGGCCGCGAGTGCGGCGGATCGAACGACATCGAATCGGAACACGGCCTTGACCCCCAAGAGTGTGCGCACACTCTCCCCGGAGCGGCACACACGCGGCAAACCGATCTTGGGGGAAAACGCCTAACGGAATCGCAAAAATAGGTAACGGAACGCGCCTGAACGGCACTATTGGGCGGCGGCACGGGCCTTGATCGCCTCGGAAAGCTCGGTGCCGAGGTAGCTGTCGAGCCCGCGACGGGCGGCGTAGATCGCCGGCGTCAGCACGATCGCGGCGACGAACTTGTAGATGTAGTTGACGGTGCCGACCGCGAGGAACAGCGGGATCGACCAGTGCTGCGGGCCGATCACGAACGCGATGTAGAGCACGACGAAGCTGTCGATGAACTGCGAGACGAGGGTCGAGCCCGTCGCACGCAGCCAGATGTGCCGCTCGCCGGTGCGATTGCGGATCGCGTGGAAGATCGACACGTCGATCAGCTGGCCGATGATGAACGCCGTGATCGAGCCCGCGATCGTCCACATGCCCTGGCCGAAGATCGCGGCGAACGCGGTCTGCAGGTTGTCGACGCCCTGATTTTTCCCGGCCTCGACCCACCACGGCGCCGGCGCGAGGTGGATCGTCGCGAACGCGAAGAGGTACGCGTAGCAGATCAGCGCGACGGCGAGCCACGAGATCATGCGCACGCCCTTGCGGCCGAAGTATTCGTTGATGATGTCGGTCATCACGAACACGATCGGCCAGAGCAGCACGCCCGCGGTGAAGTTGAGCGAGCCGGTCTGGCCGAAGAGGTTCCACTCGAGCGGCTTGATGCCGAGCGTGTCCTCGAGCGCGAAGATCTTGACGCCGATGAACTCGGCGATGATCGCGTTCGCAACGAAGAAGCCGGACAGCACGATGAACATCTTCTCCGCGCGCGGGCTGCGCTCGGGCGCTTCGGTTTTTTCGGTCATCGGGAACCCCAGGGTCGGATCGATGGTACGCGAACGCCGCGTCGACGGACGAGACAGCACTGTTCCATTTCTGGCACAGCCGGCGGCCTCGCAGCGCGGCGTGCACGCGCGGCGACGCCGTGCGAGGCTCGATGCGACGAGACGGCGCGGCCATCGCGCGCCGGGTCCGTCCCTTGCATCCACCCGCTATCCTGCCAACGAGGTAATACGAAGATGAAAGCGATCCGAGTCATCGTGTGGTCCGCCCTCGTGGCGGTGTCGGCGGCAGCGTTCGCGCACACGCCGGTCCTCAAGGTCACCAAGTCGGTCACGATCGACGCGCCGGCCGACAAGGTCTGGGACCAGGTCAAGAACTTCGACGGCCTCAACACGTGGCATCCCGCGGTTGCGAAGGACGAGATCGTGTCCGGCAAGAACAACGAAGTCGGCGCCGAGCGTCTCCTGACGCTGAAGGACGGCGGCACGATCAAGGAGAAGCTCCTCGCGTTCGACGCGAAGAATCATTCGTACAAATACGCGATCCTCGAAGGCGTGCTGCCGGTCAGCGATTACACGTCGACGGTCAGCGTCGTCGCCGCCGGCAAGGACAAGTCGACCGTGACCTGGTCGGGCTCGTTCAAGCGCAAGGACACCAGCGAGAAGCCCGCCGCGAATGCCGACGATGCGACCGCGACGAAGACGATGAGCGGCGTCTACGAGGCGGGGCTCGACAATCTCAAGAAGATGATGGGCGGCGCGAAATAACCGCCGAGGCCTGCCAGGCGGGATGCACGGCGTCTCCGTGCTTCCCGCGTTCCGCGCACACACGCGGTTGACACGTCTGCAACAAATCTGGATATATACTTTCAGACATACGTTGCAGCGCGTCGGGGGACCCAGTGAAGCTCGCCCACGGATGTTTCCTCCTCGCCGGCCTTGCGCTGGCGCGACTCGGCGCCGCGCAGACCTGCGCTGCGCCCCTCCCGTACCAAGGAGGGAGTATGCCTGCGCTATCCGGAACGACATGCGGCGGCGACACCACGGCGGCCGGCTACTGCGGCGGCAATCTCGATGCGCCTGGGCCGGCTTACGTGATGCATTCGTTCTTCAGCGACAACCGGACGTTCACAAACATTCAATTGACCGGCGGCGCCGGCTACGACGCGATCATGCTGCTCTCGCCCGTATCGGCCGGCTGCGGCACCAATGCCCCGTGCATCGCGACGGGCGATGCCGCGTCGCCGATCTCCAGCACCGACGTTCCGAATGGCGACGACTTCCTGATCATCACGGCGGCGACGTTCGACATTCCAGGTCAGTGCGGAACCTTCACGATCGCGGCCGACGGCGTCTTCCCCGTCGAGCTTACGGACTTCACGGTGACGTGACGTCGGCATCTCCTCCGATCGGCTTCGGCCTTTCGGAGTCGAGAGCGGGTTCCAATAGCCGGCGAGACCGAGTCAGTCGAAGGAACGCTGCGACTTGCGCGTTCCTTGCTCGGTTCGCGTCACGGTGTGCAAACCACTGCGTTCTCGATCGCGAACCCCACGGTCTGATCGACGGGAATCACACCGACAAGCGCGGACTCGCCCGTCAGCCGATCGATCGCGCGCAGCTCGTTGCGGTGGGTCGAATTGTTGAGGCCGGCCGCGTAGAGCGTTCCGGTCGCGCCGTCGAAATCCATGTCCTGGTAGCCGGCATCAAAGCCGATCGAGCCGACGGACGACGCGTCGGCGTTGTTCTGGTCGATCTCGAAGAGCTCGTCGAGGCCGACGTCCATGGAGTACATGTCGCCGTGCGGCCCGATCGCGAGCGATACGGCGCAGGGGACGCCGACGATTTCACCGATGCGCTGGAAGGCGGCCGTGCTCCGATCGATGGTGTAGAGGATCGAGGACGAACCGCACGTCGTCGCCACGGCGTACAGCATGCCGCTCAGCGGATCCTGCTTGAATCCTGACCATTCGCCCGTCGGCGTCGGCGTGATGCCGATCGGCGTGATCGCCGCGTCGCTGGTGCGGATGCTCGCTAGCATGGCGGGGTGCGCGCCGAGGCCAGGTTCGAGGCCGAAGACCCGATCGAAATTGCCGTCGGCGAATGCAAGCAGGAACACCTCGCCGTTCGTGTGGCCGATGGCTGTCAGCGAGGCGGGCAGCTGCACGTCGAGCGCGTAGAGCTCGAACCCGTCGGTCAGGACCGCGGAAGGCTCCGAAGCGCCGCGATGCATCGCGACGGGCGATCGAGCGCCGCCATCGAAGCCATTCGTGAAGATGGTGTCGGTGCAATGCGTCAGCGCATGCGCGTCGACACCGGCCGCTGCGGCGACACCGGCTGCGGCCAGGATGCGCAGGGACACTCGCAAATCGCTGCGGAGCTTCGCCTCACGCCGCGTGTCCATGTCTGCTCTCCGTCAGGCGACGGGCGGCAGGTCCGACCCTTGTCGCTCGATGTCGAACGGCAATGTATCCGGCGCTGCAGCGCCGGCGGAAAGAATGAACGCCATCGCCTGGTCGACCGTCCAGTCGGTCGCGACGAGCCGCTCGATCGGCACGATCTCGAGATAGCCGCCGGTCGGGTTCGGCGTCGTCGGCACGTAAACGGCGGCGAGCTCGCGGCCGCGCGCGTCCTGGAACACGCGCGTGACGAAGCCGACGGACTTGAGCTCGGGCGACGGGAAGTCGATCAGCACGACGCGCTGCGTTCCGGTCGGCTTCTTCTGCAGGAGGCTCATCAGCTTCTTCGTGCCGCCGTAGATCGTGTGCGCGAGCGGGATGCGCTGGATGAACGCCTCGAAGATCCCGATGAGGCGCCGGCCGAACACGTGACTGGCGGCCCAGCCGGTCACGTAGAGCGCGACGACCGTGACGATGAACGCGAAGATCGAGACGAGCCAGCCCTGGTTGAGCCTGCCGACGGTCTCGGGGAACGCGGTCGCGAGCGCCGAGAAGATCGCCGCGACCCACGGCAGGTTCACCTGCGAGAGCAGCGAGAAGATGAACTTGAAGACGGCCCACGTCAGCCAGATCGGAATGAACGTCAGGAGGCCGGTCAGCAGGTAGCGCTGAATGTAGAGGGGGCGCATGAAGAGCCGTCAGTGGGAGCGTCAGTAAGTAAGAACGTCAGTAAGAGCGGTCAGTGGAGCGAGGCATGAAAGGTGCAATTGCGCCCCTGACGCCCGACTCCTCACGAGGCCGCGCAGCGGCCGACCTCACTTGTTTTTCGCCAGCCGCGCATTATCCGCGGAAATCTCGCGCAGCACACGGAAGCCGATCGTCGTGTAGCCCATGTCGGCGACGCTGGTCTCCTCGCGCCACACCTGCGCGGGATCGCGCTCGTCGCGCCACGACAGGCCGCGGATCACGTGCGTGCGGCATTCGCCGCCGAGCGGCGGCACCGAGCAGTCGGCGGTCCACACGGCGACGTTGCCGACGACGTCGAAGAGACCGAAGCGCGTCGCGGGGAAGCGCCCGACCGGCGAGGTGTTCGCGAAGCCGTCGTCGCACGACTCGGGACTGAAGTTGCCGCCGCCGCAGCCGGTCGCGACGACGATCGCCTGCGCGACGTGCATCCATTCCTGCTGCGTCGGCAGCCGGTAATGCTCGTCGGTCTTGCGCGAGAGCCACTCGGTGTAGGCCTTCGCGTCCTGCCAGCTGACGCAGACGACCGGGTGATCGCCGGTCTGATCGAAGCCCGGCGCGTCCCACGTGAACTCGCGAAAGCGCGCGAAGAGGCTCTGCGATTCGCGGCAGCGAGCCGGCGGCCGGCCCGTCGCTTTCGCGAAGCGCTCGTATTCGGTGCGCGTGACGTCGGTCGTGCCGAGCGCGAACGCGTAGTCGAGGTGATCGCCGAGATCGGTGCGCACCGGGATCATGGCGAGCTCGGGGCCGCCCTTGTCGCGGAACTTTCCGCCGTCGCGGAGCAGCTTCGCCGGCCGCGCGAGATCGGCCTTGAGCTGCTCGGCGGTCTTCGCGTCGAGCTTCTCCAGCGCCGGCACGAGATTCGCGAGCGGGGCGAGCTGGCCCGCGTCGAACGGGCCGTGCCCGCGCTGGCGGCGCTTGTCGATCGCATCGCCAACCGTGTCGCGGTAGCTGTCGAGCGCCTTGCTCTTCTTGAGCTTCGCCGCTTCGGCGGTCGTCGTCGCATGCTCGATCGACGTGCTCGCGGCATCGACGTCGCCGCGATCGATCGCTTCCTTCGTCGTCGCGGCGAGCGGCGCATACAGGCCTTCGATGCCGCGCGTCGCCTCGTGGCGGTTCGGATCGGCGCGCAGCGCGGCGAGATAGCGCTCGGCCGCGTTCTTGCCTTTCGGCGCGAACGAGTGGCCGTGCGCAGCGAGATCCTTCGCCTCGTCGAGCATCGCCTCGATCGCGGCGTTGTCGATCACGGGCTCCGCCGGCGGCGCCGGCGTTTCCGCGGTCGGCGGCGTCGCGATCGCCGGTACGTTCTCCGACGGCGCGGCCGCCGCTTCCGGCGTGACTGGCGCGGCATTCGCCGACGGCGCCGCGGCGGGCGGACCCGGCGCGTGCGGCAGCAGCACGATGAGGCTCGCGAGCGCGATCGAGATCAGGAGCCCGATGACGAGCGCACGCGTGCGGCGCGGCACAGCGGCCGTGCGCTCCGCGAGCGCGCGCCACCAGCGCGCCGGCCCGTGCGCGGGCGGCGCGGTGATGCGCTGCTCGATCGCATCGAGCGCGGCGAGCACTTCCTCGGCGCTCTGGAAGCGCGCCTCGGGACGCTTCGACATCGACTTGTCGATGAACGGCTGCCAGACGCGGCGCAGCATCGGCAGGCGCGGCACCGGATTCTCGATGTGCGCGAGCGCGACCGACAACGTGTCGGGTCCGCGGAACGGCATCTCGCCGGTCAGCAATTCGTAGCAGAGCACGCCGAGGCTGTAGATGTCCGAGCGCCCGTCGAGCGGCTGGCTGCGCGCCTGCTCGGGGCTCATGTAGCCCGACGATCCAATGGTCGCGCCTTCGCGCGTGACGCGCGGCTGGTGCGTGTCGCTGATCGCGATGCCGAAGTCGGCGAGCAGCGGACGGTCGAGCTTGTCGAACAGCACGTTCTCGGGCTTGACGTCGCGATGCACGATGCCCTGCTCGTGCGCGTAGCCGAGCGCGTCGGCGAGCGCGCGGATGATCGCGAGGATGCGCTGCTGGTCCTCGCGCAGGTTGCGTGCCGCGAGGTCGCCGTTCGGCAGATACGGCATCGTGTAGTAGATCTGCCCGCTCGACGTGCGGCCGACATCGAAGATGTTGACGATGTGCGGGTGATCGAGGCGCGCGATCGTGCGCGCCTCGTGCTCGAAGCGCTTGACGAGCTCCTCGCTCTGCGTGTGGTCGGTCGCGAGCACCTTGATCGCGACCGGCCGGCCGAGCGAGCGCTGGATGCCGAGATAGACGGTGGCCATGCCGCCGAGGCCGAGCCGCCGAACGATCCGGTACCCCTCGATTTCGAACGGTAGGTTTAAGTTGCCCATGGCCCCTGTATCCGCCGCCCCGATTCTAGCCAAGCGCATCGGCTACAAAGCGGGCGCAAGCACGCAAGCCCTCGCGGAAAACGTTGCATCGGCCACAAATGTGGCACGCTAGGCTGCTCCCGCGGCCTCCCGGAACGGTCCGGGCACCGCGGGAAGGGCATCGTCGAGGCGTCGCGGAGGCGGCCATTTGGATACGCCGGGCGTTCAGGCAGTGCCGCCGGTGCCGGACCGCGAGCCGTCCGGATCGGGCTCGCGCGCGCTCGTGGTCGCGCTGATCGGGCTCCCGGGCGCCGGCAAGAGCACGGTCGCAAGGGCGCTCGAGCAAAGGCTCCATCTGCGCCGCGTGTGCCGCGATGCGGTCCGGCAGGCGATGTTCCCGCAGTGCGACTACAGCTTCGTCGAGAAGCGTGCGGCATTCCGCACCGTGCTGCTCGCCGTCGAGATCAACTGCCTCCTCGGCGAGTCGAGCGTGATCGACGGCATGACGTTCTCGCGCCGCGAGGACTACGATGCGGTCGCCGCGCTCGCCGACACGCACGGCCTCGACGTGCTGCCGCTCCTCATCGACGTGCCGCCGGCGCTCGCCCGCGAGCGCATCGAGCTCGACATGATCCAGGGCAGGCATCCGGCCGCCGACCGCAAGCCCGAGCTCGTCGATCTCGTCGCGCGGCACTTCGACACGCCGCCCGCTGCCGCGATCCGCATCGACGCGACGCGGCCGATGGCCGAGGTGTGCCGGCTCGCGGTCGCCGAGGTCGCCGCGCGGCTCGGTCCGCGTCCGCTGCATGCATGAACGTGCATAAGCTCATGACGCGAAGTACGCACGCTTTTGCCCGCGGCGCGCGAAGCTTGCGCCGCGATTGCGCATCTTCGCGAGGCGCCTATCGGGAGCGCGATTTCCCGATACGCTAAGCTGTACGCATGTCGCTCAAGATCACCGATCTCTGCGTCAATTGCGACGTCTGCGAACCGGTCTGCCCGAACAAGGCGATCACGGAAGGCAAGGAGATCTACGAAATCGCGCCGGCGCTCTGCACCGAATGCGTCGGCCACTACGACACGCCGCAGTGCGTCGAGGTGTGCCCGGTCGAATGCATCATCGTCGATCCGGAGCACGTCGAGTCGCGCGACGTGCTGCTCGCGAAATACGCAACGCTGGTCCAGGAGAAGTAACGCATGAAGCGCAGTAACACCCTCGCGGTCGTCGCGATCGCGCTGCTCGCATTCGCCGCAAGTGCGCCCGCCGCACCCGCCGCGAAGCCGCCGCACGCGGCGATCTCGAGCGCGCACAAGCTCGCGACGGACGCCGGTTTCGAAGTGCTCGCCGAGGGCGGCAACGCGTTCGACGCGGCCGTCGCGGTCGCCGCGGCGCTGTCGGTGCTGGAACCGCAAAGCTCTGGCATAGGCGGCGGCGGGCTGTTCCTGCTGCGCCGCGCGTCGGACGGCAAGGAAACGATGGTCGATGCGCGCGAAGCCGCGCCGGCCGCCGTCGATCCGAAGGACTACATCGACGCGAACGGCGCGGCCGATCGCAATCACTCGACGAACGGTCCGTTGTCCGCCGCGATTCCGGGCGAGCCCGCCGGCATCGTCTGGATCGCCGAGCATTACGGCAAGCTGCCGCTGTCGAAGTCGCTTGCGCCGGCGATCCGCCTAGCGAAGGAAGGGTTCAAGCCCGATGCGCGCCTCCTCGGCGGGCTCGACCGCCGCAAGGAAGTCATCAAGCGCTTCCCGGGCTCGGCGGCCCTCTATCTCGTCGACGGCGAGACGCCGAAGGAAGGCTGGGTGTTCAAGACGCCCGACCTCGCGCGCGTGCTCGAAGGCATCGCCGCGCACGGCAACGACGGGTTCTATCGCGGCGCGCTCGCCAAGACGCTCGTCGACGGCGTGCGCGCCGAAGGCGGGCGCTGGACGCTCGACGATCTCGCCGGCTACACGGTCAAGGAACGCACGCCGCTGACCAGCGAGTACAAGGGCTACCGCATGGTGACGGCACCGCCGCCGTCGTCGGGCGGCATCGCGATCGCCGAGATCCTCAACATCCTGTCCGGCTACGATCTCTCGAAATACGACAGCGCGCACCGCGTGCATCTCGCGGTCGAGGCGATGCGTCGCGCGTACCGCGACCGCGCGGAATATCTCGGCGATCCCGATTTCGTCGAGATGCCGATCGCGCGTCTGATGAGCCCCGACTACGCCGCGGGCCTGCGCGCTTCGATCCATCCGGACAAGGCGACGCCGAGCGACCTGCTGCCGGGCTATCTCGACACGCAGCAGGGCCTCAGCACCTCGCATTTCTCGATCATCGACACCGAAGGCAACCTCGTCTCGGCGACGCAGACCGTCAACCTGACCTTCGGCTCGGCGTTCGTCGTGCCGGGAACGGGCTTCGTGCTCAACGACGAGATGGACGACTTCGCGCTGATCGCCGGCAAACCGAACGCGTACGGCCTCGTCGGCAACGACAACAACGCGCCCAAGCCGCGCAGCCGTCCGCTGTCGTCGATGTCGCCGAGCTTCGTCGACGGCCCCGACCGCCTCGCCGTGCTCGGCACGCCGGGCGGAAGCTCGATCATCACGATGACGGTCGAAGGCATCCTGGCCTTCATCGACGGCGAGGAGCCCGCGCAGTTCGTCGCGAACCGCCGCTACCACCACCAGTACCTGCCGGACGTCATCAATGCCGAGAAGGACGCGATCTCGCCGGAGGACATCCAGGTGCTCGAAGGCATGGGCCACCGCATCAACGTCGCGGCCGGCACCTGGGGCTACGGCTTCATGAATGCCGTGAGCTGGGACCGCAAGACCGGCGAAATGCGCGCGGCGTCCGATCCGCGCGGCGTGTCGGGCAAAGGCGAGGTTCGCTGAAGGGACAGCAACGCGGCACGGCGCGGGCTATCGCCGCGCCGTGCGGCCCGTTACGCTGTCCGCATGAAACTCTGGTCGATCCTCGGCAATTCCCAGCGCCTCGACGGCGGCGCGATGTTCGGCAACGCGCCGCGCGCGATGTGGGAAAAATGGATCGCGCCGGACGCCGACAACCGCATTCCGCTTGCCTGCCGCGCGCTGCTCGTCGAAGGCCTCAATGGCCGCAACGTCCTCTTCGAAACCGGCATCGGCGCGTTCTTCGAGCCGAAGCTGCGCGAGCGCTACGGCGTCGTCGAAGCGCGGCACGTGCTGCTCGATTCGCTGACCGACGCCGGCTTCTCCGACGACGACATCGATGCGGTCGTGCTCTCGCATCTCCACTTCGATCACGCGGGCGGCCTCCTCGCGGCGTGGGAGGAGGGCCAGCCGCCGCGGCTCCTGTTCCCGAACGCGACGTATCTCGTCGGCGAGGAATGCTGGCAGCGTGCGCAGAATCCGCATCCGCGCGACCGCGCGTCGTTCATTCCGGAATTGCAGCCGCTGCTCGAAGCGTCGGGCCGTCTCGAGCGCGTGCAGGGTGCGCGCTCGCCGACGCTCGGCATGCAGGTGCGCTTCACGTATTCGAACGGGCACACGCCCGGCCTCATGCTGTCCGAGATCACTCCCGACACGGGCGAGGGCGGCGTCGTGTTCTGCGCCGACCTGATTCCCGGCCGCCCTTGGGTACACTTGCCGGTGACGATGGGCTACGACCGCTACCCCGAGCTCCTGATCGACGAGAAGACGTCGTTTCTCGAGGACAAGCTCGCGCGCGGCGTGCGCCTCTTCTTCACCCACGACACCGGCTGTGCGCTCGCGCGCGTCGCGCGCGATGCGAAGGGCCGTTTCTCGACCACCGACGAGCGCGCCGCGTTGAGCGGCGAAGCCGCCTGACGATCCGCATGGCCAAGACCAAGAGCTCTCCGCTGACTGCCGTCATCATCCTCGTCGTCATCGCCGCCGGCTTCGGGGCGTATCTGTGGCTCCACAAGCGTCAGGCGTCCCCCGAGGGCGCTAGCACGCCCGCGAAGCCGGCGCCGGTCGAGCCCGCCGCGCCGAAGATCGCGGCCGATCACGTCGATCCCGCCAACGAAGGCCGCCTGGTCACGCTGCAGGGGCCGCTCGACGTGCACGCCAAGGCGACCGACATCCAGCTCGGCATCAGCGCCGACGCAGTGATGCTGCTGCGCTTCGCCGAGATGCTGCAGTGGCGCCAGACCTGCAACGGCGCCAACTGCACGTATCAGGAAGTGTGGTCGCCGCAGATCATCGACTCGGGCAAGTTCCCGGCCGACCACAGGAATCCCGGGCGCCTGCCGATCACCAGCGCGCGTTTCTCGTCGGGCGACGTGCGCCTGGGCGCGTTCCATCTCGATGCGGCCGCGCTCGGCAACTACCGGCTCGGGGCGTCGCTGCGCGTCAAGCCCGTGCCGCTTCCGGTGACGAGCGCCGAGCTTCCGTCGAATCTCGGCATGACGTTCCGCGACGCGAACGGCGCGCTGTACGCCGGCGATCCGGCGCATCGCAAGGTCGGCGACGTACGTATCAGCTACCGCGTCATTCCCGCCGGCAACGTCGAGATCACCGGCACGCAGCGCGGCGATCGCATCATCGTGCAGAAGGCCACGAGCAACGCGCCGCAACCCTGACGGAGGAACGCCATGCGCATCACCGGTCTCTACGCCGCACTCGCCGCGCTCCTGATCGTGATCCTCGGCATGCGCGTCACGCTGCGGCGCCGCGTGGCGAAGATCGGCATCGGCAGCGGCGGCGACGCGGTGCTCGCGCAGCGCATCCGCGTGCACGCGAACGCGACCGAATACCTGCCGCTGTCGCTGCTCCTCCTCCTGATCCTCGAGCTCAATCAGACGCAGCCGCTGCTGCTGCACGTCTTCGGCTGCGTTCTGATCGCATCGCGCGTGTTCCATGCCGTCGGTCTTTCGAGCTCGACGACCGCGTCGCCGGGACGCGCGGTCGGCATCTCGCTGACCTGGCTCGTGCTCGTTGCGATGTCGCTCCTCCTGCTCTGGCAGGTCGTCGCGACCTGGCTCCTGACCTAGCGCTTCGCGCCCGGTAGGTCCGCACCGGCGAACAGCGCTTCGCCGTGCTCGAGGAAATAGAGTCCCGCGAACATCTTCGGATCGACCGAATAGCCTTCGCTCATCTTGCGGACGAGCCAGCGCGCGGCCTCGGCGCGCGGCACTTCGTGCACGAGGATCTCTTCGGTCTCGTCGCCGCCGCCCGCGTGCACGCGCACGAGGTCGTAGGCGCGCACGAAGGCCATGATCTCGTTGCTCATGCCCGACGAGGAAGGGCCCGCCATCAGGAACTCGATGCGGCCGGCTTCGTAGCCGGTTTCCTCGAGCAGCTCGCGGCGCGCGGCCTCGACCGCGTGCTCGCCGGCGCTGTGCGCGAGATCGCCGACCAGCCCCGCCGGCATCTCGATCGTGCGGCTCTGGATCGCGGCGCGGTACTGCTCGACGAGCAGCAGGCGGTCCTCGGGCGTCACCGCGACGATGATGACGCCGCCGCCCGCGTTGACGCGTTCGGCGAATTCCCAGCGCCCGCGCCGCTTGAGGCGCAGCCACTGGCCGTTGCAAAGCGTTTCGGTTTCGGTCATCTTGAGCGGCTGTCCGAACTTTGTTACGTGGGCAAGGTCTCGATCCGGCCGGATCGGCCGGATCCGGCCCGTGGCCGGCACCGTCGCGGCATCCCGCGCGGCCATTCCGCCCAAGCATCCTAGGTAAGACCGATGAAGATCAAGCGAATCCTCGGCGCCGTCGCGCTCGCACTCGCCGTGACGCTCGCACAGGCCCAGCAGCCGCAGCAGCAGGCGTCGGGCCCCGATCCGCGCGCGCTCACCGAGCAGCAGATCCGCGACACGCAGGTGCCGTCCGCGCTCTACCGCCTCGCGGCGTACTACAAGCAGAGCGGCGACCTCACGCGCCTGGAATGGGCGCTGCAGCGCCTCACGGTGCTGCTGCCGAACTCGGGCGAGCTCAAGCTTGCGCTCGCGAGCGTCTACGCGCAGCAGGGCGACACGCGCAACACCTACGACATCCTCCTGCGCATGCAGATGCAGGGCTACGGCTACGACATCGGCAACAATCCGGCCTTCGCGAAAGTCGCCAACACGAAGGTGTGGACGACGATCGTCAACAACTTCGACGCCGCGATGAAGCCGTTCGGCGAAGGCAAGGTCGCGTTCTCGCTGCCCAAGGGCGACTATCTCTTCGAATCGCTCGCCTACGATCCCAAACGCAAGGCGTTCCTCGCCGGCAGCGTGCGCGAGGGCAAGGTCTATCTCGTCGGCAAGGACGGCTCGCTGAAGGACTTCATCGCGCCCGGCGCCGACAACGGGCTCTGGGGCGTCTACGCGATGGCCGTCGACGCCGCGAACGACGCGCTCTACGTCGCCAGCACCTCGTCGGTCTACTTCAAGGGCTTCAAACAGGACGATTTCGGCAAGGCCGGCGTGTTCAAGTTCCGGCTCTCGAGCGGCAAGCTCCTCAACAAGTATCTCCTCGCGCCCGACAGCCAGCCGCGCACGCTGTCGAGCCTCGCGGTCGGCACCAGCGGCCAGGTGTTCGCGGCCGACGGCGTGCGCAACGTCATCTACCGCCTCGACGGCGGCGCGCTGAAGCCGATGGTCGAGAATCCGCGCCTGACCAGCATCCGCGGCCTCGCCGTCAGCGGCGACGGCAAGCGGCTCTACTTCGCCGACTATTCGCTCGGCGTGCTCGGCGTCGATCTCGGCGCCGGCAAGGGCTTCGATCTCGACTACGCGCCGGACAAGCTCGTGCTGGGCGGCGTCGACGGCCTCTACTGGTACGACGACACGCTCGTCGTCGTCGAGAACGGCATGTCGCCCAGGCGCGTCATGCGCCTCAAGCTCGACAAGGACGGCCACAAGATCGAGAGCGCGATGCCGATCGACGTCGCCAACGCGGCGTTCGGCGTGCCGACCTACGGCGCGGTCGACGGCGACGCGCTGTACTTCATCGCGAACAGCCAGAAGAACGAGTACGACACCTACGGGGTCGTCAAGGACGCATCGAAGCTCGAAGCCGTGCGCGTGTTCAGGAGCGATCTGCGCTTCGCCTGGAACGAGCCCGGCATCCGCACGCAGCACGCGACCAAGACCGTGCCGACGCTGCCGGTCCCCAAGCTCTTCGAGAACGTCGAGGGCGGCGTCGAGTCGACCGCGTCAGGCGGCTGACGCGGCGCCGGTCGCGAGCGCGCGCACGCGGGCTCGCGTCAGCGGGCCGAACTTGAGGTGATCGAACAGGCGCTCGATCGCGGCCGCGTCGATCGCGCGCCGCGCGTAGGCGTCCGCCGCGAGCGGCACCGGCGCATCGAGCGCGATCACGCTGAGCAGGCGCGACAGCCGCGCCGCGTCCGTATGCTCGCGCAGCTTCATCGACGCCGCGGCAGCACCGCGCATGCGCAGGAACGCCACTTCCTCGGCGCGATCGAGCAGCGCATCGAGCGTGCCGTAGTGGTGGAGCAGGATCGCCGCGGTCTTCGGCCCGATGCCGGGCACGCCGGGAATGTTGTCCACGCTGTCGCCGGTCAGCGCGAGATAGTCGGCGACCTGCTCGGGCCGGACGCCGAGCCGCTGCTTGACGCCGTCGGCATCCCAGCGCTGGTTGCGCTGCGGATCCCACTGCTCGTCGCCCTCGCCGATGAGCTGGCCGAAATCCTTGTCGGCCGAGACGATCACGCCACGGAAGCCGTCCATGCGCAGCGCCATCAGCGCGCTGCCGATGAGGTCGTCGGCCTCGTACCTCGCGTCGGCGAGCACGCTGACGCCGAGTGCCGCGGCGACGTCCTTGCACAGCGCGAACTGCGCCATGAGCTCGGGCGGCGCGGGGTCGCGGTGCGCCTTGTATTCGGGATATATCTCGTTGCGGAACGACGTCGTCAGCGACTCGTCGAAAGCGACCGCGATGTGCGTCGGCTGCGCGCGCTCGAGGAGATCGAGCAGGAACCGCGTGAAGCCGTGCACCGCGACGACGGAGGCGCCGTCGGCGCCGGCGATGTCCGGCATCGGCGCGAAATACGCGCGGCAGACGTAGAGGCTGCCGTCGACGAGGTGCGCGGTGCGCTTCAGTTCCATTCGCTGACGACGTCGTCGAGCACCGGCCGCGTGCGTTCGGGCGCCGGCTCGCGCGCCGTGCCGATGTGCACGTAGGCGACGACGCGCTCGTCGCCGGCGAGGCCGAGCAGCGCCGCCGCCTCGCGATCGTACGCGGACCAGCCGGTCAGCCACTGTGCGCCGAAGCCGAGGCCCTGCGCGCCGAGCAGGAGGTTGTACGCGACGAGCCCAGCCGACAGGAGCTGCTCCTGCGCCGGGATCTTCGGATGGTTTTCCTCGATGCGCGCGATCACCGCGACGATCAGCGGCGCGAAGTTGAAGCGGTCGCGATCCTTGTCGATGACGGTGGGCGGCGCGTCCGGCTCGTGGCGAAGATGCATCGCCGCGAGCGCCGCGCCGAGCCGCGCGCGCGCCTCGCCGCGGATCACGAGGAGCCGCCACGGCACGAGCTTGCCGTGGTCCGGCACGCGGATCGCCGCGGCGAGGAGCTCGCGCAGCTGCGCGGCGTCGGGACCGGGCTCGCCGAGCTGGCGCGACGGCACCGAGCGGCGCTGGTTGATCACGTCGAGGGACATGGGACCGGAACGTGGAGGCGGCCTTCGAGTTTACCAGCGGGCCGGTTCCGGTCCCGACGCGGTTTACCGTCTTCGCGCGCTTCCGTTAGGATGCGGCGTTCGAGCGATTCCGGGAGACGACATGCCGGTTGCCGTGGCGGTGGTGCGCGAAAGCGCCGCGGGCGAGCGCCGCGTTGCGGCGACGCCCGAAGTCGCGAAGAAGCTCATGTCGCGCGGCGCGGACGTCGTCCTCGAGCGCGGTGCCGGCGCATCGGCGTACTTCGCCGATGCGGCCTATGCGGGTTGCGAGGCGACCGATGCGCAGAGCGCGCTCGCCCGCGCCGATGTCCTCCTCAAGGTGCAGCCGCCGACGCTCGAGGAGATCGCGGCTCTGAAGGAAGGCGCGGTCGTCATCGCGCACCTGCAGCCGCATCTCGCGCCCGAGCGCACGAAGGCGCTGCGCGATCGCAAGATCACGTCGTTTGCGATGGAGCTCCTGCCGCGCACGACGCGCGCGCAGGCGATGGACGTGCTGTCCTCGCAGGCGGCCGTCGCCGGCTACAAGGCCGTGCTGATCGCCGCCGAGGCCGCGCCGAAATTCTTCCCGATGCTGACGACCGCGGCCGGCACGATCCGGCCGTCGAAGGTGCTGATCGTCGGCGCCGGCGTCGCGGGCCTGCAGGCGATCGCGACGGCGCGGCGTCTCGGCGCGCAGGTCGAGGGCTTCGACGTGCGCCCGGAAACGAAGGAGCAGATCGAATCGCTCGGCGCGAAATTCCTCGACCTCGGCGTCAGCGCCGCCGGCAGCGGCGGCTACGCGCGCGAGTTGACGCAGGAGGAGCGCGACAGGCAGCAGCAGGCGCTCGCCGAGCAGCTGAAGTCGTTCGACGTCGTCGTCACGACCGCGGCCGTGCCGGGCCGCAAGGCGCCGCGCATCGTCTCGGCGGCGATGGTCGCCGGCATGAAGCCCGGCGCCGTCATCGTCGACATCGCGGCCGAGACCGGCGGCAACGTCGAGATCACCGAGGCCGGAAGGACGGTCGTCAGCGAGAACGGCGTCAGCGTCGTCGGCACGGTCAACCTGCCGTCCAGCGCGCCGGTGCACGCGAGCGAGATGTATGCGCGCAATCTCTACAATTTTCTGGAGCTGAGCCTCAAGGACGGGGCGCTCAATCTGGACTGGAACGACGAGCTGATCGCGAAGACGTGCGTGACGCACGGCGGTGAGATCCGGAACGAGGCGGCGAAGAAATTGGTGGAAGGCTAGTTTCGTCGTCCCCGCGGAAGTGGGGACCCAGCGCCTGCGGCCGCCGGAGCAGAGGCGCTAGGTTCCCGCTTTCGCGGGAATGACGAATGGACGAGGACGAACGATGATCGACGGTTTTCTCGCGCTCTACATCTTCATGCTCGCCGCGTTCACCGGCAAGGAAATCATCGGCCGGGTGCCGGTGATCCTGCACACGCCGCTGATGTCGGGCTCGAACTTCGTGCACGGCATCGTGCTGGTCGGCGCGATGGTTGCGCTCGCCGAGGCGGATTCGCCGCTCGCCAAGGCGATCGGGTTCATCGGCGTCGTGCTCGGCGCGGGCAACGCGGCCGGCGGCTACGTCGTCACCGAGCGCATGCTCGAGATGTTCAAGTCCAGCAAAGGTGAAAAGAAGTGAGGGCGCTCGCTGCGCGAGCTCGTGAGGCAGGGCACTTCGCGCCCTGCGAGGTCGCTCGCGCTGCGCGCTCGCTCGTTAGAACGTCTTGCTCACTAGCGGCGCTCGCGCCGCGCTCACGAGGCGCGAAGCGCCGACCTCACGAGCCCGCGCAGCGGGCGCCCTAACGCGACAACTTCGGACGCCCCCAATGGACACTGCGACACTCCTGCCGCTGCTCGCCAAAGCAAGCTATTTCCTCGCCGCCGTCCTCTTCATCCTCGGCATCAAGCGCATGTCCTCGCCGGTCACGGCGCGCAAGGGCATCGTGCAGGCCGGCATCGGCATGGTCATCGCGACGCTCGCGACGTTCGCGATCACCGGCGGCCACAACCTCTGGTTGATCGTCGCCGGCATCGCGATCGGCGTCGTGCCGACCTGGCTCTGGGGCAAGAAGGTCGCGATGACCGACATGCCGCAGATGGTCGCGCTGTTCAACGGCATGGGCGGCGGCTCCGCGGCGGCGATCGGCGCGGGCGAGCTGCTCAAGTTCACGTCGGGCACCGAGACGCCGCCGCTCGCGACGCTCGCGCTCGCGGTCGTCGGCGCGCTGATCGGCTCGATCTCGATGACCGGCTCGATCATCGCCTGGGCGAAGCTCGACGGGCGCATGGACAAGCGCTTCACGTTCGGCGGGCAGCAGGTCGTCAACTTCCTCGTCTTTGCGGCGGCGGTGCTCGCCGGCGCGGCGGTGGTGTTCTGGAAGCTCGACGCGAGCCTCGTCGTCGTGTTCTTCCTGCTCGCGCTCGCGTTCGGCGTGCTGATGACGCTGCCGATCGGCGGCGCCGACATGCCGGTCGTGATCTCGCTCTACAACGCGCTGACCGGCCTCGCGGTCGCGTTCGAAGGCTACGTGATGCAGATCGAGGCGCTGATCATCGCCGGCACGGTCGTCGGCGCGGCGGGCACGTTCCTGACGCAGCTGATGGCGAAGGCGATGAACCGCCCGATCTCGAATGTGCTCTTCTCGAATTTCGGCGGCGGCGGCGGCGCGACCGAGATCGCCGGATCGCAGAAGCCCATCGAGGCGAGCGACGCGGCGTCGCTGCTCTATCTCGCCGAGAAGGTCATCATCGTGCCGGGCTACGGCATGGCCGTCGCGCAGGCGCAGCACAAGATCTGGGAGCTCTCGCAGGCGCTGATCAAGGCCGGCAAGGACGTGCGCTTCGCGATCCATCCGGTCGCGGGCCGCATGCCGGGCCACATGAACGTGCTGCTCGCCGAGGCCGGCGTGCCGTACGACCTCATCGCCGACATGGACGACATCAATCCCGAGTTCAAGACGACCGACGTCGCGATCGTCATCGGCGCGAACGACGTCGTGAATCCCGCCGCGAAGACCGACAAGTCATCGCCGATCTACGGCATGCCGATCCTCGACGTCGTCGACGCGAAGCAGGTCATCGTCATCAAGCGCGGCAAGGGCACCGGCTTCGCCGGCATCGAGAACGCGCTCTTCTACGCCGACAACACGCGCATGCTCTACGCGGACGGCAAGGAAGCGGCGAACCGGCTCATCTCGGAGCTGAAGGCGATCGAGGGCGGCGGCGGGCACTAGCTACATGCGCGATCGCGGCGCCGGCAGCATGCCGACGATCGCGACGACGAGCGCGACCGCGATGATCGCGCCGCCGGCGAAATCGAGATTGCGCCACGCGATGTCGATCGCCATGCCGGGCTCCATCTGCACCAGCGCATCGCGCATCGGCAGGCCGAGCAGCGAGGCGACCTGGGCGGTCGCCTGCAGATACAGCGAGTAGGCGCTCGCGAGCGCGACGCAGGCGGCCGCGATCGCGGCGCCGGACCAGCGGCCCGCGAATCCGTGCGAGCGCAGCGCCCACACGACGACCGCGGCGATCGGCAGCGCGAGCGGAATCAGGTCGCGGCGCACGTAGAGCGCGACGAGGCACCAGATCGCGCCGCCGGCGAGCGCGCACATCAGCGCCGTCGCGACGCCGATCCAGCGGGCGCGGCGTTGCGGTGCGTCGGGCTTGATCGGTTCTGCCATCCGGCGATCCAGGCTTCGCCAATCGGATGGCGGAAGGCGCGCATGATAGCGGCGCGCCGATCGCGTTGGAAATCAGAGCGCCTTCGCGAAGTGGAACGAATTGACCACGAGCCCCTCGCGGAAATAGAACTTGTGCGCCTGCTGGCGCTGCGTGCCGGAGTCGAGCGTGAACTTCGCGCAGCCCGCGCCGCGCGCGATGCGCTGCAGGTGATCGAGCAGCGCCTTGCCGACGCCCTGCGAGCGCTTCGCATCGTCGGTGACGAGATCGTCGACGTACATCACGACGCCGTCGAACGTGTTCTCGTACATGCGGTGGACCGCGACGCCGACGACGTCGTCGCCGCGCACGGCGACAGAGAGCCGTCCGCCGCCGGCGAACACGCGCCGCATCTTGCCGGCGTAATCGTCCGGCAAGTGCGGACGGAGCTGGCGGTGCACGGTTTCGGCGCGCGCGAGCCAGTCCGGCTCGATCACGTCGCCGTGCGCGTCGTTGACGTCGACGATGCGGATCGCCGCGCTCACGTGCGCGCTCCCGCCTGCGCGAGGAGGCGCTGCACCGAATCGGGCAGCGCTGCGTCGTCGGCGACGGTGTCGTCGGCGAGCGGCGCGTCGTAGGCCGCGCGCTGCGGCACGACGCCGGCCCAGTGCGGCAGGCCGAGGTCGGCGGCGTCGTCCTTGACGCCGCCCGTGCGAACCTTCGCGCTCGCGTCCTCGATCTCGAAGCGCAGCACGTGCGTCGCGGCGAGCTCGTTGCGATCGGGCGGCCGCGATTCGGCGGCGCGGCCCGGGACGATCGCGTCGACGAAGTGCGCCAGCGCGGCGAGCTTCTCGCCGGCGTCGTCGACGATGCGCGCGAGCCCGAACGCGACCACCGAGCGGTAGTTCACCGAGTGATGGAAATGCGAGCGCGCCAGGACGAGCCCGTCGACCAGCGTCACGCTGATGCAGGCCGGAACGCCGGCGCCGAGCGCGTTGACGAGCCGGCTCGCGATCGAGCCGTGCAGCAGCAGCGTGTCGCCGTCGCGCGCGTAGAGCATCGGGATGACGAACGGCTGCGCGTCGGTCGAGAAGCCGACGTGCGCGATCAGGCCGGCGTCGAGGATCGCGTGGATCGCCGCACGGTCGTAGCGCGCGCGGGCTTTCGTCCGATCGACGCGGTGGCGCGCGGCGCGGGGCGGCTTCGTCGGGGTGTCCTGATCGAGTGCGATGGTCATGGCGGGGAGCCCGTGAAAAGACAGGCTCACTTTAGGTCCGATTATTGGTACCATGGAGCGCCACCATCGCTGGCAATGATGGAGCCATTTCGATGTACCTCGATCTCGATGGCGAAGGACCGCGCTACGCACAGCTGATCCGCTCGCTGAAGGGCGCGATCCTCGACGGCCGCGTCGCCGCGGGTGCACGCCTGCCGGCGAGCCGCTCGCTCGCGCGCGAGCTCGACATCTCGCGCAACACGGTGCTCGCCGCGTACGAGCAGCTGCAGGCCGAAGGCTTCCTGGTCGGACGCGTCGGCTCGGGCAGCTACGTCGCCAGCGTCGGCAATCCCGCGCCGCAGAAGCGCAACAGCGCGACGCTGGTCGCGCCGCTGTCGCCGTTCGCGCGGCGCGTGCTGGTCAACTTCGACGGCCGCGCGATTCCGGGCCGCCAGCATCGCGGGCTGCGCTACAACCTGCAGTACGGTCTGCCGCTCGCGAATCCGATGCTGGCCAGCGTGTGGCGGCGCGAGCTCAACCGCGCGGCCGAGCATCTCGAATTCGACTATCCCGACGCGCAGGGCCTGCAAGCGCTGCGCGAGCAGGTCTGCGACTACCTCGCGCGCCGTCGCGGCGTGCCGGCGACGCCGGAAGACGTGCTGATCGTCTCGGGCACGCAGCAGGCGTTCGGGCTCGCCGCGCGCGTGCTGCTCGGTCCGACCGAAGCGGTCGTGCTCGAAGATCCGCACTATCGCGGCGCGCGCCAGGTGTTCGCGGCGCACGGCGCGCACGTTCGCGGCTGTCGCGTCGACGCGGACGGCCTCGTGCCGTCGGCGCTGCCGGACGACGCGCGGCTCGCGGTCGTCACGCCCTCGCACCAGTTTCCGACCGGCGCTCTCCTGCCGCTCGGGCGTCGCGTCGAGCTGCTCGACTGGGCGGAGACGCAGCGCGCGTGGCTGATCGAGGACGACTACGACGGCGAGTTCCGCTACGGCGGGCGACCGCTCGCGGCACTGAAGTCGCTCGACCGCGACGGGCGCGTGATCTACATCGGCAGCTTTTCGAAGGCGCTGTTTCCGGCGCTACGGCTCGGCTACATGGTGCTGCCGCCGGCGCTGCGCGACGCGTTCGTCGCGGCGAAGTGGCTCGAGGATCGCGGCTGCAACGCGCTCGAACAGGCCGCGCTGGCGCGCTTCATGGGCGACGGCGGCTTCGAGCGGCACCTGCGCCGCGCGGCGCAGACGCTGCGCGCGCGACGCACGGCGATGCTGACCGGCCTCGCGCGGCACGCACCGGGGCTCGTCGAAGTCGTCGACTCGAACGCCGGCATGCATCTCACCGCGTGGCTCGTCGGCCTCGGTCACGCCGACTGCGAGCGCCTGATCGAGCATGCGCGCACGCGCGGCCTCGGGCTCTACGCGATCGCGCCGTATTGCCTGAAGGCGCCGCCGCGGCCCGGGCTCGTGCTCGGCTATGCGGGACTGCCGCCGGCCGACATCGAAGCGGCGATGAGGCTGTTCGGACGCTGTCTTGCGGAGCTCGGGTTCGTGCAGGCGGCCGGAGCCTGAATCCATTGAACGCGTGCGACGCGCCCCGACATCGTTTTCGTACGCAGGCATAATGCGCGCCCCGCGCGCGACTCAAGACCCGATGGGCTACAGCCAGACTTCCGAACCGATCCGTCTCGAACGCGACTGCGTCGCCGTCATGGTGCCGCAGGGCGAATCCGTGACGCTCCCGGCGGGGCAGGTCGGCTACATCACGCAGGCGCTCGGCGGCAGCTTTACGGTTTATGTCGACGGCAGCCTGTTCCGCATCGCGGGCGCCGACGCCGATGCGCTCGGAAAGGAACCGCCGCCGCCGCTGGAGCTCGCCGAAGGCGCCGGCGACGAGGACGTCGAGAAGCTGGTCTGGCAGCAGCTGCGCACGTGCTTCGATCCCGAGATCCCGATCAACATCGTCGAGCTCGGGCTCGTCTACAGCGTCGAGCTCGAGCGCCGCGACGACGGCAAGCGCAAGGTCGGCGTCGAGATGACGCTGACGGCGCCGGGCTGCGGCATGGGCGAGATCCTCGTCGACGATGTGCGCACGAAGCTCGAGATGATCCCGACCGTCGCCGAGGCCGACGTCGAGCTCGTGTTCGATCCGCCGTGGAACCACTCGATGATGTCCGAGGCCGCGCGGCTCGAAACCGGCATGTTCTGAGCGGCGCGGCGCCGCGATTTGCCCGCTTCCGTCACACCCCGCGCGCCGCCCGCAACGTAGGATGCGCCGCTGGAGGGGACTGCCATGAAGAGCCATCTGCATGTGATCGCGGGCGTGCTGTTCGCGATCTGCTTCCTGTACGACCTCGTCGTCTGGGGCGGGGTGACCGGCATCCCCGACGTCGGCGAGTCCATCTCCGAATCGGCGCACCGCGAGGCGCCGCTCGCGACGACCTACATCGTCCTCGGCGGCATGCTCGATGCCGCCGTGCCCTCGCTCGGCCGCTTCGGCGCCGACCGGCTCACGGACGCATTCAGCGAGGGCTTCGAGCGCATCCGTGCCGACCCGACGGTCGCGATGGACCTCATCTTCGGCACGACCTGGAACGGCACCCACAGCTGGGTCAAGAGCATGTACTGGGCGGCGCCAATCCTCTTCGTCATCACGGCGATCCTCTGGATCCGCAAGCCGAAGCAGGTCCGGACCATACGCCGCTGAACGGACGTACGGACGTCTAGACCCCTTTACGTGTGGACGCCCAAAATCGCCTGTCCGGACAGGTTGTCCCGTTTCAGATTTGTCCGGACAACTATGGTGCGTAGCACAACAAACTGAACGTTTTCAATAGGTTGCGTAAACCTACAGCTTGACGCTGCAAAGCGCCGGCTGGTAGGTTGCCGCGCGTTTTTGCGCTCCCGGGAGTGGGCGCAGGAACCACCGGCAGCGGCCGTCGCGTGGGGCAAACGCGACGGGCGCGGCCGCCGGCCAGCCGACTCGTATCGGCCGGCCGGGGGCACTGCCGGAGACGCGATCCCGCGTCGCACCGGGCCGCGCCGTCCGCGGCATCCATTGACTCATGTGCTGGGGGTAGTCAGTGAAGTCCAGAAAAACCCTTCAATTGCAACGTACCGCTCTGGCCGCGGCCGCTTTCTTCGCCTTCGGAATCACGACGGCGAGCGCGGGCCCGGCCACCCAGGCCGAGCTCCGGCAGTTCGCCGATCGCGCGAACTTCACCGGCGTATCGGCGCAGACGGCCTACAGCCGCTACATCGTGACCTATGCGGAACGGACGCCGGTGGCCTCCAGGCAGGCCGACTATCGGCGTGTCGCGGCCGAGACCGGCCTTCGCGTGCAGCACGTCCGCACGCTTTCGACCGGGGCCGAGCTCGTCGAAGTCGCCGGCGACCGCCTGCGCTTCGCGGCCTACGACGAAGTGCAGCGCGAAGTGCTGGTCGCCTTCGCGCGCAACGCGGGCGTCGACTACGTCGAGCCCGATCGCATGATGCACGCGCTGCTGACGCCGAACGACACGAACTTCTCGAGCCAGTGGGATCTCACCGATCCGACCGGCGGCGTCAACCAGACCGCCGCGTGGGACATCGCGACCGGGACCGGCGTGCGCGTCGCCGTGATCGACACCGGCATCACGCCGCACAGCGACCTCAGCGGCCAGACGGTCGGCGGTTACGACTTCATCAGCGATTCGGCCGCCGCGCGCGACGGCAACGGGCGCGATTCGAACCCGAACGACGAAGGCGACTGGTACGGCAGCAACGAGTGCGGCATCGGCATCCCGGCATCGAACTCAAGCTGGCACGGCACGCACGTCACCGGTACGGTCGCCGCGCTGACCAACAACGCGCGCGGCGTCGCCAGCATGGCGTACGGCTCGAAGGTCGTGCCCGTGCGCGTGCTCGGCAAGTGCGGCGGCTCGGTGTCCGACATCGTCGATGCGATCACCTGGGCGTCGGGCGGCACCGTTACCGGCGTGCCGGCGAACGCGAACGTCGCCAAGGTGCTGAGCCTCAGCCTCGGCGGCGGTGGCGCGTGCGGCTCGTTCCAGACGGCGATCAACGGCGCGCGCTCGCGCGGGTCGGTGTTCGTCGTCGCGGCGGGCAACGAGAACCAGAACGTGACGAACTCGTCGCCGGCGAACTGCTCGGGCGTGATCTCAGTCGCGGCGACGACCCGCGCCGGTGCGCGCGCGTCGTACTCGAACTTCGGCTCGACGATCGTCATCTCGGCGCCGGGTGGCGCCGGCACCGGCGGCACCGCCGACATCCTCTCGACGCTCAACACCGGCACGACGACGCAGGGCAGCGAAACCTACGCGTACTACGCCGGCACGTCGATGGCGACGCCGCACGTCTCGGCGCTTGCGGCGGCGATCTTCTCGATCAACGGCAGCCTCACGCCGGATCAGGTGAAGAACTACCTGACCGCGAACGCCAGGCCGCTGCCGGGCAGCTGCTCGGGCGGCTGCGGCGCCGGCATCATCAACGCGCAGGCAACGCTCGCCGCGGTGTCGGGCGGCGGTGCGAACACGCCGCCGACCGCGAACTTCAGCTTCTCGACCAGCGGCCTCACCGCCAACTTCACCGACAGCTCCACCGATCCCGACGGCACGATCGTGTCGCGCTCGTGGAACTTCGGCGACGGCGGCACGTCGACCGCGACCAACCCGAGTCACACCTACGCATCGGCGGGCACCTACAGCGTCGCGCTGACGGTGACGGACGACGACGGCGCGCCGAACACGCGCACGCAGTCGGTGACGGTGTCGTCGGGCGGCGGCAACGTCCTGCAGAACGGCGTTGCGGTCACGGGTCTCGGTGCGACGACCGGCAACACGATCACGTACACGATGACGGTGCCCTCGGGCGCCTCGAACCTCGTGTTCCAGATCTCCGGCGGCACCGGCGATGCGGACATGTACGTGCGCTTCGGCTCGCCGCCCGGTACGGCCGCGGGCACGTACGACTGCCGTCCGTACCTCAACGGCAACAACGAGACGTGCACGTTCGCGACGCCGTCGGCGGGCACCTGGTACGTCACGCTGCGTGCGTACGCGACGTTCTCCGGCGTGACGCTGC
>DATFRS010000145.1:0-4230 GCA_035263065.1 Rhodanobacteraceae bacterium
TCGCGCCGAGCGCCGAAGTGCGCTTCGGCTTCCGTCCGCTGCCGTCGATGGACACCGACGTGCTGCTCGATCGCTTCCGCGGCTTCGCCGAGCCCGCACCCGCCGAGCTCACCGAAACGTTCCGCGGACCGTCGCTGCCGGCCGGCGACGTCGCCGAAGCTGAATCGCGCCGGCTCGCCGCGCGCGACGTCGCCGACGCGCTCGGCATCCCGATCGGCAACGCGGTCGATTTCTGGACCGAAGCCTCGTTGTTCTCGCGGGCCGGCTACACCGCGTTCGTGTTCGGTCCCGGCGACATCGCACAGGCGCACAGCGCCGACGAATGGGTCGCGCTGTCCGAGCTCGAACGCTACACGGAAAAGCTTTGCCGCCTGATCGCGGAAGGACACGCATGAACGCCGAAGCCCATCTCCAGGTCCGCCAGACGATCGTGCGCCTCTTGTCGAGCATGGCGAGCTCGCGCGAGATCGACCAGTACCTGAAGCGCTTCGCGCAGCTCGACGCGAAGCGCTTCGCCGTCGTCAAGGTCGGCGGGGCGGTGCTGCGCGACGATCTCGACGCGCTGACGTCCTCGCTCGCGTTCCTGCAGCAGGTCGGGCTCACGCCGATCGTCGTGCACGGCGCGGGTCCGCAGCTCGACGACGAGCTCAACGCGGCCGGCATCGCGAAGCAGACGGTCGATGGTCTGCGCATCACGTCCCCTGAGACGCTCGCGATCGTGCGCCGCGTATTCCAGAGCCAGAACCTGCGCCTCGTCGAGGCGCTGCAGGAAGTCGACGCGCGCGCGACCTCGATCGTGTCCGGCGTGTTCGAAGCCGAGTTCATCGATCGCGACGCGCTCGGCCTCGTCGGCCGCGTCGCGCGCGTCGAGCTCGCGCCGATCGAGGCGAGCCTGCGCGCCGGCTCGATCCCCGTGATCGCCTCGCTCGGCGAGACGGCCGGCGGCCAGATCGTCAACATCAACGCCGATTTCGCCGCGAACGAGCTCGTGCGCGTGCTGAAGCCGTACAAGATCATCTTCCTGACCGGCACGGGCGGCCTCCTCGACGATCACGGCGCGATCATCGACTCGATCAACCTGTCGACCGAATACGAGGCCCTGATGCGGCAGCCGTGGCTGCATTCCGGCATGCGCCTCAAGATCGAGCAGATCAAGAACCTGCTCGACAAGCTGCCGCTCGCCTCGTCGGTGTCGATCACGAAGCCGGCCGAGCTCGCCAAGGAGCTCTTCACGCACAAGGGCTCGGGCACGCTGATCCGCCGCGGCGAGCGCGTCGACGTGCACACCGACTGGAGCCGCATCGATCGCGAGCGTTTGCGCGCGCTGATCGAGGCGAGCTTCCGGCGCAGGCTCGCGCCCGACTATTTCGAGCGCACGCGGCTCTACAAGGCCTACGTCAGCGAGAACTATCGCGCCGCGCTGATCCTGACGCATGAGGACGGTATCCCGTACCTCGACAAGTTCGCGGTCGCCGACGACGCGCAGGGCGAAGGCCTCGGCCGCGCGGCGTGGCAGGTGATGCGCGGCGAGAATCCACGCCTGTTCTGGCGCTCGCGGCACAACAACCTCATCAACCAGTTCTACTACGCCGAGTCGGACGGCTGCTACAAGCAGCCGCGGTGGAAGGTCTACTGGTACGGGCTCGCGGACTTCGGCGAGATCGAGCGCTGCGTCGCGCATTGCCGCGATCGGGCGCCGACTCTCGACGATGCGCCGATCGAAGCGACTTCGGCGGAGGCGGCGTGATGCGGCGCCCGCTCGGCATCGTCGGCGCACGCGGCCACGCCGGCGCGGAGCTGATCCGGCTCGTCGCGCGGCATCCCTCGCTCGAGCTCGCGTTCGTGTCGTCGCGCGAGCTCGACGGCGAGCGCGTCTGCGATCACGTCGATGCCTTCGGAGGCGAGCTTCGCTACGAGAACCTTCCGGCGGCCGACGTCGCCGCGAAGCGCGCCGACGCCGTCGTGCTCGCGTTGCCGAACGGCAAGGCCGCCGACTACGCTAAGGCGCTCGTCGACGCGAAGCCCGACACGGTCATCGTCGACCTCTCGGCCGACTACCGTTTCGACGATGCGTGGTACTACGGCCTGCCGGAGCTGACGCGCCGGAGCTACAAGGGCGAGACCCGCATCAGCAACCCGGGTTGCTACGCGACCGCGATGCAGCTCGCGATCGCGCCGCTCAGGGACCGGCTCGCCGCGCCGCCGGCGTGCTTCGGCGTGTCAGGCTACTCCGGCGCCGGCACGACGCCGTCGGACCGCAACGATCCCGACAAGCTGCGCGACAACCTGATGCCGTACGCGCTCGCCGATCACGTGCACGAGCGCGAGGTCACGCGCCATCTCGGCGTGCCGGTCGAGTTCATGCCGCACGTCGCCGCGTATTTTCGCGGCATCACGCTGACCGTGAACCTCTGGCTGCAGCAGCCGGCGACACGCGACGCGATCGCATCGCGCTACCGCGACTTCTACGCCGACGAGCCGCTCGTGCGCATCGTCGACGAAGCGCCCTGGGTCAGCCGCATCGCCGGCAGGCACCACGCCGAGATCGGCGGCTTCACGCTCGCGCCGGGCGGCAAGCGCGTCGTCGTCGTCGCGACGCTCGACAATCTCCTCAAAGGCGCCGCGACGCAGGCGATGCAGAACCTCAACCTCGCCTTCGGCTTCGACGAGCGGGCCGGCATTCCGCTGGCCGCCGTCGCGCACGCCACCTGACAACGGGCCAAGAACATGCGCCTTTCCCGCTATCTGTTGCCGCTCCTCAAGGAAACGCCCGCCGAGGCGCAGATCGTCTCGCATCGGCTGATGCTGCGCGCCGGCATGCTCCGCCAGGAGGCGGCCGGCATCTACGCGTGGCTGCCGCTAGGGCTCGCCGTGCTGAAGAACATCGAGCGCATCGTGCGCGAGGAGATGGATCGCGCGGGCGCGGTCGAGCTGCTGATGCCGACGCTGCAGCTCGCCGAGCTCTGGCGCGAGAGCGGCCGCTACGACGCGTACGGCCCCGAGATGCTGCGCATCCGCGACCGCCACGAGCGCGAGCTGCTGTACGGACCGACCAACGAGGAGATGATCACGGAGATCTTCCGGGCCGGCGTGCGCTCGTACCGCAGCCTGCCGATGAATCTCTACCACATCCAGTGGAAGTTCCGCGACGAGCAGCGCCCGCGCTTCGGCGTCATGCGCGGCCGCGAGTTCCTGATGAAGGACGCGTATTCGTTCGACCTCGACGAGGCCGGCGCGCGGCGCGCGTACAACAGGATGTTCGTCGCGTACCTGCGCACGTTCGCGCGCATGGGCCTCAAGGCGATCCCGATGCGCGCCGAGACCGGCCCGATCGGCGGCGATCTCTCGCACGAGTTCATCGTGCTCGCCGAGACCGGCGAGTCGGGCGTGTTCTGCGACAGGCGCGTGCTCGATCTGCCGATGCCGGCCGCGGACACCGACTACGAAAGCGATCTCGCGCCGCTGATCGCGCAGTGGACCGATCTCTACGCCGCGACCGAGGACGTGCACGACGCGGCGCGCTACGAGCGCGAGGTCGCGCCGGAAAACCGCGTGCACACGCGCGGCATCGAGGTCGGGCAGGTGTTCTATTTCGGCACGAAGTATTCCGATCCGATGAAGGCGCTCGTGACCGGGCCCGACGGCGCCGAGCGGCCGATCCACGGCGGCTCGTACGGGATCGGGATCTCGCGGCTCGTCGGCGCGATCATCGAGGCGAGCCACGACGATGCCGGCATCGTCTGGCCGGAGCCTGTCGCGCCGTTCAAGGTCGGGCTCGTGAACCTCAAGGCCGGCGACGCGGCTTCGGACGCCGCTTGCGAGAATCTCTACGCGAAGCTCGACGCGGCCGGCGTCACGGTGCTCTACGACGACACCGCCGAGCGCGCCGGCGTCAAGTTCTCGACGATGGACCTGATCGGTTTGCCGTGGCAGATCGTCGTCGGTCCGCGCGGCCTCGCGAACGGCGTCGTCGAGCTCAAGAACCGCGCGAGCGGCGAGCGCATCGAGCTTTCGCCCGACGATGCGGTCGCGAAGCTCGGAGACGCGCGATGAGCGATCTCCTCTGGCAGAAGGACGGCGTCGCGGTCGATGCGCGCATCATGCGCTTCCTCGCCGGCGACGACGTCGTGCTCGATCGCGAGTTCTTCGGGCACGACATCGCGGCGAGCAAGGTGCATGTCGATGGGCTCGCGCGGATCGGCGTGATCGAAGCGCCGGAAGCCGGCGCGC
>DATFRS010000146.1:0-12014 GCA_035263065.1 Rhodanobacteraceae bacterium
CCCGAGCCGCCGCCGTTCGTCCATCACCCGGCGAGCAAGGTGAAGGTCGAGGCGCCGAAGGTCGAGCTGCCGCCGCCGCCGCAGGCCGCCGAGGAAGACACCGACGCGATGCGCGCACGCATGGGCGAGAGCGGCGCACCCGCGCCGCAGCTCTTCAATCCGGACGGCTCGATCAAGCTCGCGCCGCAGGTGCTCGTGCCGAAGACGGGACCTTCGAATCCGCAGGAAGCCGCCAAGCAGCGCTGGGCCGAGATCGAGAAGCGCGGCGACAATCCGCTCGACTGCAAGCGCACGCGTTTCGCGAAGGCGTTCGCGCGCGACGAATCCGTCGGCGACAAGGTGTCGCGCAAGTATCTCAAGTGGATCGGCCTCGGCGACGGCGAGGCCATCGAGCATCGCGCGCAGCAGCGCGAGCAACGCGCCGAGGAAGGCTGCGAACCGGTGAAGTGACCGGCCGGAATGCGCTCGCGCGCGCCGCACTTTCCGCACAACGAATCCGCACGCTTAAGCGAAGTTCACGCGTGCGCCGCGCGATCGCGTGATCGCGCGGCGCGCGATTCAGCATGAACGCGGAAATTAAGAACCGATTCACCGCGAGGCGTCACGATGGGCCGCCGACTGAGGATCAGGTCGGAGATGTCGAAGGAGGACCAACGATGATGTACCGCACTCTGAAACCCGCGATCATTGCTGCCGCATTGGCCGTCGCCCTGCCTGCCGCAGCGCAGACCGGTTACCGCTACGAAACGTTGGACGGTAGCGATGTGCGCTACGACTATGCGCGGGTCGTCAAGGTCGATGCGGTCGTGAGCCACGCCAGTGCCCCGGTGAGCCGTGAAACCTGCTGGCAGGAACCGACCACCTATCGTTATCGCCCGAGCTACACGTACCACACCGACAACGATGACGACGACGGTCCGGATAGCGTCACCGTCGCGGGCGGCTACGACAAGATCAGCAACGGCGGCGAACGTTGCCGCACGGAAACCAACTGGCGGGACACGGACCGCGTGATGGGGTACGAGGTGACCTATCGCTATGGCGGCCGCGAATACACGACGCGCATGGACCACGATCCGGGCGATCGCATGCGCATCCGCGTCACCAACGACTTCACGGTCGAGCCGCAGGAATGACGCCGACCGTCAACGCGCAACAGCGCAACGTCGCTTCACGGGGCCGCGAGGCCCCGTTTTTTTGCGCTGGTTACAGAAACTCGAGCCCGTCCCGGAAGATGCTGTCGGCGCCGCAGTAGCGCGCGCCGATGCCGCCGGCGCAGGGGTCGCTGAAGGCGACGCCGGCCATCGGAAACTCGTACGCATCGGTGAGTCCATCGCCATCCGAGTCGATGCGTATCAGGCTCGTGCCGACGACGTGTTCGAAACCGTCCGGCAAGCCGTCTCCGTCGGAATCGGTTCCCGGATAAGCGTCGCCGAGCAGAGTCTTCGTGCCGCCGATCGGCGGGAACGTCGTCGTGTAGCCGCCCGCTGCGAAGGTTGCGCTCTCGCTCTCGAGGAACGCCGCGCAGTCGCTTGCAGCGGCGTTGCATGCTCGATAGAACCGTTGTGCGCCCGGCGGGATGCAGCCGGGTTCCGGCGTGCACGGCGCGTAGATGTAGGCTTGGATCGCACGAAGGTTGTAGGCATGATCGTGCGCGTATTCGATGTCTGCCGTCGTCGTGACGAGCATGAAGTCGTCGACGTCGCGACCGCCGGGCAGGTCCTTGTCCATGAGATACAGCGGCACGAGCGACGGCCATTCGGACCGCGGCTTGTATTCCGTCGTCATGACGTAGACCGACGCGCGCGGCGCGGCGAGCGGTCCGTCGGCGGGATCGTGCGGAAAGCTCGAGTACCCGGGCACCGTTGGCAGCGAGGCGACCGGCTGCCACGCATGCGTCGAGTTGATCATCATGCCGACGGCCATCTGCGGTGACGTCGTATCGGCGTAGTCCTTCGCGCCCGTGCTGTAAAGGCGAAACAGCGGCGTGACACGACTGCGCGCCACGGCGCCCGCGACTCGGCCGAGCATCTTGCGCGCAGCCGCCGCGGCATCGGGCCGGCCGTAGCCGGTGAGCGGGTTCCAGCTTTCAGTCGACTGCGCCTCGAACGTGGTCGAGGCGAGCACGCGTCGCAACGAACCGGCAACCGACGGATTGGCGCCGACCGGCACGAGCGGGTTGATCGATCGCAGGATGCCGAGCACGCCGGCGATCTGCGGCGCCGCCATCGACGTGCCGGTGCACCAGCCTGTTCCGTTGCCGAAGCCGGGGCCGGGAAAGCCGTCGCCGCACTTCAATGTCGGGTTCCAGTTGTAACCGGGATACGTCGTCGACAGCACGGATTGGGCGGAGCCGACGAGCTCCTGCTTCGCGCCGTACACCGGATCGAGCGTGTAGTTCGAGCCGCATTCCTCGCTGAAAGGCCACGGTGGGCAGTTGGGGGACATATCCCAAAGGGCGAGGTCCTGCTGGAATCCGCCGGCGGAGATGACGCGTGGGTCGGAGGCGGGCAGATCGAGTGCAGTGCGGCGATTGCCGGACGAGGCTACGATCGCGACGTCGCTATATCTCGCACGCGTAATGGCAAGACACATCGGCTCCGACGATTGCGTCGTGCAGAAAGTCGGCGGCAGGTGAGACGGGTAGCCGAAGCTCATGTTGGCGATTTGAGCACCTGTGTCGGCTGCGAGACTTAAAGCGGGGCCCCAGGAGGTAGGGTTGGGGCTAAGTTTGACGGTCCCCATTCCATTCACGACGTCGCAAAACGCATAGGCCGTTTTCCACATCGCAATCGCGCACCGTTTACAGGTTCCTTGGACCCCCAAGCCGGCGTTTCTGTTAGCACCCACTAACCCCGCCACGTGCGTGCCATGTCCTGCCGTCACGGGCTGCATGTCGGGATAATTCTGCGGATCGGGATTGCACGCGGAATCGACGACCCGCATCGGCCGGCGCTCATCGACGTCATAGCTGTTCTGCGGCGGGTCGACGAGGCCGGCCAGGCTGACGTCCATTGAATGGACGGGGGCGAAGCCGCCTCCGACGTAGTGACTTGCGGCGTCGAATTGTTCCAATGCGGCGTGATGTTCGTACAGCCCGGAGTCGATGTCGGCGATCAGCGCGTACCCGCCGGCCATTTGCCACGCTGCATCGATGTTCAAGTCGGAGCGACCATACTGCGGGTCGGTGGACGGCTCTTCGGTCGCGTAACTTGCCTCGAGCGTCTCCGAAGACGGCAGCGTCGAGAAGTCCCCGATTGACGTGAGATACGCCGCAAGCACGTACGGATCGCCTTGCAACGCCGCGAGCGGCGCCGAGAGATCTGTGCCTACCGAATAGATTACGACGACATAGCGTTCGAGCTGCGCGCGCGCCGAATCCGGGCGCGCCTGCAGGTGCGCGAGAAAGTCGCCTTGCGCACGCACCGGAATGAGATACGCGACTTTCTGTGGATTGCCGACGGTGAGACCTTGCAGCGGCGGCGTCGTCAGTCGTGGGCCGCGATAGTAGTTCACGAGGTCGTCGGCTGTCGGCGCGCCCGACGACGTCGTGACGAGAACCGCGATGGTCTGGTCCGGCTGCACGTCCTGGGCGGGTACCTCGGTGGACAGCGGAAGGAAAGCCAACGCAAAGACAAACGCGACGCAACGACGCCCAAGCATGACTCGATTCCCTGAGTATGGCTTGTCGTCGTGTTACGGAATTGGGCGCACGAGTCCGCCACTCGTCCGCACGCTGAAACACAAAAAAACAGCGCAGCTAAACCCTACGCGTGCGCAGTGTCAGCATCGCAATCGTGATCAGCCCCAGAAGGAGGGCGCCAAGTCCGACATGGCGCAATGTCGGCGCTTCGAAGGTTTGCTGCGATGGCATGCCCGACACGGTAAACGGGATGATGCCCAGCGTCTCCTGAGTCCAGGAGCCAAGGGCATTTCCATATCGGCGTTCCACATCCAGCGTATAGGATCCGGCAGGATAACTTCCTACGGGCACGGTCTCAGTGCCAATGCTATAGAGACACCACTCCGGATCTTCCGCATGAATTCCGGTAAACAAGGCGGTGATAGCGCTCTCATGCTGCTCGATGACGGGCGGCACGATACCGATATTGAGTACATCGCATTCGCCTCTGTAGACGTTGACCGATATCGTTTCTCCGGCTGTTGGATTGGCCGGCGTGATATATGGAGGGTCTACGAACGCGAGGGCGCGCTGCGCGCACAGCGCGAGCGCAAGCATCGTTAGGCCTCTCAGGCATTGGCGCATGTTCGACGCTCCGGAGCCGTCCTCAACGTATTACGGCATCGGGTGCCCGAATCCGCCAATCGCGCCGCGACCGATCAAAGTCTTCGCTGCAACTCCGCCATCAGCGGCAACTTGCGCACGCGCACCGTCGTCGCTGCGTAGATCGCATTCGCCAGCGCCGACGCCGCGCTTGGCACGCCGATCTCGCCGGCGCCGCGTGGTTCCTCGGTCGAATCGACGATCGTGACTTCGACCGACTGCGGCGCCTGCGCCATGCGCAGCAGCGGATAGTCCGGGAAATTCTTCTGCTGCACTTCGCCGTCCTTGACGGTGATCGCGAGGTTGAGCGCCGTCGACACCGCGTCGATCGTGCCGCCCATCATCTGCGCTTCGACGCCGAGCGGATTGACGACGCGGCCGATGTCGGTGACGACGACGGCGCGATGGATCCGGAGCTCGCGGCCTTCCATCGAGACTTCGAACGCATGCGCGGCGTAGCCGCCGAACGTGAAGTGGCAGGCGATGCCGATGCCGTGGCCATCGTCGCGCTTGGTGCCCCAGCCGATCTTGTCGGCGCAGAGCTTGAGCACGTTGGCGAGACGGCCGGTGTCGAACATCGGGCCGCCGTGGCCGGAGTACGGAATCTTGCGTGCCTCGCCGAGCATGTCGAGACGGAGCTTGACGGCGTCCTGCTTCGTCGTCACCGCGACCTCGTCGATGAAGCTCTGCACCGAGAACGCGTGGAACGTGTGGATCGGCGCGCGCCACCAGCCGCGCGGCATGCCGGACGGCACGCCGAAGAACGTCTTGTCGAGATTGGCTACGAGCCCCGCCGGGAAATCGTCGGGCTCGAGGCAGCCGTCGAAGATGCGCCGCTTGCGGCCATTCTCGCGATACGGACGCGGCGTCGCCGCGCACCAGTGCGTCCAGCTCGTCACCTTCTTCTTGCGGTCGAGCGTTGCGGCGAGCGCGTGCACGCCGAACGGCCGGTAGAAATCGTGCTGCAGGTCGTCGTCGCGCGTCCAGATCAGCTTGATGGGCTTGCCGGCCGCTTTCGCGATCAGTACGGCCTCGCCGACGAAATCGTTCTCGAGCCGCCGGCCGAAGCCGCCGCCCGAGCGCGTCATGCGCACCTCGATCGCACGGCGCGGAATGCCGGTGAGATCGCTGATCATCGTCTGCGCGCTGTCCGGCGTCTGCAGCGAGGCGATGAGCAGCGCGCTGTCCTGCTTGAGATCGATCAGCGCTCCCGGCGTTTCCATCGTCGCGTGAGCGAGGAACGGCATCTCGTAGCGCGCCTCGACCTTGTAGCGCGCCTGCTTCTTTGCCTTCGCCATGTCGCCGTCGCGGCGCACGGCGACGCCGCCTTCGTTCTTGTCGAGCAGCTCGTTCGCCTTCGCCGACAGCGCGCCCGTCGATTCCTTCGCCCACGGGCCCTGCTTCCACGTCGCCTTCAATGCGTCGCGGCCCTTGATCGCCGCCCACGTGTTGTCGGCGATCACGGCGACGCCGTCGGCGAGTCCCGCGACGAACGGCTGGTCGGGCTTGGGACCCGGGATATGGATCACGTCGCGCACGCCGGCGACCTTGCGCGCTTCGCTGTCGTCGAGCGTGTCGAGCGTGCCGTCGAGGTACGGCGAGCGCAGCATGACCGCGGTCAGCGCGCCGGCAAGATACGAATCGATGCCGAACTGGCTGCGGCCGGTGACGATGTCGTGCGCATCGGCGACGCGCGTCGGCTTGCCGATGATGTGGAAGTCTTCGGGTTTCTTCAGCGGCGGCGGCTCTGCCGGGAGATCGATCGCCGCGGCGCTCCGCGCGAGCGCACCGTACGTCAGCTTGCGTCCGTCCGGCGCGATGACCTGTCCCGAGGCGGTCTTGAGCTGATCGGCCGGCACGTTCCATTCGCGCGCGGCCGCCTGCACGAGCAGCCAGCGAGCGGTCGCGCCGGCCTGGCGCAGTTCCTTCCACGCGTCGGACACGCTCGTGCTGCCGCCGGCGCCCTGGTCGCCGTACTTGTTCGACGGGCCCTTGTCGGTTTCGACGTAGCCGTACGGCAGCTGGATCACGCGCACCTGCGACCAGTCGACGTCGAGCTCTTCGGCGATGAGCATCGGCAGCGAGGTGATGACGCCCTGGCCGATCTCGCAGCCGCGCGCGCCGATCACGACGCGGTTGTCGCGCTCGATGCGCAGGAACGGGCCGAGCTCGGTGAGGTCGTCGCCGAGCAGCTCCGCCGGAAGGTCGGCGTTGTTCTCGGCGCGCGCGAAGCGGATGCCGACGAGCAGTGCGCCCGAGGCGGACAGCGTGACGGCGAGGAAGCGGCGGCGGCCGCGATCGACGGCGCTCATTTCTTCGACGCCTGCATCGATTCGGAGGCGCGCAGGATCGCCTTGCGGATGCGCGGGTACGTGCCGCAGCGGCAGAGATTCGTGATGGTCGCGATGTCCTCGTCGCTCGGCTTCGGCTTGCGCTGCAGGAGATCGACCGCCGCGATGATCTGGCCGGCCTGGCAGTAGCCGCATTGCGGCACGTCTTCCTCGATCCACGCGGCCTGCACGGGATGCAGGTTGTCGCCGGCGATGCCTTCGATCGTCGTCACCTGATGGCCGGCCGCGTTCTGCATCGGCAGCAGGCACGAGCGCGTCGCCTTGCCGTCGAGCAGCACCGTGCACGCGCCGCACATGCCGACGCCGCAGCCGAACTTCGTGCCGGTCAGGCGCAGCATGTCGCGCAGGAACCAGAGCAGCGGCATCGTCGGATCGCCGGCGTGCTCGTACGGTTTGCCGTTGATCGTGATCGTGAGCGGCGCCGGTAGGGCGGAATGCTTGATGGGCGGCCCGACCGGGCGCCCGGCGTCGTTCTGCATGCGAATCTCCGCGTTTCCGGCGGATTGTCGCACTCGCGCGCGAAACGGCACAGGCGGGGCGGGGCGTTCATCCCGGATTTGCGTCGGCACGGCGACGCGTCGCGCCGTCGAAAGACGCGCGCCGGACGGTGCGGTGGATCTGTGGGCGGGATGACACGCCCGGCGCGCAGAAAGATGAGCGCCGCGCGGCGTCCTGCCGGCTGCGGCGCCCGACCCGCGCGGAGTGAGTCGCGGGCGTGGGTCCGGGCGAGCCCGGACCCTGTCTGTCGTTCCTTCGACCGTGCAGGCCTCGTGGCCTCGGCGGCGGAGCGTCCGTCTCCGCCGCCGGTCCTTCGTTACTGCGTGCAGTCGATCGCGCTGTCGCTGTGCGCGAGCACGACGTCGGCGATGACGAGACCCGCCTCGTCGAGCGTCAGGTGCACGCCGTTCGTCGAGAGCGTCAGCGTGTTGACGCCGTCGCCGGTGACGACGCGCTCGTTCAACACCAGCGTCGCGCCGCCGATGCCGAGCGCGCCGAGATCGACCGTCGTGTTCGGCGGCGGATTCGTCGGCAGCCCCGGCACGGGCGTGCCCATGATCGAGATGCCGAGGCCGTCGAACGTGACGTCGTCGCCCGGCGATCCGAGGCCGTCGTCGCCGGCACTGAGGTTGCCGGCGTCGAAGCTGCTGAAGAAGAGCGTGTCGCCGACGTCTTCGACGCCGCGCGACTGCCGTCGCGTCGGCAGGCAATAGCCCGCCACC
This sequence comes from Rhodanobacteraceae bacterium, assembly GCA_035263065.1. Taxonomy (GTDB): domain Bacteria; phylum Pseudomonadota; class Gammaproteobacteria; order Xanthomonadales; family Rhodanobacteraceae; genus Dokdonella_A. Next base: position 7,857 of record DATFRS010000146.1, read on the forward strand.
TGCGACTGCACGTGGATCAGGTTCGCGCCGATCGAGAGAAGCTCGTCGCCGAGAATCGAGACGGCGGAGAGACTGAGATCGTGGATCTCGTCGTTCGCGCCCGCGATCGAGAACGAGACACTCGGCGAGTACTGCGCCTCGGCGGACACCGAACCCGTGGCGAGATGCAGCAGCGTGCCGCCGCTGTCGTACGACGGCAGCGAGTTCTGCTGGTAGGTCGGATCGGTCGCGTTCGCGAAGCCCGCCGGAGCGAGCGGATCGACGTCGAGCTGTGCCACACCCAGAAGATCGATGTGGACCGAGACATCGGCGGCATTCGCGCTGCCGGTTTGCGCGTGCGCTGCCGGCGCCGCCGCCATGCCCAGCATGACGGCGACAAGTACAGGCAGCCTAGCCCCATCACGTCCGTGATGACGAGCCATGAAACACCTCCTGATTTGCTTGCCTGCCGGCACAGGTTCATGGCCGAGGCCGCTCGCGACAACCCGTAAATCCTTACAGGTCGGTTGCCTCGCGAACTTTCACGCGCGATCGATTTTTGCGCGAGGAAAATGTGCGCTCTTGCCCGCGGTGAAAGGCGCGTGAATGCGCGCCGCGTGGATCGCGCTCAGCGATCCAGCACGCGCCGCCAGACGAAGTAGACCGGCAATCCCGCGAGCGTGATCAGCGCACCCATGCCGGCGTCGTGCGGCGACTGGTAGATCGTCACGGCGACGACCCACAGCACGGCGACGAGGAACACGAGCGGCAGCAGCGGAAACAGCGGCGCGCGGAAAGGCGTCGTGTCGGCCGTGTCGTAGCGGCGATACCAGAACAGCGTCGCGACGACGGCGGCGTAGCCGAGCCAGTCGCCGGTCGTCGAATAGCGCAGCAGCTGGTCGAACGTGCCGGTCCACGCCAGCACGCAGGCCCAGCCCGCCAGCATCATCAGCGCGATGTTCGGCGTGCGCCAGCGCGGATGCAGGCGCCCGGCGACGCGGAAGAACACGCCGTCCGCGCCCATCGCCTGGAACACGCGCGCGGCGCCGATCAGCGAGATGTTGCAGAAGCCGAGCGTCGAGATCGCAATGCCGACCGCGATGACGCGCGCGCCCGATTCGCCGAACACGCGGCGCATCAGGTCGGCCGCCGGCGCCGTGCTCGCGGCGAGGCCCTCGTGACCAAGCACGAGGAGATAGGCGAGGTTCGCCAGCAGGTAGCACGTCGCGACCAGCAGCATGCCGAAGAACAGCGCGCGCGGCAGGTTGCGCTGCGGCTCGCGGATCTCGCCGGCGATGTTGTTGATGTAGGCCCAGCCGCCGTAGGCGAACAGCACCGGCAGCATCACGCCGCCGAACGCGAGCGGATTGATCGGCGGCGCGGGCGCCGTCGGCGGCGGCGCGCCGCGCGCGACGAGCCCGATCGCGATCAGCGAGGCGATCGCGGCGAGCTTCAGCACCGTCAGGATGTTCTGCGTCAGCGAGCCGGCGCGGATGCCGAACCAGTTGATGCCGGCGAGGAACACGATCGTCGCGACGGCGTACGGCCGCGCGTCCGCCAGCGTGACGCCGAGCGCCGCCGCGGCGTACTGCACGAACACGGTCGCGACCGCGGCGAGGCTGCCGGAGTAGTTCACGACCAGCATGTTCCAGCCGTAGACGAACGCGACGATGAGCCCGAACGCCTCGCGCAGGTTCAGGTAGCCGCCGCCCGCGTTCGGCCGCCGCGCGCCGAGCTCGGCGTAGCAGAGCGCGCCGATCAGCGCGAGCACGCCGCCGAAGGCCCACGCGATGAGCTGCTCCGCGCTGCCGCCGGTCTGGCGCGCGATCGCGGCCGGCGTCAGGAAGATGCCGGAGCCGATGACGCCGCCGACGACGACCATCGTCGCGTCCCAGACGCCGAGCCGGCGCGCGTAGCTGACTTCCTTCGTCTCGTTCATCGGGTCCCCCGCGAGGCGCACAGCATCGCCGCTCGCACGGGGTCGTGTCGAGCCGCATCGCAGCGCCGGGAGTGACTGCCGGCACACGCGGCGCGCATCGCTGCGGGAGTACATCGGACGTCCGCAGCCCGGAGGAAACGAGCATGAACGCGTCACTCGGACGGATCGGCCTTGCGTGTCTCGTGGCCGCGTTGCCACTGCGAGGTAGCGCGCAAACGAATGCCGAGGTGCAGGCCAAGCTCGTCGCGCTGACCGGGGAGCTCATGGACGCACTGATTCCCGGCAAGCAGGAGCCGTGGCAGCGCATCCTCGCCGACGACGCCGTCATCATCGACGAGTTCGGCCGCATCCAGGACAAGCAGGCCGCCGTCGAGAGCGTGCATCCGTTCCCGCAGGGCATCACCGGCACGATCGAGATCCGCACGCCGAGCGTGCGCGTGCACGGCGACACGGCCGTGCTGCAGGGCGAGATGTACGAGACCGAGACGGTCTTCGGTCAGCAACTCGTCGTGCGCTACATCTTCGCGAACACGTTCGCGCGGAGCGGCGATAACTGGAAGCTCGTCGCCGCGATCGACGTGACGCTGCCGACCGAGCCGCCGGCGCTCAAGGTCGACGGCCTCGTGCTCGGCGACTACGCCGGCACGTACACCTACGGGCCTGGCCGCGCGTTCTCGGTCGCGGTCGATGAGGGCAAGCTCTACTACACGACGAAGCCGGGCGGACCGCGCACCTCGCTCGACGCGATCGGCAAGGACGTCTTCATGACCGGCGGCGACGAGCGCAATCTCGCCATCTTCCGCCGCGATCCGTCGGGCCGCGTGATCGAGCTGATCGAGCGGCGCAAGTTCAACGACCTGCATCTCAAGCGCGACGACACGCCCAAGAAGACCTAGCCTCCGTCATTCCGGCGAAAGCCGGAATCCATTCTGATTTCCAGCGAGATCAATTTTTCGCTGGAATGACGACTATGGCGACTTTCGCCGGGAGCGCGGGTTGACTGCCCGCATCCGGCCCGAGCGCCGCCCGCGCGGCGCCATTCCATTGCGTTTTGCTGCGACGCAAGAAAGAATGCCCGGCTCGCGAGCCGCTCCCAAGACATCAACGTGACCGAAGCCATCGCGCCTACCCTGGCGCCGACTGCACCGTGGGTCGTCGTCAAGTTCGGCGGCACCAGCGTCTCGACGCGCCCGCGCTGGGAGAACATCCGGCGCATCGCCGCGGCGCATCGCGCGCGCGGCCGGCGCGTCGTGATCGTCGTCTCGGCGCTGTCCGGGATCACCGACCAGCTGAAGGCGATCGCCGAATCGCGCACCGACGACGCGCGCTGCGCCGCGGCGCGCGACGAGATCGTCGCGCGGCACGAGGCGATGTTCGGCGAGCTCGAAGGCACCTCGCGCGTCGCGCTAGACCGCTGGCTCGCCGACCTCGATCGCCTCGTCGCCGATCCGCGCCGCGCGCGCGGCGACGTCGCCTGGCAGGCCGAGGTGTTCGCGCTCGGCGAGCTGATGTCGTCGACGCTCGGCGCGGCGTTCCTGTCCGAAGTCGGCGCCGGCGTGCTGCCGACGGTCTGGCTCGACGCGCGCGATCACCTGCGCGCCGAGGCGCTGCCGAACCAGAACGCGTGGGGCCGCCATCTCTCGGCGTCGGTCGCGGCCGTGCCCGACCCCGCGCTCGCGCGTGCGCTCGCCGCACGCGGCGACACGTTCATCACGCAGGGCTTCATCGCGCGCAACGCGGACGGCGAGACCGTCGTGCTCGGCCGCGGCGGCTCGGATACGTCGGCGGGCTATTTCGGCGCGCTCCTGAAGGCGGAGCTGGTCGAGATCTGGACCGACGTGCCCGGCATGTTCACCGCGAATCCGCGCCAGGTGCCCGAGGCGCGCCTGCTCGCCGATCTCGACCGGCTCATCGCCGATTCGCGCCGTGCCTCCGGCGACGTCGCGTGGCAGGCCGAAGTGTTCGCGCTCGGCGAGCTGATGTCGTCGACGCTCGGCGCCGCGTTTCTCGCCGAAGTCGGCAGCGACACGCTGCCGGCGCGCTGGCTCGACGCGCGCCAGCATCTTCGCGCCGAGGCGCTGCCGAACCAGAACGCCTGGGGCCGCTATCTTTCCGCATCGGTCGCCGCGGTCCCCGATGCCGCATTCGCACGCGCACTCGCCGGGCGCGGCGACGTGTTCGTGACGCAGGGCTTCGTCGCGCGCAACGCAAACGGCGAGACCGTCGTGCTCGGACGCGGC
>DATFRS010000147.1:0-7981 GCA_035263065.1 Rhodanobacteraceae bacterium
GACCGTCGCGAGCTGGTAGATCTCCTCGTGATAGCGCGCCTCGACCGACGAGCGGTCCATGAACTTGAGGACGCAGCTCCCGATCGTGATGTGATCGCCGTCCTTGAGCTCGGCCTCGATGATCGGCTGGTCGTTGAGGAAGGTCTTGTTGGTCGAATCGAGATCCTTCACGCGATAACCCGACGGTTCGCGCCAGATCTTCGAATGCTGGCGCGACACGCTGCGCTCGAGGATCTGGAATTCGCACTCGGGCGCGCGGCCGATGACGAGCGGCGCGTCGCCGATATCGATGCGCTGACCCAGCCGCTGGCCCTGCAGCACGACGAGGCAGGCCGGCTCGCGGCCGTCGGCGAACACACGCGCGGGTCGGATGGAACGGCGCTGCGTCGTGCCGTCGTCTTGACGTGCGGACATGCGAAACCCGGCGGTCAGGGGATGGAGCGCCGGACAGTGTACGCGAACCCGTATCGGCTTCGTTGCGCCGGACCGCCATTCAGCGGAGTGAAGAGTGGGTGCCGATTTGAGGCGCAAATCTCGACGGCCATCATGGGGAAAATGGTCGATCGGCACCCACTTTCTCTCAAGACGCACCAAAGGACCAAAATCCGGACACCGATTTCGTTGGGATCGCGTTAAAACGTCAAAAATAATCGTTTCAGGCGGCCGCGGACGGTAATAGCGAAATATCGGCCACCCGCAAGAACAGCCCACGCAACCGCGCAAGCAGGTTCAACCGGTTCGTGCGCCGCGGCACATCGTCGACCATGACCATGACGCCGTCGAAGAACCGGTCGACCGGCTCGCGCAGCGCCGCGAGGCGCTTCAGAAGGCCGACGTAATCGCGCGACTCGACGAGGGGCGCCGCATCGGCCTCGGCGCGGCCGAGCGCGTCGGCGAGCGCGGCCTCGGCGCCGCTTTCGACGAGATTCGGATCGACCGCACCCGCGGCCTCGACGCCGGCCTGGCGCAGGATGTTGCCGATGCGCTTGTTCGCCGCGGCGAGCGCCTGCGCCTCGGGGAGCGCGGCGAATGCGACGACTGCGCGCAGGCGCTTGTCGAAATCGGTGAGATCGCGTGGCGCGAGCGCACGCACGGCTTCGAACGCTTCGCCGCCGATGCCGAGATCGGCGTAATAACCGCGCAGGCGATCGATAATGAATTCGTAGAGCTCGACGACGAGCTGATCGCGATTTTCGATCTTGAGTTTCTGCGCACGCGGCGCGCTGGCCGACGCACTCTGATCGACGACGAGATCGACCGCTTCGCGCAATTGCGCGACGAGGTCGATTTTCATGCCGCCCTCGATCAGCGTGCGCGCGAGTCCGAGCGCGGCGCGGCGCAGCGCAAACGGATCCTTGTTGCCGGACGGCTTCATGCCGGCCGCGAAAATGCCGGCGAGCGTGTCGAGGCGCTCGGCGACCGCGAGCACGCGGCCGACGCCGCCTTTGGCGATGCCGTCGCCGGCGAAGCGCGGCGCGTAGAACTCGTCGAGTGCGGCCGCGATATCGGCGTTCTCGCCGCCGGCCTTCGCGTAGCAGCGGCCCATGACGCCCTGCAGCTCGGGGAATTCGCCGACCATGCGCGTCACGAGATCGCACTTCGACAGCGCCGCCGCGCGCGTCGCGAGGCCCGCATCGACGCCGACGCGGTTCGCGATCACGCGCGACAGCTCGGCGACGCGCACGCACTTGTCCCAGATGCTGCCGAGCGCCTGCTGGTACGTGACGGACTTCAGCGCGTCCTGGTACGCCGCGAGCGGCTGCTTCAAATCCTCGTCGAAGAAGAACTTCGCGTCGGCGAAGCGCGGGCGGATGACGCGCTCGTAGCCCTTGCGGATTTCCGCGGGGTCGTTCGATTCGATGTTGGCGACGCCGATGAAATGCTCGGTCAGCGCGCCGTCGGCGGCGAACATGGGGACGAATTTCTGGTTCGTCTCCATCGTCATGACCAGCGCTTCCTGCGGCACGTGGAGGAACGCGCGATCGAACGTGCAGGCCATCGCGACCGGCCACTCGGTGAGGTTCGCGATCTCGTCGAGCAGCGCGTCGGAAAGACGCGGCACGCCGCCGCCTGTCGTCGCGCCGCTTTTCGCGACTTCCTCGCGCACGCGTGCGCGACGTTCGGCCGGATCGGCGAGCACCTTCGCGCCGCGCAGCGCGTCGAGCCAGCTGTCGGCGCCGGCGATGTGCACCGGCTGCGGATGATGGAAGCGGTGCCCGCGCGAATGGCGGCCGGACTTGAGGCCGAGAATATCCGCGTCGACGACGTCCGCGCCATGCAGGACGACGAGCCAGTGCGCGGGCCGCACGAACGTGTAGTCGTGATCGCCCCAGCGCATGGGCTTCGGGATCGGCAGGGCTTTCAGCGCTTCGGCGAGGATCTCGGGCACGAGCGATGCGGTCGGCTGGCCGCGCTTGTCGCGACGCAAGCCGAAGTACGTGCCGTCGGCTTTCGTGAGCTGCTGAAGCTGCGCGACTTCGACGCCGCACTTCTTCGCGAAGCCCTGCAGCGCCTTCGTCGGCTGGCCGTTCGCGTCGAGGCCGACGCTCGCCGGCGGACCGAAGACTTCCTCGACCGAATCGGGCTGCATCTTCCCGACGCGCGGCACCAACACCGCGAGGCGGCGCGGCGAGCAATACGTCTTCGCGTTCGCGACATCGGCCGCGATCTCGCGCTTCGCGAGCCCGCCCGCGATCGCGGCGGCGAACGCGCCTGCGAGCTCGTCGAGCGATTTCGGCGGCAGCTCCTCGGTGCCGACCTCGATCAGCAGCGGTTGTGCGGTCGACATCAGGCCGCTTCCTTCTGCTTCTTGAGACCGGGAAAGCCGAGCTTCTCGCGCTGCGCGAGATACGCCTCGGCGACCGCGCGCGACAGCGTGCGCACGCGCAGGATGTAGCGCTGGCGCTCGGTGACGCTGATCGCACGGCGCGCGTCGAGGAGGTTGAACGTGTGGCTCGCCTTCATGACCTGCTCGTACGCGGGCAACGGCAGCCCCGCCTCGACGAGCTTCCTCGCCTCGGCCTCGCAGGTGTCGAACCACGCGAAGAGCTTCTCGACGTTGGCGTGCTCGAAGTTGTACGTCGACTGCTCGACTTCGTTCTGATGGAACACGTCGCCGTAAGTGACGACGCCGTGCGGCGACTTCGTCCAGACGAGATCGAACACGTTGTCGACGTTCTGGAGATACATCGCGAGACGCTCGAGGCCGTACGTGATCTCGCCGGTGACGGGCCGGCACTCGATGCCGCCGGCCTGCTGGAAGTACGTGAACTGCGTGACTTCCATGCCGTTCAACCAGACTTCCCAGCCGAGGCCCCAGGCGCCGAGCGTCGGCGATTCCCAGTTGTCCTCGACGAAGCGGAGATCATGCACCAGAGGATCGACGCCGAGCGCCTTCAGCGAGCCGATGTAACGGTCGAGGATGTCGTCCGGGTTCGGCTTCATGACGACCTGGTACTGGTAGTAGTGCTGCAGGCGGTTCGGGTTCTCGCCGTAGCGGCCGTCGGCCGGACGTCGCGACGGCTGCACGTAGGCGGCGGCCCAGGGCTCGGGTCCGATCGCGCGCAGGAACGTCGCCGGATGGAACGTGCCGGCGCCGACCTCGGTGTCGAGCGGCTGGATCAGGACGCAGCCTTGCTCGCCCCAATAGCGGTTCAGCGTCTGGATGACGTCCTGAAATGTCGGTCCCGTCATGGACTTGGCTCACGGTAAGCGCGGCAAAGCGCGCTAGTATAGCGATCGACCCCGAGCCTTGACGGAAGCGATCGCATGGCGAGCGTGACCCAGCACCCGGCTTCTTCGCGGCCCGAAACGTCCGCGGAGCTCGGCCTGCATCGCCGCCTCGATCTCGACGAGACGCTGGCCGCGCTCGTCGCCGACGGCGTCATGACCGAGGCCGACGTCAAGCGCGTGCGCGCGGACGTGCGCACGGCGCGCGGGCGCACGGAGCTCCATCCACTCGTGCTGGTCGCCAATTTGAAGCTCGCCGACGCGCGCCATCCGGACAAGCCGCTCAGCCTCGAAGTGCTGACGCAGTGGCTCGCGGCGAAGTCGGGGCTGCCGTATCTCAAGATCGATCCGATGAAGATCGACGTCGCCGCCGTGACGCAGGTCGTCAGCCACGCCTACGCGAACCGCTACCGCATCCTGCCGGTCGCGGTCAGCAGCATGCAGGTCGTGTTCGCGACCTCGGAGCCGTTCGACACGCGCTGGATCGCCGATCTCGCGCACGTGCTCCGCCGCGACGTGCAGCGCGTCGTCGCCAACCCGGTCGACGTCGGCCGCTACCTCGCCGAGTGGTGGGGCGTGCAGCGCTCGATCCAGCGCGCCAAGGACGCCAAGAGCGACGTCAACGACGGCCGCGCGATCCTCAACTTCGAGCAGCTCGTCGAGCTCGGCAAGACCGGCGAGCTCGGCGCCGACGACCGGCACGTCGTGCACATCGTCGACTGGCTGCTGCAGTACGCGTTCGAGCAGCGCGCGTCCGACATCCATCTCGAGCCGCGCCGCGAGTCGAGCCCGATCCGCTTCCGCATCGACGGCGTGATGCACAAGGTGTTCGAGCTGCCGACGCCGGTGATGACCGCGGTGACCTCGCGCATCAAGATCCTCGGCCGCATGGACGTCGCCGAGAAGCGCCGCCCGCAGGACGGCCGCATCAAGACGCGCTCGCAGGGCGGGCGCGAAGTCGAGCTGCGCCTTTCGAGCATGCCGACCGCGTTCGGCGAGAAAGTCGTGATGCGCATCTTCGACCCCGACATCGTGGTCAAGGAATTCCGCCAGCTCGGCTTCAATCCGGACGAGGAAAAGATCTGGCGCGATCTCGTCGAGCGGCCGCACGGCATCGTGCTGGTGACGGGACCGACGGGCTCGGGCAAGACGTCGACGCTGTACTCGACGCTGAAAGTGCTGGCGACGCCGGACATCAACGTGTGCACGGTCGAAGACCCGATCGAGATGGTCTCGCCCGAGTTCAACCAGATGCAGGTGCATCAGGCGATCGATCTCGATTTCGCGACCGGCGTGCGCACGCTGCTGCGCCAGGACCCCGACATCATCATGGTCGGCGAGATCCGCGATCTCGAGACCGCGCACATGGCCGTGCAGGCGTCGCTGACGGGACACCTCGTGCTGTCGACGCTGCACACGAACGATGCGCCGAGCGCGCTGACGCGCCTGCTCGATCTCGGCGTGCCGAACTATCTGATCCAGTCGACGCTGTCGGGTGTCGTCGCGCAGCGCCTCCTGCGCACGCTGTGTCCGCACTGCAAGGCCGAGGCGCCGCTCGACGTGCAGGCGTGGGCCGCGCTGACGCATCGCTGGCATCTCGCGCCGCCGGAGAAGAGCTACGGTCCGAAGGGCTGCCTCGAATGCCGCAAGACCGGCTTCCTCGGCCGCACCGGCATCTACGAGATGCTGCGCGTCACGCCGCCGATCCGTGCGCTGATCCAGTCCGACATGGATCTTTCCAAGCTCAAGGAAGCCGCCTTCGCGGACGGCATGCGGCCGCTGCGCGCCTCGGCGGCGGCGCAGATCGCGCGCGGCGTCACCACGATCCCGGAAGCGGTGAACGTACTTCCGCCCGCCGAATTCTAGAGACGACGAAGCTCCTCGCCCCCGCGCGATACGGAACCTCCTGGCCGACCCTTCAAGGGCCGGCCGGGCTCAGGCGACCTTGCGCGAGCGCCCGCGGCGGAGCGCAGCGAGCGGATCGCCGAGCTTGAGGCCCGAGAGGTAGTTGTTGATCGCTTCGTTGGTGACGTCGTACAGCGGCCTACCCATGACCGCCGCCGCGGCTTTCAGGCTGTCGCGCACCCGTTTGGATACGCGCAGGCTGGCGTCGCGAGCATCGTCGTGATCGAGAATGTTCTTTTTCATGCTTTTCCCCCCTTGCGGGTTTTGAGAAGGCAATCCATTGCTTCAGTAAATTAGTGTAACTGTCCGCATCGCGCCGAGGTAGCGCCGCGCGTTGCCGATTGTGACGATTTGTGAAGGCGTTTTTTTCGCGAATGCGGCCGCAGAAAAGCAGGTGCGCCAAGCTTAAGCCGATGCCGCCGCCGGCGGGCGGGTTCCTAGGCGATTTCGGACATGCGGCCCCGATCAGGCCGCGGGCGGCGACTCGGCCTCCGCCGCCGGTCGGCGCGAGACGGCGCGCGCCGCGACGATGCCGACCTCGTAGAGCACGCACATCGGCAGCGCCAGCATCATCTGCGAGAGCACGTCGGGCGGCGTCAGCACGGCCGCGACGATGAACGCGCCGACGATCGCGTAGGCCCGGCTCTTGGCGAGCTGAGCGGGCGTCACGACGCCCAGCGCGACCAGGATGATCAGCACGACCGGGAGCTCGAAGCACAGGCCGAACGCGAGGAACAGCACCAGCACGAAGTCGAGGTAGCGTCCGATATCGGGCATCACCGCGACGCCGGCCGGCGCGACGCTGGTCGTGAACGCGAACACGGCCGGCAGCACGAGGAAATAGGCGAACGCGCAGCCGACGTAGAAGAGCACCATCGCCGACAGGAGGATCGGCAGCGCCAGGCGCTTCTCGTGCCGGTAGAGCCCCGGCGCGACGAACGCCCAGAGCTGGTACAGGATCACCGGCATCGCAAGGAAGATCGCGACGAAGAACGCGAGTTTGATCGGCGTCAGGAACGGCGAGGCGATCTCGGTCGCGATCATCGTCCCGCCCTGCGGCAGATGCTTGATGATCGGCGCGGCGAGCCAGCCGTAGAGCTTGTTCGCGATCGGGATCAGCGCGAGCAGGATCACCAGCACCGCCGCGACCGCCTTCAGGAGGCGCTCGCGAAGCTCGATCAGGTGCGAGAGGAACGACTGTTCCCCGCCGTCGGGATCATTTTCCGTCATGGGTCGGCGGGCCCGGCAGGTTCGCGGACTTCTCGATGTCGGCCGCGGCCTGGCGCACGTCGGTGCCGACGTCGGCGGCGCGGCGCGCCTCGTCGAGGCTCTTCTTGAGATCCTCGGCGGCGAGCTCGCGCTCGATCTCGGTCTTGACGTTCTGCCAGCTCGAGCGCGCGCGCCGCACCAGCGCGCCGACCGTCCGCGCGACGCGCGGCAGGCGCTCGGGGCCGAGCACGAGCAGGGCGACCACCGCGATCAGCGCGATCTCGCTGAAACCGACTTCGAACATGACGCGCTCAGGAGTCGACGCGGTCGGACTTCGTCTCGCCGGACGCGTTCTGGCCCGGAGCGGCCTGACCCGGCGGCGGGTCGGCCTTGAGCTGCGCCTGCGAGTCGCCGTCCTGCATGCCCTTCTTGAAACTCTTGATGGCCGAGCCGAGGTCCTCGCCGACGTTGCGCAGCTTCTTCGTGCCGAAGATGAGCGCGACCACGACGAGCACGACGAGCCAGTGCCAGATGCTCCAACTACCCATGATGCCGGTCCTCGAAAAGCGAAATGCGGGCGCCGAAGATGGATGAGGGGCGAGGACGCTTGGCCGGCGCCCCTCGCCCCTCATCCTGATTTCCGAGAGCCCTGCCTTATTCCTGAGTGTACTCCTCCAGGCGGTCGCGGAAGTCGACCACCGGGTTGGGGACGCTGTTCACGCCGCCCTCGAAGATGCGGCGCGGTGTCACGCCCTCGCCATAGACGGCCTGGTTCGCGTCGTTGTCGATCGTGATCGCGGTGCCGTCGAGCGCGGCGCCGGCGAAGAGGCCGCGCGCGCGCGAGTACGAGTAGATCTCGGCATGGAGCTGCGCATCGGTCGAGGCCGTCGCCGAACGGCCGACCGGACCCGCGGCCGCGGCCGCGTCGGCGCCGAGCGTGAACTTGCCGTGCACGATCGAGTCGACGCCGCGCTGCGTGCGGAACACGAGGATCACGTCGGTCGACGACACGCCGGCCTGAAAGCCGATGCTGCCGCCGGTCATGCTGATGAAGCTCGGGTTGCTCCAGGTGCCGTCGCTGCCCTTGACCGCGATCAGGCCGAGCCCGTGCCGGCCGCCGATGACGAAGCCGGCCTTG
>DATFRS010000148.1:0-8844 GCA_035263065.1 Rhodanobacteraceae bacterium
CGCCGCCGCCGCCGAAGGACAAGAATCAGGACAAGAAGGTGATGGTGGAGTTCATCGAACCCCCGCCGCCGCCGCCGCCGCCACCGCCGCCGCCACCGCCGCCGGAGCCGCCGAAGAAACCGCCGCCGAAGGTGATCGAGAAGGTCAAGCCGCCGCCGACCCCGCCGCCGCCGGAGCCGCCTCCGGTCGTGACGGAAGAGCCGTCGCCGATGGCCACTCCCGCGCCGCCGCCTGCGCCGCCGGCTCCGCCCGCGCCGCCGGCCGACATCGCGCCGAGCGAAAACATCAGTTACCGTAAGCTACGGCCGCCGAAATATCCGCCGCAGGCGATCCGCCAGCATCAGCAAGGCAAGGTGATGCTGAAGGTGCTGGTCGGACCGAACGGCGTGCCGCAGGAAGTCACGGTCGAAAAATCGAGCGGCTCGCGCCTGCTCGATCAGGCCGCGATCGAAGCGGTGAAGACCTGGGTCTTCAACCCGGGTTCGAAAGGTGGCAAACCCGCGCCTGGGTATGCCTTGGTCCCCATCGATTTCAATCTGTCCGAACAGTAACCAACAGGTAGCGCCATGCAGCAAGATCCCTCTCAGGCCCAGCCGGCACAGCCGGGTACCGTTCCCCCTCCGCCGGGTGCTGGTGGGGGCAATAGCGCGGAAGCGCTCAGTCAGATGGGTTTCGACCATCTGATCCACAACTTCGACTTCCTCGGCTGGATCGTGTTCGTGGTCCTGTGCGTGATGTCGATCGCGTCGTGGTTCTTCATCGTGGCGAACTTCCTTCGCAACACGATGATCCGCGCGCGCATGGATCGCGTGATCCACACGTTCTGGGACACGCCCTCGGCGCAGGACGCCGTGCGCTTCATGGAAGACCAGCCCAAGGGCGAGCCGTTCTCGAAGATCGCGCTCGATTCCGCGTCGGCTGCCGCGCACCACCAGCGCCATGAAGGCAGCCGCCTCGTCGAAGCGCTGAACCGCTCGGAGTTCATCGACCGCGCGCTGCGCCAGGCCGTCGCCCGCGAGAGCATGCGCCTCGAAGGCGGCCTCACGCTGCTCGCCACGGTCGGCTCGTCGGCTCCGTTCGTCGGCCTCCTCGGCACCGTGTGGGGCATCTACCACGCGCTGATCCGCATCGCCGCGTCGGGCAACGCCTCGATGGAAGCGGTCGCGGGTCCGGTCGGCGAGGCGCTGATCATGACCGCGTTCGGTCTCTTCGTCGCGATCCCGGCGGTGCTCGCCTACAACTTCTACGTGCGCCAGAACCGCCTGACGTACGCGAAGTTCGACGAGTTCGCGCACGACCTGCATGACTTCTTCGCGACCGGTTCGCGTGTCGAGGCTGGTGCGGCCCCCGTTGCCGCAAGGAAGTAATTCGCCATGGCATTCACCAGCAACTCGGGCGGCGGCCCGATGGCGGAAATCAACGTCACGCCGCTCGTCGACGTGATGTTGGTGCTGCTGATCATCTTCATGATCACGGCGCCGCTGATGTCGCACAAGATCCGCATCGACCTGCCGCAGGCCAATCCCAACGTGCAGGAACAGAATCCGCCGGAGCCCATCGACCTCGCGGTCAAGGAATCCGGCGAGATCTTCTGGAACGACGAGCTGGTCACCGAAGCGATGCTGCAGGCCCAGCTCCGCGTCGCCGCGCAGAAGAATCCGCAGCCCGAGCTGCAGATCCGCGCCGACAAGGAAACGAAATACCAGTTGATCGCTACCGTGATGGCGAACGCCAAGAGCGCCGGCATGGTCAAGATCGGCTTCATCACCACATCGGCGGGCGGCGCAGGACAATAAAGCCCCAACCGATGCACCCCTGGACGGCGCCGCTCTGCGGCGCCGTTTTTGTTTCAACGAATCGAGGCGTTACTCGGCGAGAATCGCGAGATAGTTGCGGATCGTCGTAGCGAAGCCTTCGTAGATCGCCTCACCGATCAGCGCGTGCCCGATCGACACCTCGTCGAGAAACGGAATCGCACGCTTCAACGCGCCGAGATTCTTCTGGCTGAGGTCGTGCCCGGCGTTGACGCCGAGCCCGCACGCGCGCGCACGCTCGGCCGTGCGCGCGCACGCGTCGAGCTCGCGCGAGGCATCGCCCGAAGCGAACGCGTGCGCGAAAGGACCCGTGTAGATCTCGATGCGGTCGGCGCCGAGCTCGGCGACGCGCTCGATCTCGTCGGAGCCCGCGTCCATGAACAGGCTGACGCGCGCGCCGAGATCCTTGAGCGCGCGGATCAGCGGCGCGACGCGTGCGCCGTCGCGTGCGAGGTCGAAGCCGTGGTCGGAGGTGATCTGCGCGTCGCCGTCCGGCACCAGCGTGACCTGCGCGGGCCTGACGCTGCGCGCGATCTCGACGAGGCCGGGATACGTGCCGCGCGGCGGCGCGAACGGATTGCCTTCGATGTTGTACTCGGCGCCGCCGAGCACTGCAGCGATCGCGGCGACGTCGTCGACACGGATGTGGCGCTGGTCCGGCCGCGGATGCACGGTGATGCCGTGGCAGCCGGCGGCGAGCGCCGCGCGCGCGGCGACGACGGGATCGGGCTCACGGCCGCCGCGCGAGTTGCGCAGCACGGCGAACTTGTTGATGTTGACGCTGAGGAACGTCATGCGCTGAGTATATCGGCGCGCTACCAGTCGTCGCGCGTCGCGTACGCCTCGAAGACGCCCTGCCGCCAGTCGAGCGCGGTGACCTTGCCCGACTCGCGCACGAAGCCGATCTCGAGCGTGCCGTCGGCATCGCAGAAGCGATCCGCCGCGCAGCTCTGCACGAACGTCGGCGCGCGGCCGGTCAGCTGCACGCGCAGGCCGGGCGGCGCGACGACGACGCGCGCGCGCACCGAAGGGCTGAGGGCGTAGTCGCCGCCGTAGGGCCGGAGCGCGTCGGCGCCGAGCGGGCTCGCGTTGCGCTTCAGCGTCGGCGCGCCTTCGCTGAGACGGAGCGCACGCACGTGCGCGCCGTTGCGGTGCACGATCGCGCCGACGATCGTGCTCTGCTCGCGCCAGAACGTCAGCTGCGAGTTTTCGTTGCCGAGCTCGAACGCATCCTCGTCGTACGCTTCCATCGGCTGCGGCAGAAGGCCCGTGATCTGCGCGGTCAAGCCGTCGGCCGTCGAGCGCACGACGAGATCGGCGCCGGAGTCGAATCGATAAAGCCCCGCGTAGACGAGCGTCGCCGGCGCGACGAGCGGCAGCAGCTTCGGCGGCGCCGTCGGTGCGTGCCGGTCGGCGAGAATCGTGAGACCGAGCGCGGAAAGATCGATGCCGGCGTTGCCGAGCAGCACGATCGCGCGCTGCCGGTCGGTGCGGAAACCGACGAAGCTCGAGAAGCCGCCGGTCATGCCGGCCTGCCAGAGCAGCGGCCAGTTCTGCCCGTCCGACTGCACCGGCACGCTCTGCCACGCGAGCGTCGTCTCGCCGCCGCCGGCGACCGCGCGCGGCTCGCGTGCGAGCAGGATCGCGGCGCGCAGCGTGCTCGTGTCGGGACGAAGCTCCGCCGCCGCGAACCGCGAGAGGTCGGCCAGCGTCGAGCGCAGGCCCGCGGCCGGCGCGAGCGCCTGCTGCTGCCAAGCCGCCGCAGGCTCGCCGTTGCGGTGGCCGTCGAGGAGGTTCTTCACCTGGCCGAACCCGCTGCCCGTGAGACCGAGCGGCACGAGCACCTGGCTCGCCATCAAGGTTCGATAGTCCTGCCTGTAGGCGCGCGCAAGCGCCTCGCCGAGCAGCGCAACGCCGAGATCCGAATAGCGATACGTGCCGACGTCCTTGTCGAGCGACGCGTGCGCGAGATACGCGCGCAGCGCCGCCGCGTCGTACTCGACGTAGGGATCGTCGAGATTGCGCGGAAAGAGATTCGACGGCACGGCCGGAAGGCCGGCGCGATGCGTCGCGATCTCGCCGATCGTCGCCGCAGCGAGACGGCGATCGGCGAACTTGACGTCGGAGAAGATCTTGCCGAGGGGCTCGTCGAGACGGAGCTTGCCGTCGAGCAGCGCCTTCGCCAGCAGGAGGCCGGTGAAGGTGCGCGTCGTCGAGCCGATCTCGTACGCGTCCGTCGCCGCCGGTTTCGCGCCGCCCTGCTCCACTTCGCCGAGCAGCCATTCGCTCTTCTCCTCACGATCGAGCAGCGCGACCGCGACGCTCTGGTAGCGCCCGTTGGCGATGCCCTGCTCGATGGCCGCACGGAAATCGTCGGGCAGCTCGATGGCCGCCGCGTCGAAACCGATTCCGGGGGAAAGCACCGCCGCGAGCACGAGTGCGCGCAGGCGCTGCGAGGAGAAAGCCGGCATGTGCGAAAGCTTAGCGCGCGGGCCGGCCCGTGTGGCGTGACCGGCTCACCGGTCACGCATCATGACGCTATCGGCACTCTTCCGGAGCCTCGCGGTACATCACCGGATCCCAGTACGCGCCGTCCTTCGGGTTGTCGCGCTGGTCCTCGTTGAGGCGCGCGCCGACGAGATAGGTCGTGTTCGGCGCGACGTCGATCGTGATCGTCTTGTAGCCGCCCTGGATCTGCGCGTTGCGCTGGCGATCGTTGAACGCGAGGTAGCGGCTCTCGATGCGCTCGGCGACCTTGACCGTGTGCGGACCGACGGTCACGCGATACGCCTGCGAGCCGTGCGGGCCCGGCGTCACGTTGTCGATCGCGATGATCTTCGCCGCGTGCAGCCGCTGTCCGCGCGGTGCGACGTCGAAGTCGTTGATGCGGCCGCAGCCTTGCGAGAAGTCGTTGCTGGGACGATTCGAGTACGAGCCGCCCTGCTGTGCCGCCGCGTTGCCGCCGGTATTCGCCGCGAGCGCGGTGCCGGCGCCGATGCTGAGGTGCATCGCCGGGAGATACATGCTCGCCGACGAGCCGCCCATGCGCTCGGTGCGGCCGTCGCGGCGCACGTTGAAGTCGAGGCGGCCGCCGTCCGGCAGCGAGTCGACCGTCTGGCGCAGCGTCGCCGCGCTCTCGCTCGCGGTCAGCGCGTTGCCGTTGAGCGCGACGAGCACGTCGCCGGCGCGGATGCCGATGCGCTCGGCGTTGCCGCCCGGCGTCACCGCCAGCACGTGCAGGCCGTCGCCCGCGCTCGCCTTGCTGTCGACGAGGAGGCCGAGGTTCGAGACCTTCTGCGCCGGCGCGTCGACGTCGAGCGTGATCTGCTGCGGCGCCGTGTTGCCGAACGCGCCGCTCTGGATCAGGTCCATCATCACGACGCTGAGCTCTTCGCGCAGGCGCTGCTCGACCGTGAGGCCGGCGCCGGCGCTCGAGTGCACCGCCGCGGCCGACACGCCGGTCAGCGCCTGCTCTTCGCCGGCGGCGTGCGCGGCACCGGCCGCCACGGCCAGCATCGCGATCGTGATCGCAAAGGCCGTCGGGCGCAGTTGAATTCGATTCTTGGTTGCCATCTTCGGAGCCTCTTCGAAATGTGTCATCGAAATGTGCCGATTCAAAAATGCATCGCGCGGCGTCGGCCGCTCAGATGCGGGTGACCGTATCGGTCTGCACGGTCAGGATCAGCCCGCGCAGGGCGTCGTTGCGCTGCTTCCACAACGGCTTCAACTCGTCCGCCTGCGCGCCGCGGTCGTAGGCCGACTGCAGCGCCGCGTCGATCATGTGCAGCCGCGCGAGTCCGGCCGCCGGCCGCGCCGCGGCCGGCGACAGCGACTGCCATTCGCGCTCGAGCTTCTGCGATTCGCTCTGGCCCTCGACGACCGCCTCGGTGTGCGTGCGCGGGACGTACACGACCGCGGCGACGACGACGGCTGCGGCCGCGGCCGCTGCGCCCAGCCAGCGATACGGGCGCGGCGTGCGCGCGCGTTTCGCGTGCGCGGCGGCGATGCGCGGCCAGAGATCGGCGCTCGGCTGGAATTCCGGCAGCTCGCCGAGCACCGGATGCAGCGTCTCGTTGTTCAAAGGTTGCTCGCGCATGCTGCGAGTGCTCCTTCGTCCTTCACGGGTTGATCGGCGTCGCCGAGCTTCTTCAGCGCGCGCGCCAGGATCGATTTCGAGTAGCTCTCGCTCTGTCCGAACAGCTCCGAGAGCTCCTTGTGCGTATAGCCTTCGAGCTCGTGCAGCACCAGCACCGCGCGCGCGCGGGGCGGGAGCCGCATCAGCAGCGACCACGCGTCGACGCGTGCGTCCGCATCGACCGCGCGGCTCGCCATCGAGGCGAACAGCGCTTCGGGGTCCTCGTCGGCGAAGCGCTGCCCCGCGCGCAACGTGTCGATCGTCGCGTTGGCGGTCATGCGCTTCAGCCAGACTCCGAACGGAGCCTCGCCGCGAAATCCCGGAAGCGTGTTGATCATTTTCAGGAACACCTCTTGGACCACGTCCTCGGCCGCCGCGCGCTCGCCGAGAATGCGCAGGGCGAGGTTGAAGCAGGCCGTGCCGTACCGCCGGTAGATCGACGCGCACGCGTCCATGTCGCCGCGGCGCGCGCGTTCGAGAGTGATGCGATCGAGTTCCTGACCGAATCCGGATCTCGAACGTAGGGCGGTTTGGCTCGTCACGTCGCACCTTGAGACGGCCCTTGGCAGCCGACCGTCGCAGCCGCGCCCGGGAAGGCCGCGTACGGCGGCTTCCGGGCCGTTTCGACAAGGGTATGCCCGTTTGGGGCTGAATGCAGGCCGACGTGGCCGGGGGTCAGCGGGCGACCGCGCGGCGCACTTTCGCGTCGCGGACGCTGTTCCACGGGATGTGCATTTCGGCGGTGCCGCCGTCGCGGACGATCTGCACGACGATGTCGCCGGCGTCGATCGTGCGGATGCGGCCTTCGACACGCTTGCCGCCCGCCGTCGTCAGCCGGACGCGCGAGCCGATCACGCTGCCGAGCGAGCCGGTCGGGATCGACACGTACTCGGACACGGTGACGGGTTTTTCGGGCAAGCGCTCGATCGTCGGCGCGCGCCAGACCAGCGCCGCGATCGAATCGGCCGGCGGCGGCGGCGCGCTTGCCGGAATCGCCTGCGCCGCGTCGCGCGGATCGACCGACGGATGCGCGTCGGTCGTCCAGACGACCGTGTCGGTCTCGATGGGCGGCGTCGCGACCGCGAGCACGCCGGTCGACGGCGGCGGTGCGGGCGGCAGCTCGACGCGCGGTGCCTCGATCGGCACGACCGCCGCGTTGGCCACCGACAGGAGCGGCAGGCCTTCGCTCTTCGGCGTCTCGCGCAGCGGCGGCGGCACGGCCGGGAGCTGCTGCTCGGGCGCCGGGGGTCCGATCGTTTCGTCGACCGGCACCGTGTCGGCGACGGCGACGGCTTCGCCCTCCTCCACCGGCACCGGGTTCGACGACGGCGTCGTGAACGCGAGGCGCATCAGGATCGGCGGCGCGGTGTTGCCGCGCATCGTGACGTTCAACTGGCGCAGCAGGTCCTCGGGCGCGAACGTCGCGTAGTCGGCCGGCACGAACGCGGCCTCGGGCAGGCTCGACAGCTCGACGCTGCCGCCTTCGGCGACGAGCTTGCGGTAGAGCGCCGCGACTTCGTCGCCCGCGCCGACGCCGCGCGCGTCGAGGAATGTCTTCACCGCTGCGACGTGGCGCGCCGCGTAGCCGGCCGCATCGGTGCCGGTGAGCTGCGCGCAGAAGCGGTTGCGCTTGGCGAGGTAGCCGCCGTCGAGATAGGTCAGCGAGAACTGCTCGATGCGCTGCGCCTTGGCGGCGCGCGCGCTGCCGAACCAGGCCATCGGATCGAACGCGGAAAGCTCGAGGTGCGCGCTGATCGTCGAGAACGGGGAGGCGGTCGAGACGACGTCGGCGCGCAGCGTGCGCGCCGTCGCATCGTAGGCGTAGCGCAGATCGTCCTCGCGCGGGCGCGGCGCCATGCCCATGCGCGTGTAGTCGCGCGGAGAAAACGCGCTGACCGGATCGCAGCCGACGCTTTCGAACGGCACGAGGCTCGACGCACCGAACCAGCCTTCGCGCGCGTAGCGGTCGACGTCTTCCTGCGAGAACGCGGCGCCCGAAAGGTGCACGTCGAGCGCGGACGGCACGGCCGCTTCGCCGGTCACGATGCGCGCCAGCATCCACAACGCGCCCGACGATTCGATCGTCGCGCGATCGGCGCGGATCACGGCGCCGCGGGCAGGACCGCTCATGACTTCGAGGCGCGGCGATTCCAGCGTGATGCGGCCGTCGAGCGCGCCGCTGACGTCCGCATAGGAGAGTTTCATCGCCGGCGCGAGCGCGCCGGCCAGCCGTTCCATCTGCCCGCGCGCAGCCGCGTACTGCGCGAGCTTGAGCGCGCCCAGCGCAGCGAGCGCTAGCAGGGCTCCGATGCGAAGCGACTTCCACATAGGGCGGTACCGCGGCGCCGCGGCAGCCTCGTCTGGGCAGAGTTTTCGGCGAAGCTATCGCGTCGTTGTTGCGCCGACGCGGCACCCGTTCACAAAAGTCGAAAAACCCGACCGGCGGCGCGGATTCGGCGTCAGGCGACCGGCGTCGCGAGGAAGGTCCGGAGCCGCCGCGGCGGGCCCCGCCAGGCCAGCGCGCCGAGGAAGCCGGAGGCGGGTTCGAGGAGCGCGACATGCCACTCGGCCGGCGGCCCCGCGATCTCGGCGAGCTCGGAGAAGCCGTCCGGCATGCCTTCCGCGTCGAGCCGGAAACACGCTTTATCCAATCCGAAGCTGATGCCGACCCCGAGCGCCTTCAGCACGGCCTCCTTGCAGGTCCACAGGCGAATGAACGCGGCGAGGCGACGCGACTCCGGCACCTCGGCCAGCGCGTCGCCTTCGTCGAGCGAGAAGAACCGGCGCGAGAGGTCGTCGATCTCGATGCGCCGGTCGACGCGTTCGATGTCGACGCCGAGTGGCTGGCGCCGCGCGACGGCGATCAGCACGTGGTTGCGCGCATGGCTCAGGTTG
>DATFRS010000149.1:0-4838 GCA_035263065.1 Rhodanobacteraceae bacterium
GCAGCGAATCGGCCGACGCGAAGCGCCATCGCCTCTACGTCGCGCTGACCGAGAATGACCTCAGCAGCAGCGTCAGCGCCGGCGAGAACAAGGGCCGGCAGCTCGCGCACGACGCGGTCGTGCGCGATTTCGCCGGGCCGCTCGAGCCGCCGCGCGCACAGGTCGCGCTCGATCCGCCGCCGGGCTTCGACGCCGCGAAATCGTCGGTCGTCGCCTTCATCGAGGACGAGGCGAGCGGCGACGTCGTGCAGGTCGTCAAGCTGCCCCTCGCGCAGTGCGCGCCCTGATCCTAACTGGAGATCCCATGAACGCCACGACTGCCCCGTCCCCGTCACCGCGCTGGTTCGCACCGGTGTTCCTCGGCGGCCTGCTGTCCGGCGCGATCGATCTCACCTATGCGTGCACGTACCACGGCCTCGTCAACAAGATTCCGCCGGTGCGCATCTTCCAGTCGATCGGCAGCGGCTGGTTCGGCAAGGCGTCGTTCGAGATGGGCTGGCAGTCCGCGACGATCGGCTTCCTCTCGCACTTCGGCATCCTCATCGTCGCCGCCGGCATCTTCTACGCCGCGCGCCGACGCTTCGCGCTCCTGCGCGAGCGTCCGTATCCGTGCGGCATGGCATTCGGCGTCGGCATCTGGCTCACGATGAACTACATCGTGCTGCCGCTCTCGGCGGCGCCGCACTTCCAGTCGAAGCCGCTCACGACGGCGACGGACTTCGCGGTGCACGTGCTGTTGCTGGGGCCCGCGATTTCGCTGGTGGCGAAGCGGTTCGATCGGTAGGTAATGCGACAACAACCCACGTCGTCATTCCGGCGAAAGCCGGAATCCATTTGACTTTGTGCCTTTGGTGGCGGTGTCGCCAAAGCAAGGAACAGAGCAAGATAAAAATGGGTCCCGGCTTTCGCCGGGATGACGAAAAAAAAAGGGCGACTACCAGGGTCCCGATCCTGGTGGTCGCCGAGGGTTTCGCACTTCGATGCTGTGACACATCTGCCCATTGGAGGGCGATGCGAGTATGCGCGGGGGTATCGCGCGGCGGGTTGCGGGGAAATCCGGAGAACGTGACGGAAATTGCGCGAAATCGCGGCTAGGGCGAGCCCGCGCGCGTCAGCGTGAACATGCCGACGTCGGTGTCCTCGGTGCCGATCTCGGACAAGACGAGCGACTTGCGTTCCGGCATGACGGAGAAGTTGACGTCCTTCAGCGTGATGTCGAGTCGGCCGAGCTCGGTGTCGGTGCGGGTCTCGGGATCGAGATCGTGCAGCACGACGGGCTTCACCTCGACGCCTGTCACATACCAGACATGTCCGTCGACGACGCGCCAGCCGTTGGTCGTCACCGACGACACGTCCGGGCTGACGAAGCGCTTCGCGCCGTCGTCGATCGCGTAGCGGTAGAGGCCTTCGCCGTCGCTCGTCGTGTAGTAGATCGCGCGGGCTCGCGCATCGACCTGCGCGAATGCGATGCCGGACTCGATGACCTTGCGCGATTCGCCCGCCTCGCGCGGGTGGCTGACGAGCACGAGCTCGTTGCTGCGGCCCGACGCGCCGATCGCGAAGAGGTACGAATCGGGATCGGGGCCGTAGCCGCCGAACAGGATGTTCTCGTCGGGCTGCGACAGCGCGCGCTGGCGGCGGCTAGCGACGTCGATCTCGATGAGCTGGCGCGAGCCGTCGCCGTGGAGCTGCACGGCGACGATGCGTTTGCCGTCGGCGCTCCAGCGCGGCCAGAACACCGGCGTGTCGGCGTCCTCGGTCAGCGGCGTCGCGGCGTCGCTCGCCCAGTCGTAGAGCCAGAGCTGGAGCTGCCCGCTGCGATCGGACACGAACACGAGGCGATCGCCCGACGGCGACAGCGTTGCGGCGTAGTCGCTGCCCGTCGACGGCGCGAGCGTGCGCGTCGGCGGCGTGCTCTTGTCGAGGTTCACGACCGCGAGCTGGTTCTGCGTGCGCGGAATCTCGTAGACGACGGCGTCCGATTCGTGCGACGCGCTCGGATATTCGGCCGGCGAGATGCCGAGCGGCTCGGTCGCGCCGGTCTTCACGTCGACGGCGTAGAGCGCCATTGCGCCGCCGAAGTTCGACGCGAAGATCAGCGCGCGCCCGTCGCGCGACCACGTGTGGCCGCGGATGCGCGAGGCGATGTGCGTCACCTGGCGCACGTCGCCGCCGTCGGCGGCCATCACGTAGAGATCGCTGTACGGCGCGACGCCGCGGCGGAACGCGATGAAGCGGCCGTCCGGCGAGTAGTGCGGCTCGAGATCCTGGTCCTTGCCGGTGTGCGCGTACTTGAGGAATTCCTTGTTGCCGCTGTCCAGATCGAGCTTGACCAGCGCGAGATCGCCGCTGTCGCCCTTGGCGCTCTGCGCGGTGAGCAGGCCCTGCCCGTCCGGCGTCCAGTCGTAGTAGCTGACGTTGTAGTCGCGGCACGGCGCGATTTCGCGCTCGTCGCCGCCGAGGCTCGACGCGACGTAGATCGCGCAGCGCGTCTCGGACGCACGCTCGAAGGCGATGCGCGTGCCGTCGGGCGACCACGACGGCATCGATTCGTAGTCGGCGCCGCCGGCCGAGATGCGCACGAGCTGCGAGGGCTCGATCGAGCGCACGACCACGCGCGTCGGCGCATTGCCGGGATCGGCGACGGCGAACGCGACGCGCGTGCCGTCCGGCGACAGCTGCGGCCGGCGCTCGGCGCCCTGATCGGACGTGATCGCGCGCACGGCGCCGACTTTCCACGTCGCCGGCGCGGCCGCGACTTCCGGCGTGCGTACGCGATCGATGAGCAGCGCGATCGCAACGGCCGCGAACACGAGCACGAGCGCACCGGCGACGAGAAGCCAGGTGCGCGCGCGCGGCGGCGGCGGCATCGCGGGCGCGTCGTTCGCGGTGAGCGAATCACCGATCGCGACCTGCGTGACGTCGCTCTCCGCGACGATGCCGCCCTCGGGACCGTCGAGCACCAGCACCGGCGCGATCAGCCGGTACCCGACCTTCGGAATCGTCTCGATGTATTGCGGCGGCTTGGTGTCGTCGCCGAGCGCGCGGCGCAGCTCCTTCACCGCCTGCGTGAGCACGTCCGGCGTCGGGAAGCGGCCGGTCCAGACGCGGTCGAGCAGCGCATCGCGCGTCACCGTCTGGCCGACGTCGCGCACGAGCTCGACCAGCACCGCGACAGCCTTGCTGGTGAGGCGCGGAAGCTCGGGACGCGTCACGACGCGCAGCGCGCCGGTATCGATCACGTGCTCGCCGATACGCAGGCGCAGATTCGGCCCGGTCAGCAGCTCATCGTTCGCGCGCCGGGGATAGACCAGCGAATTCATTGCAACCTTTGTTACAGAAGCGCACTTCGGGACAGCGCAGTACGCAACCACCGTAAATCGTCGCCGCCGCAACGGCAACAGTTAGTCTACGAAAAGGAGTGTAAAGACGCGTTAATCGCGTAATCAGCGCACATTCGCGAGCAGCGGCGGCAGCGGGCAGTGCAATGCGGCAGCGATCGTGCGCAAGAGCTCGGCTTCGGCGACGCTGACGACGCCGTCCTCGCCGATCGCACGCACGAGCGCGCCGATCACGACTTCCTTGCCCGCCGGCGCGAGCCGATCGAGCTTCGGCAGCGCGGCGTCGAGCGCCGCGATCCAATCCTGCGGCGGCGCATACTGCAACGCCCGGCCCGGCAGCGCGATGTCGATCGCCGCGAGAAATGCACGGTTCGCCGCGGCATCGTCGTCGTGACCGTAGCGCGCGACGATCGCGAGCAGCGCGGCGAGCTCTGCTGACGCCTCGGGCAGCTTGACGCGGCCGATCGCGCGCGCGTTCGCCGGCGCGAGCGCCTCGATGACCTGCACCGCGATGAGCTTTGCGAGGCAATACTCGCCGAGATCGACGCGGCCGTCGGCATCGATCAGCGCGTGCAGCGCCTGCATGAACGTCGCGAGCTGCGGACGCGGACGGCGGCGCAGCGCAGGAAACGCGAGCGAGGCGAGC
The DNA here is from genome assembly GCA_035263065.1 of Rhodanobacteraceae bacterium. Lineage (GTDB taxonomy): Bacteria > Pseudomonadota > Gammaproteobacteria > Xanthomonadales > Rhodanobacteraceae > Dokdonella_A. The sequence goes on from DATFRS010000149.1 coordinate 3,988, forward strand.
GGGAGGCGCAGCATCGGATGCAGCGCGGCCGCCTGCGTCGCAAGCGATTCGGCGAGCGCGCACGCGCCGGCGTCGTAGCGCGCGGCGAGCGCCTCCATCTGCTTCGCGTGCACGTCCGCGCGCGCGTCGAGCAGCAGCGCGAAGATCAGCGGCGCGGCCTGCTCCTGCTTGTAGGCGGCTTCGCGCAGCACGTCCGGAATCGTCGTGCCGATCGTCTGGGCCGCGCGGCGATCGTCGCGACCGGGCTGGCCGACCTGCGCGACGACGGCCGCCGGCGCGAGCGCGACGCTCGCATCGGCGGGCGGCAGCGCGACGTTGCGCTCGCGCGCCGCGTGCGGGCGCGCGCCCGCGGGCGCGAAGCCCGAGATCGAGAGATCGGGATCGTCGTCCGCGGCGTCGGCGACGAGCACGGGCTGCGTCCACGCGGCGGCGACTTCGGCGAGCTCGGAATCCTTGAACGCCGGATCGAGCCGGCGGATGCGTTCCTTCAGCGGCGGATGCGTCGCGAAGAGATCCGAATAGCCGACGCCGTCGCCGAACAGCATGTGCGCAACTTCCTCGGTCTCGCTGTTGGCAAGCTGCGAGCCTTCGGCGAGCGCGCCGATCTTCTTCAGCGCACCGGCGATCCCGTCGGTCTGCCGCGTGAACTGCACGGCCGAGGCGTCGGCGAGGAATTCGCGCTGGCGCGAGATCGACGCCTTGATCAGCCGCGCGAGCACGACGCCGATGTAGCCGATCGCGAACAGCGCGATGCCGAACACGACGATGCCGCCGCTGTCGCGGCTGCGGCTGCGTCCGGAAAGCTCGGCCATCTTGCGGCCGATCGTCGCCAGCACGAGGATGCCGAACAC
>DATFRS010000150.1:0-2029 GCA_035263065.1 Rhodanobacteraceae bacterium
GCGCACGAGCTTCGCGATCGACGCCGTGTTGACGAGCGACACCAGCGTGTCCTGCCCGCGATTGACGGTGTAATACGGATAGATCAGGACCTGACCGATGCCGCGCGGATTCAACGTGACCGCGGACACGCAGGTCGATGCGAGAACGAACGACGCGAGCAGCCATCGGACAATGCGAGAACGCATATTCCCCTCCGAATCCGTGCGAGGCGGCGATGCGCGCGAGTGTACTTCGGCAAAAAGAAAGACGGCACGCGAACGTGCCGTCTTTACCTTCGAACGTGGAGCCGGCCGATAAGCCGGGTTCTGTCGTGAGCAGCCATTCCTCTAGGCCCTGCGTCGCCGCAAGGCTCGAGCAACCTACCCGGGAGCGACGCGGGCCGCGCCATGGCTCCCCTATTCGGTCTTGCTCCGGGTGGGGTTTGCCGTGCCGCGCGGCGTTGGCCCCGCGCGCGGTGCGCTCTTACCGCACCTTTTCACCCTTGCCTGATCTCCTTGCGGAGCCATCGGCGGTTCGCTTTCTGTTGCACTTTCCGTCGGCTCGCGCCGCCCAGGCGTTACCTGGCACCCTGCCCTATGGAGCCCGGACTTTCCTCGGCGCAACGGGTGCGACGCGGCTGCCTGGCCAGCTCCACGCGCATTCTAGCGTGTCAGTCGGCCCGGTAGAGCGCCTTGCGCGGCGCGCCGGTGATCGCGGCGGCGAGCTTGGCGGCCTTCGCGGGCGGCAGTTCGTCGCGCAGCAATGCGAACACGCGACGGCCTTCGGCGAGCGCCGCGTCCGCGTCGGCGTCCGCGGCGCCGGCGACGAGCAGCACGAACTCGCCGCGCTGCTGGTTCGCATCGGCGTCGACGCGCGCGGCGATCTCGCCGAGCGGCGCCGCGATCACGGTTTCGAAGAGTTTCGTCAGCTCGCGCGCGAGCACGCCTTCGCGCGCGACGCCAAACACCGCGACGGCATCGGCGAGCGACTCGACGATGCGATGACTCGACTCGTAGAAGATCAGCGTGCGCATCTCCGCGGCGAGCGCCTGCATGCGTTCCCTGCGCGCGGCCGACTTCGCCGGCAGGAAGCCTTCGAACGCGAAGCGGTCGCTCGGCAATCCGGCGACGCAGAGCGCCGCGATCGCCGCGCACGGACCCGGCACCGGTGACACGATCGAGCCCGCTTCGCGCACCGCGCGCACGAGACGGAAACCGGGATCGCTGATCAGCGGCGTGCCGGCGTCTGCGATAAGTGCAACGTCCTTGCCATCGAGGATCGCTTCAACGATGCGCGCGGCCTGCTCGCGTTCGTTGTGCTCGTGCAGCGCGATCGTGCGCGCGGTGCTGCCGACGCGCGCGAGCAGCGGCGCGCTGTGCCGCGTGTCCTCCGCCGCGACGAGCGCCACCGTGCGCAGCACCTCGGCGGCGCGCGGCGAAAGATCGTCGAGGTTGCCGATCGGCGTCGCGATGACCCACAGGCGGCCCGCGGCCATGCTGCCTCCTTGTCGTCGCACGAGCATAGCGGATGCCGCCCGGCGCACGGGCGGCGTCAGGCCGATCCGCTATCATGCGGCGATGGCCTCGCCCGCGATCTCATGGAAGGAACCGACCCGCGCCGCGCGCTGGCCGGCCGCCGCATTGCTCGCGCTCGTGCTCGGCGCCTGCGTGACGATGCCCGAGCAGGAACCGGCGACGTCGGCCGACGCCGCGCACGCCGAGACGCTGTACAAGAACGGCGATCTCGACCAGGCCGCCGCCGCGTTCACGGCGCTCGCCGAATCGTCGGGCGGCGATGCCGCCGCGCACTATCGCCTGCGCGCGGCCGAGTCGCTGCGCGAAGCGGGCGATCTCGAAGGCGCCGCGCACGTGCTCGGCGATCTGAAGCGCCGCAGGTTGCACGGCAACGAGCAGATCCGGCTCGACCTCCTCGACGCGGAAATCGCGCTCAAGCACGGCGATGCCGCGCAGGCGCAGGCGCTCCTCACGACGCCGGTCGATCAGCTCCCGGAAAATCTCCGCGTGCGCGCGCTCGAGCTCGCCGCGCGCG
>DATFRS010000151.1:0-8319 GCA_035263065.1 Rhodanobacteraceae bacterium
GAAGGGCGAGTTCACGAAGATCACGAAGATGCCGCTGATGGGCGCCGGCACGACCGACGAGACGCACAAGTACGAGTACCGCGACGACACGATCGTTCCGTGCAAGGACTACTGGTACTACGTCGAGAGCACGTCGACGAAGGGCGTCAAGGAGAAGTTCACGCCGGTGTTCCACGCGCCGGCGAAGCGCCGCCCTCGCGGCAGCGCGCCGCCCGCAGCGGGCCAGTAACGGACAGCCGACACGGCGATGACCGCCGTCCGTCGCGCGCGCTGGACGACGGCGTCGGCGCTCGTCATCGCGCTATTCGTCGCGGGCCAGGCGCTGCTCTGGCTCGCGTATTACGGCGGCGGCGCCAAGCGACTCATCGGCGACGAGGAAAGCTATCAGGCGTTCGCACTCGCGATCCTCGGCGGCGGGCCGTGGATGCCGAGCACGATCTGGCCGCCGCTGCAGTCGCTGTTCCTCGCGGCAATCTATGCGACGTTCGGCGTGCACGTGCTCGCGGCAGAGCTCGTGCAGACCCTGCTCTTCGTCGGCTGCGCGTGGCTGCTGCGCGGCATCTGGCGCGATCTCGGCGGCGGCGTGCGCGCCGCGAACATGGCGGCGGCGCTATTCGCCGCGCGTACGCTGCCGCCGGTGCCGCGCCAGATCGCACGCAGCAGCACGGCGCAACCGACGAAGAGCGCGCACTGCACGACCTGCACCGCGACGACGTGCACGCCGGCGACGGCGTAGATCGCCGCGATGAAGAGCGACTGCAGCGGCGGCCAGATCGTGCTCGGCATCCACGGCCCGCCGCCGAGGATCGCGAGCGCGAACGCCTGATAGCTTTCTTCGTCGCCGATGAGCCGCTTCGCGCCGCCGCCGTAATAGGCGAACCAGAGCAGCGCCTGCGCGACGACGAAGAGCCCCGCGACGACGCCCGCCGCCTTCAAGCGCGCCGGTGCGGCGCCCGAGGCGGCGGCGTTCATCGCGTCATCGTCGCGCTGATCAACCCGCGCTGCCGCGCGCGCGACGCTTGGCCGGCGCGTGGAACGTCGGCGTGAACTTCTCGTGCACGCCCTTCGTCGAGGTGCTCTCGACGTAGTACCAGTAGTCCTTGCACGGATCGATCGAGTCGTCGCGGTATTCGTACTTGTGCGTCTCGTCGGTCGTGCCGGCGCCGAGGATCGGATCCTTGTTGATCTTCGCGAACTCGCCCTTCTCGGAGTCGCCGCGATAGACGTCGAACGCGAAGCTGTCCTGCTCGCTCGCGGTGCTCCACTTCGCCGTGTTGGCGACGCGCTGATCGGCCGCGACGGCGCTCTGGTCGCCGCAATCGCCTTCCGGCGGCGGTCCCTTCGCCATCGCGGCGGCGGGCGCGGCCGGTGCGGCGGGCGCATTGGCCGCCGGCGCGGCCGGCTTCGCGGCGGGCGTCGCGGGCTGCTCGGACTGCCCGCAGGCAGCGAGCGCGAGCGCGGTCAGGACGGAAACGACGGCTAGGCGCATGGTGGCTCCTCAGAAGATGCGTTGACCCGGATGATCCCGGCGGCGAGCGCGCAAAGGCCGGGGCTGGACAGACAGCGGCGCGCGCAACGATAGTCGCCCGATGCCGCTCGTGGCAACCTGCGCGCCCCGCCGCCGCCGACCCCTCCCGCTGCCCATCGCCGTGCTGCTCTGCGGCCTCTTCGCCGCGCTCCGGGCCGGCGCGGCCGCGCTCGACTGGAGCGTCGAAATCGCGCCCGAGGGCGAGCTCTTTCCGGTGCTGGATCTCTCGCAGGCGGCGCCGAAGTCGTCCGCGTCGGGCAATGGTCTCGTCATCGTGCGCATCCGCGGCGACGACGAGCCGCATCACTTGCGCGCCATCGTGCGCACATCGGGCCTGCGCTCGGCGTCGATCGTCGAAGCGGACATCGACGCCCGGGCGACGATCGAGCTCCGCCCGCGGCTCGACTGGAACGTCGACTGGCTGCGCAGCCTGAAGTCGCCGAGCCGGCAGGCCGTCGAGGTCACGCTCGAAACGAGCGGCCTCCTGCCCGAAACGCGCGAGATCCAGGCGCGCGTGCATCCGCTCGACGATGCGCTGTATTTCGTGCGCGAGGGCCGCGAGCGCATCGATCTCGGCTGGGTGTTCGCCGCGTACGTCAATCCGCGCGATCCGGTCGTCGACACGATCGTCGCCGACGCGCGCGCCTTCGACGACGCCTTCGACCGTCCGGCCGCCGACGCCGGCGACAGCGTGCGCAAGGCGCGCGCGATCTGGACCACGCTGACGCGCCACGGGCTGCGCTATGCGGCGGGCGATCCCGCGCTGAGCCGTGGGCCGGCCGTCTACAGCCAGCGCGTGCGCCTCATCGGCGATGTCTGGAACGAGCGCCGCGCCAACTGCCTCGACGGCAGCGTGCTGATCGCATCGGTGATGGAGCGCATCGGCATGCCGGCGTTCCTCGTACTGGTGCCCGGCCACGCCTTCGTCGGCTACCACGCCGACGGCGATCGCGTCGAGTTCCTCGAGACGACGCTGCTCGGCGCTCGCGCCGCGGACGACGCGGCCAACTTCGAGGCCGCGCGCAGCGCGGGCCTTGCGCGCTGGCGCCGCGTCGCCGCCCGCTTCGACCGCCGCCACGGCCCCGATTACGCGCTCATCGATATCGGCACCGCGCGCTCGTATGGCATCATTCCGATCGGCGCGCCCGGGGACGACGGCGACCGCCATCCCGGCGCGTCCGCCGCCCGCGCCATCCCGCGCAGAAGCAGCCCGCAGTGAATTCCGAACCCGAAGAACCCCTCGACCGCATCAGGTCGGAGATCCGAGCGGACGCCGAAGCAGTGCGGCAGCGGACGCCGTTGCCCGAGCGCAAGCCCTACACCGGCGGCGCGGGCGAGCTTCCCGACGGCGCCGCGCACGTGACGATCGCCGCGCTGGCACAGCACGCGGGACCCGATTTCGTCGACCAGGCGTATCGAGCGATCCTGCGCCGTGCGCCGGACGCGGACGGCTTCGCGCGGCAGATGGCGGCGCTCGGCGCGGGCGCCGGCAAGATCGAGGTGCTCGGCGACCTGCGCTATTCGGAAGAAGGCCGCCGGCACGCCGTAGACGTTGCGGGACTGAGGTCGCGCTATCTCTTTGCCAAGCTGGGCCGCCTGCCGATCGTCGGGACGATCGTGCGATACGTCGCGGCGTTCGCGTCGCTGCCGCATCTCGTGCGCTACCAGCGCGCGACCGAAGCCTCGCTCGCGGTGCGCTTCGGCGAGACGACGAAGGGATTGCGCGAGGCGGAAGCGCGCGACGTCGAGCTGCGCGCACTGATCGACGCGACGCGCGTCGACCTCGCGAGCGCGGTCGCGGAGCTTTCGGAGCGGCTCGCGAAGAACGAACGATCCACGGCCGAATTGCACCGGCATGTCGCGGGCCTTCACGCCGGCGTCGTCGAGCTCAGCCAGCTCGCGCTCACGATGAACCACTGGACCACCGAAGTGCGCAAGGCGATCGGCTCGATCGAAAGCGCGCAGGCCGAGCGGCGCGCCGCGAACGACGAGACCGAGGCGGCGATCGTTCGTCACGCACGCGCACGCGATGCGCAACGTGCGGAGCGCCTGCGGGCGTGGGCCGACGAAGCGGCTCGCCGCCTTCCGCGTGGCGCGACGATCGTCGATGTGTGCGGCGGCTCGGACTGGCTCGCCGAGCTCGCCGCGCGCGGGTTCAAGGCGAGCTCGATCGAAACCAACGCGGCGCTTCACCGCGATGCGCGCGAGAACGGGCTCGATGTCACGCTCGGCGATCCGGCGACGCTCCTCGCGCGCACGGCGGACGCATCGCTCGACGGGTTGACGATGCCTTCGCCCGAGCGGATCGCCGCGTCGATCGAGCTCCTGCGCGAGGCACGGCGGACCGTCAAGGCGGGCGGCTGTCTCCTGATCGGCGCAGCCGACGCCGTGACGACGGACAGGCTGGCCGGCGCCGGCTTCGATGCGACGACGCTCGAGCTGCCCGCGGGACGGGTCCTGGTCGCGACGCGCACGTGAATATCGGCATTCTCGTTCCGGTGCTGAGCGACAAGGATGCGGTCGGCGCCGACGCACTGGAGATGGCGGCTGCGCTCGAAAAGCTCGGGCACACCGTGCGCGTATTCGCGCAGACGACGATCGGCCATGTCGGCGTCACCGCCAAGCCCGCCGCGCTCGCGGACTTCGTCGCGAAGCCCGACGATCTCGTCATCTACCATTTCTCGTTCGGCTGGCCGCCGGGGCTGCCGCTGCTGCGCGGGCTAGCCTGCCGGCGCATCGTGCGCTATCACAACATCACGCCGGCGAGCTTCTTCGAAGGCTATTCGCAGGAGTACGTCGGCGCGTGCGCGTCGGGACGCGCCGAGATCGAGCCGCTCGCCGCGCTCGGCTGCGAGCTCTATCTCGGCGACTCGCCGTTCAACGTCGAGGACTTCCTCGCGGCCGGCGTCGACGCATCGCGCACGGCCGTGCTGCCGCCGTTCCATCGCATCGACCGCCTCCTGCACACGCATGCGGACCTCGCGCTGCTCGATCGCTATCGCGACGGATCGGGCACGTGGCTCAGCGTCGGGCGGATCGCGCCGAACAAGGGCCATCTCGACCTCGTCGATGCGTTCGCCGTGTATCGCCGCGCGTACGACGCGGACGCGCGGCTCCTGATCGTCGGCCGCGCGGACCCGCGCCTCGCGCGCTACACGGGCGCGGTGCGTGCGCGCATCGACGATCTTGGCCTCACCGAGGCCGTGCACTTCCTGAGCGACGTCAACGATGGCCAGCTGAAGGCCGCGTACCTCGTCGCCGACGCGCTGGTGAGCCTCAGCGCGCACGAAGGCTTCTGCGTGCCGCTCACGGAGGCGATGGCGCTCGGCACGCCGATCGTTGCCTACGGCGCGGGCGCGGTCGCTTCGACCACGGCGGATGCGGGCCTCGTCTGGGATTCGCCGGACCCGTACCCCTACGCGGCGTCGGTCGCGCGGCTGCGGAGCGACGCGGGGCTGCGCCGCGCGCTGCGCGAGCGCGGGCTCGCGCGCATGCACGATGTCTTCGCGACCGATGCGCTGGTCGCGGGGCTCGCCGGCGTGATGGAGCGCTTCGCATGAAGCGCGTCGCGATCGTCGTGCAGCGCTGCCACGAGTCGGTGGTCGGCGGCTCCGAGGCGCTCGCGTGGCAGTACGCGCGGCTCCTGTCGAGCCGCTTCGACGTCGAGATCCTGAGCTCGACCGCGAGCGACTACATGCACTGGAAGAACGACCTTCCGCCCGGCGTGACGCCGCGCGAGGGAATTCCGGTGCGGCGCTTTCCGGTCGACATCACGCGCGAAGGCTACTGGTTCGAGCTGCACGCGCGCCTCATGCGCGAGGTGCATCCGACGCGCGAGGGCACCGGCGCCGGGCAGACCTACTGGCGCGAAGCGCTCGAGGACGAGTTCATCCGCTTCCAGGGCCCGTACTGCCCCGCGCTGCACGCGTATCTCGCCGAGCACGGCGCCGCGTTCGACGCGATCGTGTTCTGCACGTATCTCTATCCGACGACGTATTTCGGCATCCGCGAAGTGCCGGCGGCGAAGGCGATCCTCGTGCCGACGCTGCACGACGAACCGCCGGCGTACCTGCGCGTCTTCGCCCAGCGCTACGGCGCGACGCGCCATCGGATCTGGCTGACCGATTCGGAACAGCGCGTCGCGTCGCGGCTCTGGGGCAGCGACGACGGCGAGGTCATCGGCATGGCCGTCGAGCACACCGAGTCGACCGAGCCCGAGCGCCGGGACGTGCCGTATTTCCTCTACAGCGGACGCATCGAGCAGGGCAAGGGCTGCCACGAGCTCGTCGACGCGTTCCTGCAGCTCCGCAAGCGAAGCCGCATCGACGCGAAGCTCGTCCTCACCGGCGTCGACAACATGAATCTACCGAAGCACCCGGACATCGAGTTCCTCGGCTTCGTCGACGAGCACCGCAAGCTCGCGCTGATGGCCGGCGCGGCGGCGTTCGTGCTGCCGAGCGAATACGAAAGCTTCAGCATCGTCACGCTCGAAGCGATGGCGCAGCGCACGCCGGTCATCGTCAACGGGCGCTGCGAGGTGCTGCACGATCACATCGAGCGGTCGGGCGCCGGGTTCCACTACCGCACGGTCGACGAGCTCGCGGCGGCGATGGAGCGCGTGCTGAAGCTCGACGCGGCCGAGCGCACGCGCCTCGGCGACGCGGGGCGCCGCTACGTGCTCGACCGCTATGCGGAAAACGAGGTCCGCGAGCGGCTCGTCGCCGCTGTCGAGCGGATCATCGCGGCGCACTGATCAGCGCGGGCCGAAGCGCACCGCGAATCGCGCGCCGCCGAGCGTCGGCGACTCCGTCACGCTGAGATCGCCTTTGTAGGCGCGCAGGATGTCCTGCACGATCGCGAGACCGATGCCGTGGCCCTGCACGCGCTCGTCGCCGCGCACGCCGCGCTGCAGGAGGTGCTCGATGTTCTCCTCCGGAAGGCCGGGGCCGTCGTCCTCGACGACGAGCTCCATGCCGGCACGCCGGCCGGTGCCGCCCGGGATCACGCTCGCGCTGAGCAGCACGCGGCGCTGGCCCCACTTGAACGCGTTCTCGAGCAGGTTGCCGAGAAGCTCGAGCAGATCGCCCTGATCGCCGTGGAAGCGCGCGTCGGGCGCGATGTCGAACTCGCAGAGCACGCCCTTGTGCGCGTAGACCTTTTCGAGGCTGCGCACGATCTCCTCGGCGTACGGCTCGATCGGCAGCGGTGCGGCGAAGGTCTGGTGGCCCGACGTCGCCGCGCGCGACAGCTGATACGCGACGATCTCGTCCATGCGGCCGACCTGCTCCAGCACCGTCCAGCGCAGGTTCTCGCCCTCCTCGCCGGACTCGAGCTGGCTGCGCATGACCGCAAGCGGCGTCTTGAGGCTGTGCGCAAGGTCGGACAGCGTGTTGCGATAGCGCTTCAGGCGATCGCGCTCGGCGTCGATGAAGCTGTTGAGGCTGGTCGTCAGGCCCGAAAGCTCGGTCGGATAGGCGCTGCCGAGATGATCCTGGCTGCCGCGCTCGACGCGCGCGAGATCGGCCACGACCTTGCGCAGCGGCGCGAGGCTCCAGCGCAGCACCGCGACCAGCAGCAACAGCAGCACGATGCCGATGCCGCCGAGCCAGATCGCGAGCGTGCGCCGGTAGACCTCGACCTGCTCGCTGAGGCCGTGCACGTCCTCGGCGACGTAGAACGTCAGGTGCAGGTCTTCCTTCTTCTGCGTGTCGGCGTTCCAGTCGACGCCCTGCGCGAGCACGAAAAGGTCGCCCTCGGTCGTGTGCACCGGGCCGCTGAAGCTGACGACGCCGGCGCGGAGCTCCTCCTTGAACGGCAGGTCGCGATCGGCCGCCGACGGCGAGCGCCACTGATCGTTCTTCGTGCCGTTGATCTTGTCGCCGATGATGCCGGCGTAGAGGCCGGTCTGCGCCGGGCGGTCGAAGCGCGGGTCGGGGCCGACCTCGGGCGGGATCAGGACGCCCGACCGCGTCGTGTCGGACGCTGCGAGGTAGGCGAAGATGTAGCCCTGCAGCCGCTCGCGGAGCGCGCTCTCGGCGGCCTCGTAGAACGCGCGATCGAGCGCGAAGAAGGCGAGGCCAAGGAAGGCCGCAAGCACGCAGCTCGCGGCCGCCAGGGAACGCGCTTGCAGGGACAGCGGGCGGGCCACGCCGCGGATTGTCGATCAGGTGCCGTTGCTTTGGCTCCCTTCCTGGGGCTGAGGGGCCGCTTCGGTGCCCGTCGTATCGGTCCGCTCGAGCGCGAAGCGGTAGCCGCGGCCGCGCACGGTCTCGATCGGCTTGATCGCGTTGTCGGGGTCGAGCTTCCTGCGCAGGCGGCCGATGAAGACCTCGAGCACGTTCGAGTCGCGGTCGAAATCCTGCTGGTAGATGTGCTCGGTGAGGTCGGCCTTCGAGACGAGCTCGCCGGCGTGCAGCATCAGGTATTCGAGCACCTTGTACTCGTAGCTCGTGAGGTCGACCGGCTGGCCGTTGACGCTGACGGTCTGCGCGGTCGTGTCGAGCGTGATCGGCCCGCATTCGAGCAGCGGCCGCGACCACCCGCTCGCGCGCCGCACGAGCGCGTTCAGGCGCGCGAGCAGCTCCTCGACGTGAAAGGGCTTCACGAGGTAGTCGTCGGCGCCGTTCTTGAGGCCGAGCACCTTGTCCTGCCAGCTCGAGCGCGCGGTCAGGATCAGGATCGGGCAGCGCTGCCCCGCTTCGCGGAGCTGCTTGACGAGATCCATGCCGGAAAGCTTGGGCAGTCCGAGGTCGATGATCGCGACGTCGAACGGCACCTCGCGGCCGAGATAG